>NZ_DYZD01000052.1 GCF_020741345.1 Nocardiopsis listeri
TGTTCGCGGCGTTCTTCCACGCCATGCTCGAACAGGGCGTGTACCTGCCGCCCGCCGCGTTCGAGGCCTGGTTCTTCTCGGCCGCGCACGACGAGGCCGCCATCGACCAGGTGGTCTCCGCCCTGCCGAAGGCCGCCCGAGCCGCCGCCGAGGCCCAGGGCTGATCACGCCCGAATCCCGCACAGAAGGACTCCCACGATGACCACGACCACCGTCGTCCACCTGCTCCGCCACGGTGAGGTGCACAATCCCGAGAAGGTCCTCTACGGACGCTTGCCCGACTACCACCTGAGCGACCGTGGGCAGCGGATGGCGGAGCTGGCCGCCGACTGGTTCGAGGGCCACGACATCGCGGCCCTGTACTCCTCGCCGCTGGATCGCACCCAGGAGACCGCGATCCCGCTGCAGAAGGCGTTCGACCTGCCGGTGACCCTGGACGATCGGCTCATCGAGGCGGCCAACAAGTTCGAGGGGATGACGCTGTCGGCGGCCTCGGCCCGCGACCCACAGGTGCTGAAGCGGCTCTACAACCCGTTCCAGCCCTCCTGGGGCGAGCCCTACCAACAGGTCGTGGGCCGGATGGTCGACGTGATCAAGATGGTCCGTCGGGCCGCGTGGGGGCGCGAGGCCGTGTGCGTCAGCCACCAGCTGCCGATCTGGATGGCGCGACGGGCCTCGGAGGGCAAGCGACTCTGGCACCGGCCGGACCGGCGCGAGTGCAACCTCGCCAGCGTCACGTCGTTGACCTTCGCCGACCAGCGCCTGGCCAGTGTCAGCTACGCGGAGCCGGCGGCCGAGTTGTACGTCGACGGGCCGTCCGTTCCGGGCGCCTGATCGATTGTTCGAAGACTGAGACTCCCTGCGGGGCGGCCGGAACCGGCCGCCCCGAGGCGGTTCTTCGCGTGGGTCGTGTCAGTTGAACACGCCCTACCGGATAAGCTGGGGCCACGGGTGCGGTAGATATGCGTGCTCAGTGCCGCCCTCCTCGGGGTCCGCCCCGGGCGCACCGGCCGCGCACGCAAGCGCGTGTGAGCCACCGCGAGCCCGGTTACCGCATCCGAGCCGCCAGGTGTTCTTCACCAGTGGTTCGGCATGTCCGTACTCACTCGTCAGCGAGAAGGTGATCCCATGGGTTCCGTCATCAAGAAGCGTCGTAAGCGGATGGCGAAGAAGAAGCACCGCAAGCTGCTCAAGCGCACGCGTGTCGCGCGTCGCAACAAGAAGTAGGACCTCTCAGCGGCGAACGTCTCTCCGCGGGCGTGGGCGTGCCCCAGGGCTCGCCTCGGACGCGGAGACACTTTCCCCTTTGCGTGGCATTGCCCATCGCAATGGAATTTTCTGGGTGAAGCGCTGTTGTGCTTCACGGGTCGCGGTCGCCGCTTCACCCCTGGCGGGTGAACGGTCCGCGGGCCCCTCGCACCACCGTCTCCTTCCAAGGAACGTGTCGCCATGGCTCGTGTCGTACTCGTCACCGGGGTCTCCAGCCCCCTCGCGGCCAGGGTCGCCCAGGCCCTGAGCGAGAGGCCCGGCGTGCGCCGGGTGATCGGAGCGGACTCCGCGCCGCCCTCGGGCGAACTTCCGGGGATCGAGTACCGGCACGTCGACCTGCACGACGGGAGCCTGGACCGGATCGTCACCGACTCGGGTGCCGACCTGGTCCTGCACCTTGGTCTGGACACGATGAAGGGCGCCGACCGGGAGGACGACCTCCTCGGCACCATGCGCGTCCTGGGTGCGGCCCAGCGCTCCGATTCGGTCCGCCGCCTCGTGGTGCGCTCCAGCGCCACCTGGGAGGCCGACGACACGGCCGTGGTGGAGCGGGACACCCGCTCACTCCAACGCCGGCGCCCGGACCTGTCCGTGGCCGTGCTGAAGTTCGCGAACCTCATCGGTCCCTCCGTGGACACCCCCCTCACCCGATACATGGACTACCGGGTCGTGCCCACCGTCATGGGCAGAGACCCGCGAGTGCAGTTCCTGCACGAGGACGACGGCGTCGAGGCGCTCACGCTCACGGCGCTGAGCGACCAGACCGGTTTCTTCGACGTCTCGGGGGCGGACACGGTCCCCCTCTCACACTGTCTGCGCCGCATCGGCGGTCAACGCGTCCCCGTGCCGGCCCGCGGCCTGAAGGTGCTGCGCGGCGTGGCCAAGCACGGCCGGATCGGTTACGCGAGCGCCAGTGCCGCCCGCACCGTCGACACCGGTCTGCACGCCGCTCGGCTGGACCCGACCCCGCTGTGCACCGCCCTGGACTGGTCGCCCACCTACAGCTCCATCGAGGCCTTCGAGTCGTACGCGCACAGTCGTGGCGGCGTCGACCGCGGTGGCGCCCCCCGAAGCGGTGGACGCGGCGCCGGACTGCGACCTGTGCACGTCATCGCTCTGGCCCGAGCCACCCTGGGCCGCTGACCGGCCCCGTCGCTCGTTCTCTTGCGCGGCGCCGAACGGGGGTCCTCACCGGCCCCTCAGTTCCTCCGCCCATGCCCGAAGGCCCGCCGCGAAGCCCGAGCGGTCGCGCTCGGACAGACGTTCCATCGCGCGCCGCAGGGGCGCCGCGCGTGCCGCGACCAATGCCTCCACCGACGGCCGGTGGTCCGGAGCCAGGCTCAGCAGGGTGCGTCGACGGTTGTCCGGGTCCTCCTCCGCGACGACCAGCCCCGCCCTCCTGAGGTCACCGGCCAGTTCGCTGGCGGTCGGCATGGAGACGGCCATGCGTTCGGCCAGTTCACCGACGCCGATGGAGGCGACCACCGCCAACTGCCCGAGGACCCCGCCATGGCGCGCGGTCAGTCCGTGTTCGGCGAAGACCGCGGCGACGTCATCGGGCATGTCCGTGCGGATCCGTCGGAAATAGACCTCCAGTTGCGGTATCACCCCGAGCTCCGCCACCAGTTCCGGATCGGGGAGTTCGGAGGGTTCTGAAGTGCGGTCTTGTGCCATGCCCATGATCTTAAAGATTCGGATCCCCAAACTGTTTGTGTATCCAAAGCTTCTCTCCTAGGCTGGGATCCAGACCACGGTGTCCGCCGGAGTCCTGGCGGTGCCGAGTGAGGAGCGAGTCATGGCAGCCGCTGCCGCAGGGCGCACCGACCCGATGTTCGACCCACCGCACCCGTACGGCTACGTCTACATAGGCGCGAACGTGTCACCGCCCGAGCGCGGGCCCCTCGTGCGAGGCGACCGGAGACGGGAGGAGGTCCTGGCGGAGTTCACCGAGCTTCTCCCCGAGGTGGAGGCCCGGACCGAGGTCGTCGCCACCTCCCTCTACGAGGCCGTGTTCATGCCGCCGCTGTCCGGAGCCCCCCGGTACGACGTCGTCCTCCTCATCACGACCGTCTCGACCGCGGCCGCCGACGACCTCTTGGATTCGAAGGTCTATCGGGACCTGGGCGGGGAGCTCGTGATGGTCGCCCACAACGCCCGCCGGATCGGGGAGACCGAGGACGGGTCCGAGGCGACCTTCCTGTTCAACCACTTCACCGCGCCCGACCCGGAGCGTGCCGTCGTGGCCTGGGAGGACCTGGCCCACTGGTACGTCACCGCGATCGGGGTGGACAACAGCACCCTTCTGCGACCACGGGGAGAGTCCGCCTTCGCCATGGTCAACCAGGTTCGGTTGCCGGGAGGGCCGCTGCGCTTCCTGCTCGCGCAGTTCGTTCGGCCGAGTTTCTTCCGGCGGGTGCGCGGTGGTTTGCGCTCGGAGGGGATGAGGGCGTTGCCGGTGTTCTATCGGCGCCTCTGAACGCGCTGCGACGGCCCGGTGCCGGGGCGGGGGAAAGGGGGCGGGTTCGAGGGCGAGCGTCGCTCCGCGTGCCGCTCAGCGCTTCTCGGGGAGTTTCTCAGGGGGTGGGGAGTGACTTGCGGTGCCGTACCGCGCGCACCGCGACCGCGCCGGCCACCGCACCCGCGACGGCCGCGGGGACGGCCACCTTCAGGGCTCGACGGTGTCTGCGGAAGTCGTGGACCGGCCACTGGTGGGTCCGGGCGTACCGGCGCAGGTCCCCGTCCGGGTTGACCGCGTGCGGATCGCCCACCAACGACAGCAGCGGCAGGTCGTTCGAGGAGTCGCTGTAGGCCGAACAGCCGGCCAGGTCCCACCCCTCCTTGCGGGCCAGTTCCCGCACCGCCACGGCCTTGGCCGGGCCGTGCAGCAGGTCGCCGTTGAGTCGTCCGGTGTAGACCCCGTCGACGCTCTCGGCCTCGGTGCCCAGCGCGCCGGTCAGTCCCAGTCGGCGTCGGATGATCTCCGCCAGCTCCACCGGGGTGGCGGTGACCAGCCAGACCGGCCGCCCGGCGTCCAGGTGACCCTGAACGAGCCGTCGGGCGCCCTCCCAGATGCGATCGGCCATGGTGTCGTCGTAGATCTCTTCGCAGAGGGTGACCAGGTCCTGTACGTCGTGCCCGGCCACGAACGCCAGGGCGGCCTCGCGCGCGGCGTTGATGTGCTCGGGCTGTTCGCTGCCGGTCACCCTGAACACCGTCTGCCCCCACGCGAACCGCATCAGGTCGCGGGTGGTGAACAGGTCACGGGAGGCGAGTCCGCGGGCGAAGTGGTAGATCGAAGCGCCGCGCATCAGGGTGTTGTCCACGTCGAAGAAGGCGGCGCCGGGACCGATCGGGTTCGGGAACGTCGCGTCCAATGGCACGGTTCTCTCCTGGCTCAGGTGGGGGAGGTCGCCCTCCGGCGGCCGGGGTGAGGCCCCCGCGTACTGTGAGCCTAGAGGCACGGGGCGCCCCGGTGGGGCCGCTGCACCGCCACGAGAATCCTGGTGATGAAGGTCACAGTGTAAAAGCCGGTTCCGGCCCGCACTCTGCGAGATCTCCCCCGGGGCCGGCCCGCCAAAAGTGCACGTTGTGCACATCCACTCGTCAGCGTGCATCATCATTGTCGAGATGGTCATGGTAGGTCTGACATTCATCAGCGCGTTGGTCGGCTGGAGCGCCACCGCCGCGCTGACCGCTTATGCCCAACGTCGCCCCGGTATCGCCGCGATCGCATGGTTGATCGCCGCGCTGGGCATCACGGCGGGGCTCAGTGCCGCGGTGATCGGGGTGCTGTTCGACTTCGGTGAGCTCACCTTCCGGCTCCTGCAACTGGGTGTCAGTCTCCTCGGGCCCGTCTACATGGCGTGGGGGGCCTTCGAATACGCGGTCCGCGCGCCGAACGCCCGATTCACCTCACGCCTGTTCCTCAGCGTCTTCACCATCGTTCCCATGGTGGTGCTGGCCGTCGATCGCGCCAGCGGTCGCTTCGACTCCGTCTTCCCCCCGCTGGCCGAACACTACGATCTGATCCCGCGCGCACTCGTGAACGGTGCGCAGGTCTTCGCCGTCGTCCTCCTCGTCACCGCGCTGATCTCCGTCGCGCGGCGTGGCCTGCGCGGCCCCGGGAGGACCGATCTGATCGTCCTCGGGCTGCTGGCCCTGGCCACTCTCCTCTCCGTGGTCGTCGGCCGCCTCGGGCTGGAGACCATGGGTCCGTTGCTGATGCTCGGCGCCGTCTCCTCGCTCTGGGGCGCCGGGGCACTGGCGGCCAAGCCCCGTCGTGACGTCTACGACGATGACGACGATTACTACGACGACGAGTACGACGACGTGGACGACGACACGGACGACGAACTCGACGAACCGCAGGAGGAGCCCGTGCGCCGTAAGCGCCGCAACGCCGACCCCTACGATGACCACTTCGCGGGGGCCCCGGCGCCCACATCGCCCGGCAACAAGCTGCGCGGTGTCATCACGATCTACACGCTCGCCGACGGACAGGGTGAGGGCTTCGACCGGCTCGCCAACGCCGTCGTCGGAGAGGTGTCCGCGCGCGAGCCCGACACCCTGCTGTTCGCCTCGCACACGGTGCCCAGCGCGCCGTTGCAGCGCATCGTCTACGCGATCTACCGGGACGAGCTCGCGCAGGAGGAGCACGAGCAGCAGCCGCACATGCTGGAGTTCGCCCGCCGACTGCCGGCGCACGTGGTCGCCACCAACGTGATCGAACTCTCGCTCTCCGACGCGTCCGCCAACGACGGCCTCGCCGCCATGCTGATGCCTCGCTGAGCGATCCGCCGAACCCCGTCGGACCAGCGGTTTCGTTGCCGGCGCCCCTCTCCGAGACCGTCGGGGGCGCCCGCTCGTTCACCCTCCGACCCTGTCTCGAAGGGGCCCGACGCCGCCCCCGTCGTCCTTCGATCGCGTCTGGACGGTTCGGGGCCGCAACCAATCCGGAGCTCTCCGCGTCATATGCGGGGTGACGTACCCTTCCCTACAGGTTTTTCATGACCGGCGCCCTTCGGGTGCCGGTGGCGTGTGACCACGACCGGCCGGACGACCCAGCCGAGAGGCGCGCCGGATCGAAAGCCGGATCGAAAGAAAGTGTGCTGGGATCTCCGATGCGTAAGTTCCTTCTCGTCTTCCTGATCCTCCTCGCGGCTCTTGTGGTGGTGGCGGACATCGGGGCGCGTTCATTCGCGCAGAACACCCTCGCCGAACGTCTGGCCGACCAGATGGAGATGTCCGAGGAACCGGACGTGTCGATCGAGGGTTGGGCCTTCCTGCCGCAGGTGCTGAGCGGCACCTACACCGAGGTCAACATCAACGCCGACAGCGCCACGATGAGCGATGTCACGGTCGAGCAGGTCGAGGCCACCGCTTCGGACGTCGAAGCGCCGTTGAGCGACCTCATGAACCAGCCCACCGTGGTCGCCGGCCAGGTCGACGGCTCCTTCGTGGTTCCCTACTCCTACTTCAACCCCTACCTGCCCGAGGGCATGACCATCAGCACCGAGGGCGACGAGCCTCGCATCAGCGGTGAGCTCGCCCTGCCCGAGCTGGGTCTGAGCACCTCGGTGTCCAGCGCCGGCGAGTTCACGGTCGACGGCGACGTCCTCTCCGTCGCCCCTCGGGGCATCGAGGTCGGTGACCTGCCCATCGACGTCGACGACCAGGTGGCCGGGATGCTCACCTTCAGCGCGCAGGTCCCCGAGCTGCCGCTCGGCCTGACGGTCACCGACGTGGAGGCCACCTCCAGCGGTCTGCTGATCACCGGTACCGGCTCGGACCTTCCGCTGATGGGTTCCGAGGTCGCCTGATGGCCTCGGCGGTCGAGTCGCTCGGTGCCGAGGAGATCGGTGCCGAGCTTGGCCGGAGGGCCACCCTCGTGCAGATCTCCAGTGCCTTCTGTCAGCCCTGCCGCGCCACCCGTCGCATCCTGACGGACGTGGCGTCGATGGTGGAGGGGGTGGCCAACGTCGAGGTCGACGCCGAGTCGCACCTGGAGCTGGTGCGTCGGTTGGAGGTGCGGGGGACCCCCACCGTCTTCGTCCTGGACGCTTGCGGACGGATCGTGCGGCGGGCCCAAGGACAACCCCGCAAGGCCGACGTGATCGCCGCGCTCGGGCAGGTCGTCTCCTAGGTCCCGACTCCGACCGTTCCCCTCCGCGAACGCTCTCCGAGACGCCGTTCTCATATTCCGGAACGCCCCGAAAGCCCGCCCGCCCTGGCGGAGCGGGCAATACGGCTTTCCCTGTGATCCAGGCCACCAGTGACAATTCGTGGTGCTGCCTGTAGCGTCTAAGACGTGACTTCCTTGACGAGCGCGTTTCTGACGAAGCGACGGGCGGTTGATTTCTGCCGCGTCGCCGCCGCGCTCTGTCCA
The DNA here is from genome assembly GCF_020741345.1 of Nocardiopsis listeri. Lineage (GTDB taxonomy): Bacteria > Actinomycetota > Actinomycetes > Streptosporangiales > Streptosporangiaceae > Nocardiopsis > Nocardiopsis listeri_A. Next base: position 7,655 of record NZ_DYZD01000052.1, read on the forward strand.
TGTCCCTAGGGCGGACGGGCCCTCGGCCCCGCCTATTTCGTGCGATCGGCTTCCTCGGATCTCCGCGCACACAGGGATGACGTTTCATGCGAGTCGATTTCGACGGGCGTCCGTACGCCCCGGCACAGAGCGACACATCGACGCCCGCACCCTGGTGAGCCCGGAGCGGCAGGCCGCGACCACGTCCGCCCCCACTCCGCGTAGTGCCCTTCCCGTATTCCACCCGGCCCCTCGCCGGGCGTAGCGGGGTACCCCGAAAACATCCCCCCGCCAGGGGAAGGGCCACGACGACACCCCGGCTTCCGGCAGCAGGGCCCGGAAGCACGACGCATCCGACTCACACGCGACATCGCATAGAAACACAGGAGGTTCCCCATGAGCCGCTCCGACGTCCTCGTGGACGCCGACTGGGTGGAGGCTCACCTGGACGACGCCGACGTCGTTCTCGTCGAGGTCGACGAGGACACGTCCGCCTACGACAAGGGCCACATCCGAGGCGCTGTCAAGATCGACTGGAAGACGGACCTCCAAGACCCGGTCCGCCACGACTTCGTGGACAAGACCGGCTTCGAGAACCTGCTGTCCGCCAAGGGCATCGCCAACGACCACCAGGTCATCCTGTACGGCGGCAACAACAACTGGTTCGCCGCCTACGCGTACTGGTACTTCAAGCTCTACGGTCACGAGAACGTCCGCCTGTTGGACGGTGGCCGCAAGAAGTGGGAGCTCGACTCCCGCGAGCTGGTCACGGAGGTCCCCGAGCGGGCCGCCACCGAGTACGAGGCCAAGGAGCAGGACACCTCGATCCGCGCCTTCCGCGACGAGGTCGTCGAGGCCATCGGCACCAAGGCCCTGGTCGACGTCCGCTCGCCCGACGAGTTCACCGGCAAGCTGCTCGCCCCGGCGCACCTCCCGCAGGAGGCGGCCCAGATCGGTGGGCACATCCCCACCGCGCGCAACATCCCGTGGGCCAAGACGGCCAACGAGGACGGCACTTTCAAGACCGCCGAGGAGCTGCGCGAGCTCTACACCGAGGCCGGTGTGGACCTGGACAAGGACATCATCGCCTACTGCCGTATCGGCGAGCGTTCCTCGCACAGCTGGTTCGCGCTCCGCGAGATCGTCGGCATCCCGAACGTCAAGAACTACGACGGCTCCTGGAGCGAGTACGGCTCCCTGGTCGGCGTTCCGGTCGAGGTGGGGGAGGCCGAGCCCAAGTGAGCGACAGCTGCGGAGCCCCCGAGGGCGGTGTCGCCCTGGCCGACGTCGACGCGGGAAGCCAGGCGGTCATCCAGGGCACGGTGACACGTGACGGGCAGCCGTTGCGCGGTGCCTACGCCCGCCTGCTGAACTCCTCCGACGACTTCGTCGGAGAGGTCGCCACCGGTGACGAGGGGACCTTCCGGTTCTTCGCCACCGATGGTGCCTGGAAGGTGCGGGTGCTGGCCTCCAAGGGTTTCACCGGCGAGTACCCCGTTCAGGCGAAGGTCGGCAAGGTCGTGGACGTACAGGTCCAGGCCTGACCGAAGGTCGAACCACCGGAGCGCCGGTGCCGACGGAGAGATCCGTCCGGCACCGGCGCTCCGTCGTTTCGGGGGTCAGCTCTGCCGGGGCCGAGGCGGCCCCACGTCCGGCTCCTCGTACCGTCCGGCGAGTTCCCGGTTGATCGCCGGCGCCGCTCTCGCCCGGTCGAGCATCGCCTGGCGGTGGAAGGGGGAACAGACGGCGAGGGAGAACACGGCGATCCCGATCCACAGGAAGACGGAGAACCCGTCCTGAACCATCGACCTGCCGATCAGGACGAGGGCGTAGCCGAGGAGGAACAGGGTCATGCCCGAGAAGTACCAGGGGTTCTCCCACCGGCGATTCAGGTCGGTCGCCACCCTGACGGTCAGATGAGCCGTCTCGGGGTCGGGCGCCGGCGCACCATGGCGCAGGTACGGACGAACCCTGCGCCTTTCCGCGCCGATCGGTGCCTTGTGGGCGAGGGCGCGTTCGTTCCAGGCGGCGCGTCCCCTTCGACGATTCCAGACATGGCCCCGTACCACGCAGACCAACGCGGCGACCATGAGCAGAAGTGAGGACAGGGCCGGCGCGAGCGCGAGACCGGAGATGGGGGGACTCCCGGGTATCTGAGGGGTGTGATCTTCGCCGACATTACATCGCCCTCTCCGGTCGCACGGCTCGTCGGGGTTCCGGCCGACGAGGGAGCGGGGTGAGCGGCCGTCCGGCGAGCGAGTTTTCCACAGGTGGGGGATCGGTACTGGAAAGCGGTCGGCGGCCCTGCTTCACTGATGATCACGGCCACAACGCTCGAAGGTCCGCGCACGCTCCGTGTTCGAACGTCGGGCATGGCCGGCCGTGGCAAGCACGAGGGCGCCGGTACGCCGGTGCCCGAGCTTCGACCGCCCAGTGGCCGGAGCCCCCACATGAACGATTCCCCGGCGGCCCCTCCCTGCCGCCGGCGAGGAGGTGTTCGGACGGTGCCCAAAGCACGGTCGTCGGCGAACGCGGCCCGAGGCGAGACGGGACGCACCTACCTCGGATGGCGGCACAGGATCCTCCTGCCACCACCCGGCCCCGCCCCACGTCGACCCGCGCCCTCCGACGCTCGGACGGTCTCCGAGGAGTGGATCGCGGGTCAGCGTGACAGCGAGGCGCAGACCAACCGTCCGCTCTACTTCGCGCTGGCCGGGCTCGTCCTGCCGGCGTTCCTGTGCCCGGCGCTGTGGCTGATGCGCGTCCTCCCCGGCAGTTTGGCCATGGGCGGTGTGCTCGCCTGCGCGGCCATCGCGGCGCCGGTCGCCTTCGCGCTCGTCCAGAGCCGCCAGGTCATCGTCGAACGCCTGGAACGGGCCGAGGAACGGCTGGCCGCCGAACGAGCCGAGCGGGAACGGATCCTGCGCGAACGGCAACGCGAGCACGCCACCCGTTACACCGAATGGCAGGCGGCCTCCCGCGCATACGAGGCGCAACCACGCTGGTACGGCATGACCGTACCGGTCGGCACCTCCGCGGTGATCGTGGTGGGCGGGGCCGACACCGGGTGGTCGGCGCTGCTCACCACCATCGGAGTCTCCCGGCTGAGGGAGGGTGGTGACCTCACGGTCGTCGACCTCACCGGGCACGGGGTCGCCCGCGAACTCGTCCGTCTCGCCCGTCGTTGCGCCGTGGAGCCGCGCAGATGGGTGCTCCCGGCCGACCTGCCCCGGATGACCCTGGGAACCAACCTGGACGCCGGTCAGCGCGCCCGAATCCTCTCCGCCGTCGCCGCGGCCACGGGGCGGGCCGAGGACGTCGACGCCGACGAGACGCTGTTACTGCGATTGCTGGAGGTACTCGGCCAGGACGTGGACATCGCCCGTCTCATCGGGGGCCTGCGCGCCCTGCTGACCCCCGCCGACGACGAGGCCGAGGACGACCCGGCCCTGGCCCTGCTCACCGCGGACGAACGCACCAGGGTACGGGAACGCTGCGCGGACGACCCCCGGGTACGCGCACGGGCCTGGGCCCTGGAAGAGCGGCTCAGCCCGTTCGAGGCGGTCGGTACCCGTGCCGATGACGCCGCCTACGCCCAGGTCAAGATCATCTCCACCGACCGCGCCTCCGGGGCGGCGGCCGCGCGGGTCTACGGAACCTACGCGGTGGCGGCGCTCAGTGAGCTCCTGGAGACACGTGAACCGGGTCCGGCGGTCCCCGGGGGCAGAGCCCCACGGGTGCGACCGGATCGCATCCGTACCGTGGTCGTCTGCGGCGCGGAGATCCTCCCGCCGGAGGAGGTGGAACAGGTCCTGAACGCCGCCGGGGACGGCGGTGTCGAGGTGGTCCTGATGTTCCGCCAAGCGGTGCCGGCCGCGGTGCGGCACCTGTCCGACCCGTCCTGTCTGCCGGTGGTGATGCGCCAGCCCGAGCGGAACGAGAGGGTCGCACGCGTGGTCGCGGAGACGATCGCCGGATCCGGGAGCGACCGGGAGGACCTGGAGATCCACCGGCTCACCGAGGTGATCGGCGAGGCCGTCGGCGATTCGGTCACCGAACCCGACGGCGACGACGGGAACGGCCCCGACGAGGAACTCCTCTTCCCCTCTCCGCACACCGAGTCAGGAGCGCTCATCCGTAACGCGGCCGCCGCGATCTCCCCACTGGACCTGGTCAGACATGTGAGATCCGCCACGGCCTGGGGTCGGGCCACCGCGCAGGCGGCGGAGATCGACACCCCCATCACGTGGACGGAGGAAGAGGAGACCACGGCGCGGATCAGTGGTCTGGACGCGGAGTCGCTCCGAGAACTGCCACCCACCGCGGCCCTTGTCCTGACCTCGGCCGGCCCGGTCCTGACCGACACCAATCCGGGTATTCTCACCCTGTCCACAGCCACCCTCGCCACCGCCGAGGACCACCGGAACCCCGGTGTCGGTAGGGGCGTCGGTCAGGTCGAGGGTCCCGAGGATCCGGGTCCGAGGGCCGAGGAGCCACGACGTTCCCCGGCCGACGGCTCACGGATCGAGCCGCCGGGTGACAGCCTGCGGAGCGATGGACCCGGAGCCGTGCCCGGGGTCGAGAACATCCCGAAATCGCCCGAATCGGTGACCGACGACGGCCTCGGCCCGACACGGGTCCCGCCCAACCTCGGGCCGCCACCCGAGCGGTTGGACTGGCGGGTCTGAACAGCGGTGGACAATAGGCTTGGCCCGACACATCGCCCGCCGCCGCAGCGCGTTCGCGCGGGTGATCCAGCGATCGTGGAGATTTGATGAGCGAGCTTTCCTTGCGCGCCCAACTGGCTTCGGTACTGGGCAGGAGCGCGGCAAGCCTGTCCAGGGCCACCGGACGCGGAGACGGCTCCGTCATCGGCGGCCGCGTCGCCCTGAAGGTCGAACCCGACCTGCTCGCCAAGCTCGCCCAGGGCCGCCGCCTCGCCCTGGTCAGCGCCACCAACGGCAAGACCACCACGACGCGTCTCATCTCGCACGCCCTGCGTGAGTTCGGCGACGTGGCCACCAACGAACACGGCGCGAACATGCCGACCGGGCACATCACCGCGCTGGCCGCCGACAAGGCCGCCGTCAACGGTGTGCTGGAGGTCGACGAGAAGTACCTCCCGCAGGTCATCGAGGCCACCGACCCCGCCTTCGTCGTGCTGATGAACCTCAGCCGCGACCAGATGGACCGTGCCTCGGAGATCAACCTCCTGGCGAAGAAGTGGCGCACCACCCTGGCCCAGTCCAACACCCACGTGATCGCCAACGCCGACGACCCCCTCGTGGCGTGGGCCGGTCTGGGCGCCTCCAGCGCCACCTGGGTCTCCGCCGGCCAGCGCTGGAAGGAGGACTCCTGGTGCTGCCCCGAGTGCGGCGCCCACCTCAAGCGTGAGGTCGATCCGCACTGGGAGTGCCCCGAGTGCGGCCTGGCCCGGCCTCGGACCACCTGGGCGGTGGACAACGACTCCGACACCCTCATCACCCCCGAGGGGCGGCAGATCAAGCTCCGCCTGAACCTGCCGGGTGACGCCAACCGCTCCAACGCGGCGATCGCCGCCGCCACCGCCGCCGCCTACGGCATCCACCCCGAGCGCACCGTCGAACGACTGCGCGACATCACCTCGGTGGCCGGCCGCTACACCTCCGTGGTCACCATGGGGGTCGAGGTCCGCCTCCTGCTCGCCAAGAACCCGGCCGGATGGCTCGAGTCCTTCGCCGTCCTCGACCCGCCGCGTGTTCCGGTCATCCTGGCGGTCAACGCCCAGGTCTCCGACGGTAAGGACACCTCCTGGCTGTGGGACGTGGACTACAGGGTCCTGCGCGACCGTCGGGTCTTCGTCATGGGTGAGCGCCGTACCGACCTCGCCCTGAGGTTGGAGACCGACGAGGTCCCCTTCGAGGTCGCCGACCGGGTGGACGAGGTCCTGGCCAAGCTCAAGGCCGACCGGCCCGACATCACCAAGGTCGACGTCATCGCCAACTACACCGCCTTCCAGCAGATCCGCACCGCGTACGGCCGCATCCAGTAGGAGACCCAGCCATGTCGAACAACAGCAGCGCCCTGCGGATCGTGTGGATCTACCCCGACCTGCTCAGCACCTACGGGGACCAGGGCAACGTTCTCATCCTCAAGCGTCGCGCCGAACTGCGCGGCATCCCGACCGAGGTCGTACAGGTCAACTCCAGCGACTCCGTGCCCGAGCAGGGTGACATCTACCTGCTCGGTGGTGGCGAGGACCGGCCGCAGATCCTGGCCGCCGAGCGCCTTCGCGCCGACGGCGGTCTGGCCCGGGCCGCCGCACGGGGTGCCTGCGTCTTCGCGGTCTGCGCCGGTTACCAGATCATCGGTGAGAGCTACGGCGACAACGACGACAACCCGCTCCCCGGTGTGGGCATCATCGACATCCGCAGCGGCCGTGGTCAGACCCGCGCCGTGGGTGAGATCGTCGCCGACGTCGACCCCGCCCTGGGCGTGGGTCGGATCACCGGTTTCGAGAACCACCAGGGACGGACCGCCATCGGTCCGCAGGCCCGACCGCTGTCCACCACGGTGAAGGGCATCGGCAACGACGACCGCACCGAGGGCGCCTACCAGGGCCAGGTGCTCGGCACCTACCTGCACGGGCCGGCGTTGCCGCGCAACCCGCAATTGGCCGACCTGCTGCTGCGTTGGCGCGTGGGGCAGCTGAACCCGCTGCCCCCGGCCTGGGGCGAGCGTCTGCACGACGAACGCCTGGCCGCGGCCCTGCGTTAGGGACTCGACCGGCCCGGCGGGAGACCCTCCCGCCGGGCCTTCGTGTGTTCGAAACCGGCAGGGCCGTACCCGGTCACCGGCGATGGCGTTGGAACATGGGGGAGACACGCCCCATTCCGAGCACATGGGCGAACTCGTGGTGGGTGAGGCCGTTCTCCCGGTGGAAGGGGACCGGAGCTCGCCAGTGGGGTTCTGGACGCGTGGTCGCACCGTTGTCGGTGCCTTCTCGGGCAGGATCGACGAATCGTGTGAGCCTGGCCCAAAGGCCTGCAGGCCGGTCGATTCCGCTCATCCGCGTCCCCCGATTCGTTCGTGCCGCTCAGGTCTTCAGGGGGAAGATAACGAGCGGTCCGGGCCCCGCGGGCGGTAACCGAGAAAGAAGCCGCGATGACCCTCCGTGTCGAAGGTCGGATTTCGGGCGAGGTCGGGTAAACAGGGCACAATTTCGGAATGATGCGCGTGTGGCATGCGTCACACCAGTATGAGTGCCACCGATCCGCTCCCAGGTTCCGCCGGTCGTTTCGGACGGACCGCACGTGTCCTCGCGATCCCCGTCGCGGTACTCGTGGCGATCGGTGGGTACACGGCGGCCCCGGTCTCGGCCGATCCGGGGGTGTTCGGATCGGAGCGGCGGACGGCCTCCTCCGAATCCGTGCCGATGTCCTCCTTCAACGGATCCTCGACTTCGGTCGGACCGTTCAGGGTGGAGGTCGAGGTGGCCTACACCGACAGCACCGTCACCGACGGGATGGGTACGCACGCCACCGCCCCGTCCGGCATGACGTACTACATCTACCGGCTCAACGTCACCAACGAGGGCTCCTCGCCGGCGATCTTCGACAGCCACGGCACCCGAGGCCACACCCCGGACGGGACCTCCTACGCCAACGACGTGGAGGCCGAGGTGACCGTGGCCTGGGACTACTTCTGGGACGAGATCAATCCCGGCGTCACGGTCACCACGCACCTGATGTTCCTGGCACCGGAGGGCACCGAGTTCTCCTACGTCGAGGTCTCCGGGCAGAGCGACCTACGACCTTCCTGAACCCCTACCGCGGTCGGCGCCGCAGGTCGATCTGGGCGTTGGCCCCGGTGTCCGGGTCCACGATGACCTCCTGGCCGGCGGCGATGCCGTCCGCCACCAGATCGGCGTCGGTCGGCGCCGTCCGCTTGACCAGTCCCAGCGCGATCGGTCCCAACTCGTGGTGGCGGGCGGAACTGCCCACACGGCCGATCCGCCGCCCCTCCAGCTCGATGTCGGCGCCCACCGCGGGAAGCCGCTCCCTGGTGCCGTCCAGGTGCAGTAGCACCAGGCGGCGCGGGGGACGCCCCAGGTTGTGCACCCGGGCCACCGTCTCCTGTCCGGGGTAGCAGCCCTTCTCCAAATGCACGGCTGAACCGATCCAGTCCATCTCGTGCGGGATGGCGCGCTCGTCGGAGTCCAGACCGGCCCGAGCCCGGTGCGAGGCGATCCTGTGCGCCTCGTAGGCCCACATGCCGGCCGGGCGGGTCCCCGCCTCGGTCAGCTTCTTCGCGGTCGTCACGAGCTCCTCGGAAGGCACGAACAGGTCGATCTCGTGCTCGGTGGTCCGGGTGACCGGACCCTCCACCACGGCCAGCGCCTTGTCCCGGTCCGGGCCGAGCAGCGTCAACACCGAGAGCGAGCCCGAGAGGTCCTCGACCTCCACCCGCAGCATGAACACCATCGAGTCCAGGAAGCGGGCGGTCTCGGCGGCGTCACCCGGCTCGGTGTGCATCCACGTGGACTCACCGTCGTCCACCATCGACAGGTGGTGCTTCAGGCGGCCGCGCGCGTCCATGATCAGCGCTTCGGTGCCCGCCCCCGGGGTCAGGCCCCGGGTCAGCTGGCTGGTGAGGTCGTTGAGCCAGTCGAGGCGGTCGGGTCCGCTCACCCGCACCACACCCCGGTTGCTCCGGTCGACCCAGGCGCTGGAGCGTTCGATCGCGCGGCCCTCGTGCGAGGGGTCGCCGTAGTGCGCGGCGACGTCGGTGTCGGGGGTCTCGGCGCTCACGGCACCGGGTGTGGTCAGCAACGGCGAAGTCATACCGCCGAGGGTATCCGCCCCGTCCAAGAGGGCACAGGGGCGTCGTTGACCTGGGGATACAGATCACAGAAAATCACTTGCCCACCGCCGTCCACGGGACGTAGTTTGGCGGCACGCAGGAAAGGAGGTGGTCCAGAACATGATTGACCCTAGGACCGGCGAGGTGGCCGTCCGCTAGGACGACGCCGAGCATTCGCTCGACGTACGTCGTAGGCGAATCCCAGACGGACACCCGAACCCCGGGCTGTCGGACCTTGTCCGATCCGACCCTCTCGTAGGAGACGGCCCGGGGTTCGTCCATGTCCAGACCCCGAACGGGCCTACTTGCCGTCGTTCGGCTCGATCTCGGCCACTCGCTTGAGCTGGGCGGACATGTACGACTGAAGCCCCAGGTCACGGGCGGCCAGGTCCCACGCGTAACCCAGGGTCTGGCTTCCGTCGTTGAACAGCCCGTACAGGCGGTGCGACCCCTGTACCTCCAGGCCGGTGATGGTGCGCACGATCCCGGCGCTTCGCATCTCCACCCGGTTGGCGAACAGGTTGCCCTCGTAGGACTCCAGGTAGCCCTCGTTGTGGGCGATCATCACTTCGAGGTGGACGATGTTGTTCTCGTCGTCCGCCGCGTACCGGGCGGTGTCCTCCTCGGAGAGGGCACGCCAGTACCCCGATTCCTCGGTGATCAGCTCGCCGGTGGTTCCGTCCGAGTTCATCCGCCAGGCCTTGGCGCTGTAGGCCACATAGGGCAGCCCCGCGCGCGGGGTGAACTCGACCTCCTGGCCGAACTGGAACTTCTCCTCTTCCACATAACCGGCGACGCCGACGCCCTCCCAACGTCCGAACAGGAAGGACAGTTTCGCCAGATCAGGGTGTACCGCAGCGTCCATAACCCCCGAGAGTAGCGCGCGGCGGAGGTGCCGGTGACCACTCGCGTGAAGGCATCCGTCACCGCCACCCCCGTGCCTCGGACCGGACATGCCCAATTGGCCCGGCTTTCCCGGAGAACTGGTAAAGATGGTTGACGGACACGGTGGGTCCCCGGGGCTCGGACGCACACCGCCGTCCCCCGACCTCCGACACGATTTCCGAACACGATTCCAAAGGGGCTGCCTGTGTTACTGGTGATCGGTTCGGCGTTGCTCGTCGTCGCGGTGGTCCTCCTCCCACTCGCCCTCATCGCACTGCGCCGCTGGCACCGCCAGCGGGGTCTGGCGATGCTCCTTCCCTCCGCGGTGGCCGAGCACGAGGGCAGGCGTGTGACCCTCACCGGAGTGGCCGCGCCGGGCCCCGCCGGCGCCGTCGAGTCCGGACTGGCGGGTGTCGAGTGCGTCTGGCACGGTCACGAGGTCCTGCGGCACTACCGGCCGTTGGCCCGGGGCCGGGCCGACGGGCAGGTCGGTGAGCGTACCTGTGACTCCATCGCCGACTACGGCTCCGACGATCTCTTCGGTCTGGTGGGGGAGGGGCGCCCCGGGGACGCACAGCGCATCTTCGTCGACCCCGCAGGCACCGAACCGCGGGAAGCCGAACTCTGCCTCAAGCGCCAGGTCGGCCGCCCCCAGCCCGGGGTGGCCGCCGCCGCGGACGATCTCCTGCCCAGGGTCCGGGGCCGCATCTCCGGCGTCTTTCGGGGCGAGACCATCGAGTTCGAGTACCGCGAGTGGATCATCCGGACGGGTGCTCCGGTCCGTGTCACCGGACGTGTCCACACGCGTGAGGGCCGGGTCGTGTTGGCCGGCTCGGACGAGGACCCGCTCACCATCGAGCACGGTGTGGTCGACCGGGCCACACGGGTCTCTCCGCGCCGGACCGAGGCCCTGGGGGTGTCCGTCGGATTCCTGTTCTGCGCCATCGTGGGAACCGCGCTCGTCCTGATCGGCCTCTCGGTAGGCTGACGGACATGTCTCGTTCTTTGGTGATCAAGGTCACGGCCGGTGCGGACGCTCCGGAACGGTGCAATCAGGCGTTCACGGTCGCGACCGCGGCGGTGACCGCCGGCGTGGAGGTCTCCCTCTGGTTGACCGGGGAGTCCGCGTGGTTCGCGGTCCCCGGACGCGCCGAGACCTTCGAACTCGAACACGCCGCTCCGTTGCAGGACCTGCTGGCCGCGGTGCTGGCCGCCGGCCGGGTCACGGTGTGCACCCAGTGCGCGGCCCGGCGCGACCTCGCCCAGGACGACCTTATCGACGGCGTGCGCATCGCGGGGGCGCAGACCTTCGTCGAGGAGACCCTCCAGGACGGGGCCCAGGCGCTGGTCTACTGACCCGCCCTCCGAAAACGAAAGTGCCCGTACCACCGTCGGAGGTACGGGCACCGATCTCGTCCAGGGGGCTACTTCTTGCCCTGGTTGGCGACGGCCTCGATGGCGGCCTTGGCGGCCTCCGGGTCGAGGTAGGTGCCGCCCGGGTTCGTGGGCTTGAAGTCCTCGTCCAGCTCGTAGACGAGGGGGATGCCGGTGGGGATGTTCAGCCCCGCGATGTCGGCGTCGCCGACCCCGTCCAGGTGCTTGACCAGAGCCCGCAGCGAGTTGCCGTGCGCGGCGACCAGGACGGTCTTGCCGGCGGCCAGCTCCGGGACGATGTTGTCGTACCAGTAGGGCAGGGCGCGGTCGAGCACGTCCTTGAGGCACTCGGTACGCGGCAGCAGCTCCGGCGGCAGGAGCCCGTAGCGGGCGTCATCGGACTGCGAGTACGGGTCGTCGTCGGCGATGGGCGGCGGGGGAGTGTCGTAGGAACGGCGCCAGATCATGAACTGCTCTTCGCCGTACTCATCACGGGTCTGAGCCTTGTCCTTGCCCTGAAGGGCGCCGTAGTGACGCTCGTTGAGGCGCCAGGAGCGCTCGACCGGCAGCCAGTGCAGGTCGGCGGACTCCAGCGCGAGGTTCGCGGTGCGGATGGCGCGCTTGAGCAGCGAGGTGTGCAACACGTCCGGGGTCACCCCGGCGGACTTGAGCAGCTCGCCGCCCCGGCGGGCCTCGTCCTCGCCCTTTGCGGACAGGTCCACGTCCACCCAGCCGGTGAACAGGCCCTTCGCGTTCCAGACACTTTCACCGTGTCGCAGCAGTACCAGAGTTCCCATGGGGACAAGCCTAGTCACTCGAAGTCCCGGCCGGTTCGGCCAGGTGGGCGAAGGCGCGCAGATTCCGGGTGTCGTGGCCGCGTTCGAGGCGCCACTTCCACTCCTTGCGGATCGCCGAGGCGAATCCCAACTCCAGCGCCGTGTTGAAGTTCTCGTCCGAGTAGGTGAGCACGCATCCCAGCAGCCGGTCGACCTCGTCGACGGTGACACCGCCCAGGGGGAGCCGGCCGCGGATGTAGACGTCGCCGACGTCGTCGGAGGTGAACGCCATTCCGTACATGTCGGAGCTGCGTCGGGTCAGCCACCGGTAGAACCCGGCGTGGTTCTCGTCCGGCTGTCGGCAGAAGAACGAGGTCAGGGTGAGGCTGTGCGGGCCGGCCTCCAACCACACCAGGGTCTTGAGCTTGGCCGTGCCCGGGATGGTGACCAGGAAGGAGCCCTCACGTGGACGTTCGACCTCCAGCTCGGCCTCGCCCACCGCCCGTTCGATCGCCTTGATCGCGTTCTCGCGCACCGTCGTCTCCGCCACGTGCGTTCCCCTCTCCTTCACGGACGTCCCCGTCACCGGCACGCCGCCGCGGCGAGTGGGAGTTCGCGCGGGGTCAGGGCCGACCGGTACACGTCCAACAGATCGTCCACGGTCCGCGACCAGCTCAGGGTGGCCGCGTGCTCCGGCGCGGCCTCCGCCAGCTTGGCATGCCAGGCCGGTTCGTGGATCAACCGGTGCAGTTCGGTGGCGTAGTGGCGCGGGTCGTGCCCGTCCACCAGGACACCCGACACACGGTCGGAGACGGCGGTGGTCAGTCCACCGACGCGGGCCGCCACGACCGGGGTTCCACAGGCCTGTGACTCCACGGCCACCAACCCGAAGGACTCCGAGTAGGAGGGCACCACCGTCACGGTCGCGGCCCGGTAGAAGTCGGCCAGGCGCCGACGGTCCTGTGGCGGTTCCATCCGCACCACGTCGGCCACCCCGAGCGACCGGGCCAGGTCGGTGAGCATGCGTGGCTCGTGCATCCCCCCTCCGGACAGGCCACCGACCACGCCCACCACGAGACGATCGCGCAGGGAGGGGTCCTGTTCCAGGAGTTCGGCGGCGGCGCGGATGAGCACGTCCGGGGCCTTGAGCCGTTGCACCCGGCCGACGAAGAGCAGCAGGTGGGCGTTCCGAGGAAGACCGATCCGTTCCAGGGCCTCGGCGCGCGACCCGGGCGAGAAGGTGTCCAGGTCCACACCGGGCGGGATCGTGTGGAGCTGTTCGGGTCGGGCTCCGTAGAAGTCGGAGAGTTGGCGGGCCTCGTCGTCGGTGTTGGCGATGAGCCGGTCGGCCTGACGGACCAATTGGTCCTCGCCGCGCACCCGGTCCTCCGGTTCGGGGGTGTCTCCCTCGGCCAGGGCGGCGTTCTTCACCCGGGCCATGGTGTGCATCGACTGCACCATCGGCACGCCCCACCGCCGCGCGGCCACGATCCCGGCCTTGCCGGACAACCAGTAATGGCCGTGCACGAGGTCGTAGTGGCCCGGCTCGGCCTGCGCCTCGGCCCGCATCATCCCGAAGATGAACGAGCACAGGTGTTCGGCGAGGGTGTTCTTGTCCAGGCGCCCGTAGGGGCCCGCGGGCACGTGCCGCACGTTCACCCCGGGGGCGAGTTCGACCACGGGCGGCAGTGCCGGTCCGGTGGCCCTGGTGAACACGTCCACCGCCACGCCGCGCTCGGCCAGCCGCCGTGCCACCTCGACGACGTAGACGTTGAGTCCACCGGCGTCACCGGTACCGGGTTGGTCGAGTGGGGAGGTGTGCAGGCTCACCGTCGCGATCCTCGAGGGGACCGTCGCCTGATCACCCAACGGAACGGGTCCGGACACCGGTGGTCCCTCCAGGTCGCGTGTGCGGGCAGTAGTCGTCAACAGCGACGAAGGTACACACTGTTCCCGACCGGCCTGTCCCAGGGGGCGGGGTTGACCCGATCCAAGGTCAGGGTGTAGACGCCCAACCGGCGACGAGGAAGTCCGCGACGTCGGGGAACGTGCGCTTCCAGGTGCGCAGATCGTGGCCGCCGCGGGGCAGCAGGGTGGTGACCGTCATACCGTGCTCGGTGAGCAGGCCGGAGAAACGTTCGGCCTCTCCCTGGATCCTCCCCTCCTGGAGCGGTGTGTGGTCCTCGCGTCCCTCGACCAGCATGAAACGCAGGTCGCGCACGTCCTCGGGTTCGAGGAGGTTGTCGGGGGAGTGCGGGTCGGTGTCCGTGCCGAGGACGCCGTGCGGGTCGTCGACCCGGAAGTACCCGGCCCAGCTCACCACCTGTGAGTACAGGGCGGGGTTGCGCAGTGCGAGGGCGGCCGCGCCGTAACCGCCCATGGAGAAACCGCCGATGGCCCGTAGGGACCGTGGACGAGGGTGCTCCCCCTCCACCGCGGCCACGGTCGGTCCGGTGACGAAGCTCTCCAGGGCGAAGCTTCCGTCATGGGCGTCGGCCCACTCGGTGGTGGCCCCGTCCTCGACCTGTCCGTGCGGGGCGGCGATCACGAACTCGACCCCGCTTCGGCACATCTGACGGTCCATCAGGTCGCCCACGCCCGCCTCCATCAGGGTTCGAGGGTTGGAGGAGGACCCGTGCAGGAGGTAGAGCACGGGAAGGTCGGCGCTGTCCGGTCCGGGGGGTCTGCGGATCCACACGGAACGCGTCTGGTCGCCGTTGGCGGCCGTGTCGGGGAGGGCGACCACCTCGTCGCGCCCGGGTTCGTCGCAGACCGCGACGTCGCCGGGGCGGGGCAGCGCGGCCGGGGTGGAGTCGGCGTCGGGCGGGACGCGCACCCGGCCGGTGGCGAGTTCGGATTCGGCCTCGGAAAGGTGGTGTCCGATCCGCTCGACCAGCCGTTCCGGCGTGGCGGTGGCCAGGGACGCTGCGATCACGGCCACGGCGCAGGAGGCGAGGAGTACGGTGGCGCGTCGGGAGAAGGAGACGAACACGTCGCAACCTCAAGGGTCGGGGGCAACCGGTGACCGAACGAGGAACGGTCAGGAGAATGTGACCCAGTGTAGTTGAACATGTTCCCTGCGTTCGGATCTTCCAATGTCGCTTCGGAGATTCGGAGTGAGGGGTGTACGCCCCCGGTCGCCGGCTCCGGTCGACTGCGAGGGGAGACCGGGGCCGGCGGGCGGCTAGGAGTTGTAGTGGCCGCAGTTGGGGCAGGTGCGCACCCCGGGGTTGAGGTACTCACCGCATCTTTCGCACAGGCCCACGATGGGCTTGTCGTGTTTGGGGGACATGTGCGGTGTCCCTTGGTGAACGGGCCTCAAGGGTCATCCTTCCGTTTCGGCCAGCCCGTCGATGATGTCGTCCAGGACCAGTGACCGGTCCGAACTCGACATCAAACGCAGTTCCCGGAGCGCGGGAACGGTGTCGACACCTTCGGGCCCCGTCACCGTGCACACGCGCATGCAGTGCTGGGTGGGGGCCCACCAGAAGTCCCGTTCATCGATGGGGGCGATGCGGTACACCGTCGCGGGGTACTGGGACGGTCTGCTGGGTGAGTGCCATTGCTGGACACGGGCGAGTACGAATCCGGTGATCAGGGAATCGAAGACGCCGTCCGACGCCAGGTCGGCCAACGCGTCCTTGTCGCCCTCGGCACGGCAGGCGTCACACCCGGCGAGTTCCGCGCGCAAAAGCCAACGGGCGCGCGCGTGACCCACCTCTGGGTTCTTGAGCTTGCTCGGATGCCGGTGTCCCATACACGGGAGCGTACGATGCCCGGCGGAACCGCGGTAGCCGGGGCCCATGGGCGATCTCAGCGTGTGTCGAAGGCCCGCTGGAAGACCGCGAGCGTGTCCTCGTCGAACAACACCATCTCCACCCTGGGCACCCGGACGGGAGCGGTGCTCAGTGCCCGCGCGGCGATCCTGGCCGCGGATTCCGGCGGCCACCGGTAGACCCCCGTGGAGATGGCGGGGAAGGCGATCGACTCGGCCCCCAGCTCCTCGGCGACCCGCAGCGACTCGGTGAAGCAGGAGGCCAATACCTCCGAGCGGTCCTCGGTGGTGCTGTACACGGGGCCCACGGTGTGGATCACCCAGCGGGCCGGTAGGTTCCCCGCGGTGGTGGCCACCGCCCGACCGGCCGGCAACCCGCCGCCGTAGTGGGAGTCCCGCAGCGCCCGGCACTCCTCCAGGATCGCCCTTCCGCCCTTGCGGTGGATCGCCCCGTCCACCCCGCCGCCGCCCAGCAGCGAGCTGTTGGCGGCGTTGACGATGGCGTCCACGCGCTGTTCGGTGATGTCTCCTCGCGACAGGTTCACGCGCATACGTTCGGACACGGGTCCACTCCCTTCGCAAGACCCCGGACGTCGCCCGACGCCGGGGACAAGGATCTCTCCGACTCGATGGGGCCCAGGACGCGAGCGCCCTTCGGCCCCTGGCGCCAAGGACTCAATACCCTTGCCCACAAGCCATCTTGAATTAACGTGGGGGTGCCACAGGCAGTAGTACTACCCGTCGTAGACTCGTGAACATGAATCGGCTTGGCGAACTTGAACGCGCGGTGATGGATGTACTGTGGGCACGAAACGAACCAATGACGGTTCGCGAGGTCGGCAAAGCGCTCGCAGAGCGGGACCTGGCGCACACGACCGTCATGACCGTGCTCGACCGACTCGCCAAGAAGAAGGTCGTCACCCGGGCACGTGAGGGCCGTGCGTGGCGGTACCGTCCGGCAGCCAGCCGTGAGAACTAC
Organism: Nocardiopsis listeri; assembly: GCF_020741345.1. Classification (GTDB taxonomy): domain Bacteria; phylum Actinomycetota; class Actinomycetes; order Streptosporangiales; family Streptosporangiaceae; genus Nocardiopsis; species Nocardiopsis listeri_A. The sequence goes on from NZ_DYZD01000052.1 coordinate 24,264, forward strand.
GTGTCCGAGTTGATGTTCGACGCACTCGGTCAGACGATCGACCGTGACGCGGCCCTGGCCGCCTTCGTCCAATCCATGGACGGCCAGGAGGCTGAAGCGCTCAGGCGCGCACTCGCGGAAATCGAGCAGCCAAGGAACTAGTCCGAATGGTCAGTGCCGCACTCCTCACTCTCGTCGCGGTCAGCTGCCTCGTCGCCATGGAAGCTCTCCACCGGGCGAAGTGGCCTTCCCGCGGTCCCTACACGGCGGTCATCACCTGGCAGGCCCTCGGCCTGGCATGGGGTGTGTCCACCATCGGCGCGTTGCTGGCCTACGGTCTTTCCTCGTACGAACTCGGGGCCGCCGGCGGCAGCATGGCCATGCTCTCCGACCTGATCAGCGGCGAGTTCATACTCGCCGAGTTCTCCCAGGGGCTCGAAGGCATCAGCCACCTGGCCGCCGTCACCTTGGCCGTGATCCTCACCCTGGTCCTGTTCTGCGGACTGGTGGCCTCCTTCATCCAGGTCCTGCGTGTCCGTAGACGCCACCACGATCTCCTCGAACTCGTCGCCAGCGACCACCCCGACGTCCCCGGGGCCCGGGTGGTCGACCACCCGGCGGCCGCCGCGTACTGTCTGCCGGGCGTCCTGCGATCCCAGGTGGTGATCAGCGCGGGCGCCCTGGAGGTCCTGGACAACCGCGAGCTCGCCGCGGTCCTGGCCCACGAGCACGCCCACCTGCGTCAGCGCCACGACCTCGTGTTGCTGCCCTTCTCCTCCCTCAAGCGGGCCTTTCCCCGCGTACACCTCGTGCGCACCTACTACGAGAGCGTCGCGCTGCTCATCGAGATGTGCGCCGACGATCAGGCCCTGCGCAAGAGTTCCTCACGCGAGCTCGCCATGGCGCTGCTGCGTTTCGGTGCCGCCGGGCCCGCACCAGTCCCGGCCGGCGCGATGGCGGCCGTCCGCCCCGCCGAACCCGCGGTGATGCTCCGGGTCAACCGCCTTTTGAGCCCCGACGACGAACTCCCCTACCACGCGGGGGCGGTCATCATGGGCTCCTCCGCCTTCCTCCTGGCCACGGTCACCTGCCTCTGGAACATTCCGGTCTGACCCTCCGGGCACGATTATCGACGCCGGTCCGTTTACCGTGGAGAGCGGGCGGACCCCCGTTCGATCACGCGTAGCTCTGGAGTGAGTCTTGTTTTACTGGATCTGGCAGCTCATCTACCTGGTGACCTTCGTGGCCAGCCTCTACGCGTTGATCGAGGCGTTGCGGACACCGGCACAGGCCTTCGAGATCATGGACAAGCAGACCAAGAAGCTCTGGGTGATCCTGACCGGTGTGGCGTCGGGTCTGTCCCTTCTCGCGGTCCTGAGCGGCACGGGCATGTTCGTCATCCTGGGGCTGGTGGCCACGCTCATCTTCCTGCTGGACGTGCGTCCCGCGGTCAAGGGCACGGGCGGTAACCAGAACAACGGTCCCTACGGGCCCTGGTAGGGGTCCGAACCCCGGTTCTCCGATGGTCGTTGGGCGGGCATGACCTGCCACATGGCCTCCGCGTAGGCGGGATCGCCGGTGTAGTCGGAGTGGCCGAGGATCTCCGGACGGCGGGCCTCCCCGGGTAGGGCGTCGTAGGAACGTGGATCCGGCAGTGGTTCGACCGTCGGCACGACCATCTCCTTCCCGTCGGGGCCGGAGCGGCGTACCGGCCCCGCGATGGCGTCGGTGACCCGCCACAGGTTGCGCCAGGACGAGACCCTCCCGTTCAGGTCGCTGAAGGCCACCGGCCCGAAGTAGGCGGGGAAGTAGCGGGAGTACAAGCGGTCCAACGGTGACCCGTGGGTGATCAGCGCGACCCGGTCGGCGCACTCCTGCGGCAACTGCCACACCGTGGCCGCCGCCAGCACCGAACCCTGCGAGTGCCCCGACAGCACCACGCCGGTGTCCTCCCCGGCCATCCGGCGCACCCTCGCGGTGAGCTGGGGGACGGCGCGTTCGGCGTAGGAGGGTGGTGCCAGCGGGTGGGCCGCCCGTGGCCAGAAGGTGCCCACGTCCCACACCGCTCCCACGGCCTGACGGGTCGGCCGGTCCCGGTAGGCGCTGCGGCCGATCCACACCAGCGCCACCAGGGCGGCGCCGCCCAGCAGCGAACCCACCGCCACCAGCGCGTTCAGGGCGTCCTGGGCCACGCCCTGCAACCCTCCGGCGACCGCCATGGGGGCGTCCATCGGCCCGGCCTCCAGGTTCCCGGTGGCGATGGAGTACAGGGCCAGCCCCACCAGAGGCACGACCGGTAGCAGCAGCGCGCCCAGGATCTTCGGTATCGCTTCGGTCATCCGGCCCACGGCACGGGCACGTGCGATGTCCCACGTCCGTCGGTCCCGGACGCTGCGTGAGTACAGCGCGGTGACCTTCGGCAACTGGGCCCGCACCTCCCCGCGCAGCCACAGGGCCAGGACCACCACCACGATCAGCACGATGATCGCCTGGAAGGCGAAGGCCAGCTGCAGCCAGGAGTAGGCGGTGGGTGGGGACAGCGCCAGGCAGTCGGCCTCCGGGGCGTCCATCGAGCCGCAGCCGCTCAACCACAGCGACCCCTGGTAGACCAGGGCCGCGGAGAAGGCGCCGCCCAGCAGGGTGCCCAACGCCGCGGTGGACGGGCCGGCCAACCCCCGCATGGCGGTGTACCGGTGCGGCCGGTCCACGGAGAACAGCACGAGCGCCGCCACCAACAGGATCACCACCAGGGCGCCCTGCACGGCGAAGAGACCGTTGAGCATGGTCCCGCTGCCGGGCAGTCGTCCCTCCGACACCCAACCCGGTCGTGGCCAGACCGTGTACACCGCGATGGCCGCGGTCAGTCCCAGGGTGGTGTCGCGCAGCACACGGCACAGGCGGTCGGCGCGCGCGTTCCATCGGGGGTCCTTGCCCGGGATCAACACGCTCGACGTGGCCGACAGCGCCACGAGCGCCAACAGGCCGGCCAGACCCGCTCCGACCGTCCACAGACCCGGGGCGTCCGGGAGCGGTGCCCCGCGCCCGCCCAGGTCGTGCAGCAGGGGCGGCAGGAGCAGCAGCGCCGCCACGGTGCCCACGGCGATCGCGATGTGCGCCGACCGCAGCCGCGCCATGATCTCGCTGTTGCGCCAGAAGTCGGGGTGGCTGAGTGGGGCGTCCTCGGCGTGCCGAGGCGGTACCGGCCCGGTCACCACCTCGTAGTCGGCCGCGGTCCGTCGGGACAACCGCCACAACACCACCACGACCACCGCCGGCAGCACCGCGCCCACCAGCAACGACCTACCCGGCGCGGACAGTGGGGAGGACGCCGACGCGAGGAAGGCCAACCACGGCCGCGCGCGCACGCACTCCTCGCCCTGGCCGACGCACTGCCAGGCCACCAGGTCCATCCCCACCCCGGCGGCGGCCAGGACGATGAGCATGGTCAGCGAGAGCGCCAACAGCCGTACCCCGGCCCCGTAGGCGATGTTGGCCGCCCGGCGGGTTCCGGTCTGGCCGTCGTCCATCCGCCCCGGCCGCATCCAGTAGGCCACGTTGAGCATCATGAACGGAGTCAACAGGAGCCAGAAGGCGCGTGAGGAGGCGCCCGAGGTCAGATTGCCCCAGGCGAAGATCTCCCGACGCACCCCGGGCAGGGTCTCGGTGTCCGGCTTTCGTCGCCACCGGAAGAACCCGGCCAACCGGTCGCCGCCCACACGCATGGCGGGCTCCACGTCCAAGAGCTCCTCCGCGTGCCCACCGCTCACCCCGTGGACACGCAACTCCACGCGGTCGTGGGCGCGTGATGGTTCAACGTCGGACTCGGCGGGGACGCGGGAGGCGGGTGCGCGGGTGGGGGGCTCGTGGAGGGGTTCGGCTGTGTCCGGCATGTCAGCATCCTGCCACGCAGAGTCGTCGCGAAACAGCGCGATCTTCGAGCCTGTGGACAACTCGTGGGACCGGAACCGGCCGGCGAGGGACTCGGGGCGGCCGGCCGGACGTTTCACTGCACCAGCGACTCGTCCTCCACGTCCCAGGTGTTGCACGCACTCGGTGACTGGTCCTCCCACCCGGAGCGGGTCCACCCGATGCTGTTCTCCGAGGAGCCGTGCGTGCGCTTCTCGTCCGGATCGCCCTCCCGGTCAGCGGTCGCGGACGCGTCGTCCAACAGCACGTCGAGGTCGTGGTCGGACAACGGGTAGCTCACCCGCACCGAACCCAGGAACGCCCCCGCCAGACAGTTGGCCTGCAGCTCACTGCGGCGCGTCCAGGTGTTGCGGCCGGCGTCGTCCTCCTCCAACTGGCGCTGTTCGTGGTAGTACTCCAACAGCCCGGACTCGCCCTGCACGTGGTGGGCGTACTCGTGGGCCAACAGCGAGGCGTACACCACGCTCTCCTCGGCCCCGTTCCACTTCTCGACCACGTCCTCGGTACCGATGTAGATGGCACCGCCGGCACGGCAGTAGAAGGCGCCGGCCGCGGAGGGGTAGGCGCGGCACGGGCTCACCCCGGGCTCGGTCCAGAACACCCGGTCCGGTGGGCTGAAGGCGATCCCCGCCCGTTCGAACTGGGTCTGCCAGACATCGTCCAGACAGTCGGCGACCTGGTTCAGGAACAGCTCCATCGAAGCCGGTTCGTGCACTTCCACGTCCGGCACCGGGCACGGCAGGGGGCTCAGTCTCCCCGTCTCGTAGAGCGGGTTGGCCAGCAACGCCACCTCTCCGCTGGGCCGGTCCGGCACCGATCGGCCCGGCAACCCCGACTGCCCGGTGGGGGAGTCCGATAGCGAACCGTCCTGCCCGGGTTTGTCCTCGCCGCTCTCGGCGCGCTCCAGAACGGTGTCGACCCCGGGTTCCGAGTCGTTTCGGACGGTGGACCACGACAGCAGGGACAACGCCAGTACGGCAACCAGCAGGCCGCAGACCACGCTGAACACCCGACGATTGTTCCGGTGCATCCGGCGCGCACGCGCCAGCCGGGAGGACTCGTCCGGTCCACCGTGGTCCCAGGCCGCGCTCACCGCACCAACTCCTCGCGGGCCTCCCACGTGTTGCAGGCGGCCGGATCCCTGCGATCCAACCCGTGTGCGGTCCACAGCCTGCCGTTCTCCGCGGAACCGTGCGTACCGGCACCCTCACGGTCGGAACGGCGGACGACGTCGTCGAGGATGTTCTCCCGCTCGCCCTCCTCGTAACCCAAGGACTCCTCGGCGGAACCGACGAACACCCCTCCCAGACAGTTGGCCTGGAGTTCGTTGCGTCGGGTCAGCTCGTCGGCGGTCTCGTCGTCGGAGTTGGCCCGCAGGGCGTGGAACTCGGCGAGCATCCGCGACTGCCCCTGTACGTGATGGCCGTACTCGTGGCTGAGCAGGAACGTGTACGCCTCGGGTTCCTCACTGCCGCCCGAAGCCGCCACGATGTCCTTGACCCCCAGGTACAGGCCCTGGTTGGCCTGGCAGTAGAACGCCGCGGTGCCTTCGCTCGGGAAGGGGCCGCAGGGGCTGTGTCCCTCGTCGTACCAGTAGATCCGGTTGGGAGAGCTGAACGGCAGCCCGGCCTCGTCGAAGTAGGTCGCCCAGGCCGTGTCCAGACAGTCGGCGATCGAGTGCACGAACACCTCGACCGAACGAGGGTCCTGCTGGTCCAACGAAGGTGGGGAGCACGTCACCTCGCCCAGATCACCCGCCGCGTACAGCGGGTTCTGTCCGAGCGGATCGTCGATGGGCGCGTCCGAATGGTCGGCCGGCCATCCCTCCGAGTCCGCGGACATCAGCTCCGTGGGATCGGTACCGACCGGGTCTCCCCAGGCCGGCTCGGCGCCGGGCAGCATCGCGGAGATCGCCAGGAATCCGGTGAACCCGACCGCGGCCAGCCCCGTACCGAGGGACAAGGACACCCCCAGCCCCATCCGTTGCAGGAATCCGCGACGTTCCGCCCAGGGATCGAAGTCCGGGTCCGGTCGCGGTCCCCTCACCACGGGCCCACGTCCGGCGGTCTCAGGGTCGTTCGGAAACACCGGATCACGAAGCCGCGGCGGGTGCCCCATGGGCACGGTCCGAGGGAAGACCGGATAGGCTCTCGCGTCATGTGGTGGGTCGGCTCCCTGCGCCCGGCCGTCGCTTGGGCGACGGCCCTGCTCGTGTTCTCCTCGCTGGTCACAGCGGTCACCGTGGCGTGGCCGAGAGAGGAGGCGCACGCGGCGGCGGCCGCACCGATCACCACAGTACCGGGGCACGCTCCGGCGGGAACCGTGCCCCGTGCCGCGGACGAGGGTTCCATCACCAACCAGATCACCCTCGAACTGGACCGACACGGCGTACTCGGGGCCGAGGAGGACATCCGCTTCGAGGGGGGTCCACCCGAGACCTTCACCCGTGCACTGACCTCCACCATGATCTACGACACCGACCACGACCGCCGGTTCGAGGTCGACGACGTCACCGTGGTCGACGCCGACGGGGCGGCCCTCGACGTCGAGACCGAGGAGACCGGCGGCGCCCTGTTGGTGCACATCCCCACCGCGGACACACGAGGCGTGCGCCTGTCCTACCGGGTGGGCGGCACGATCAGCGAGGTCGCCCAGGGCGTCCAACTGGAGTGGCGGGCGGTGGGCGCCTACAGCCACCCGGTCCGCACCACCGACGTCACCGTCAACGCGCCCCTGCCCCCGGAGGCCCTGTCCTGCCTGGCGGGCGAACCGCGCAGCTCCATGTACTGCACCGCCTCCGACATGGGTGGAGAGGCGGTCGTCGCCCACTTCCTCCAGGCCGACATGGGCCCGAACGACCGGCTCGACATCGTCGTGAACTACCCACCGGGCACCGCCGAGGGCGAACCCATCCTCACTCGACGCTGGTCCCTGGCGTCGGCCTTCGCGGTCACCCCGGCGACCGGAAGCGTCTTCGGTCTGTTGCTGCTGGTCCTGGTGGGCGGCCTGATCGCCCTGATCCGCATCCGCGGCCGTGACGAACGGGCCCTGCGCCATGAGGCCTCCCAGGGCGACCACGCCCCGATCGAGCCCGGTGAACACGGTCGTGTGCGCTTCCACGCCCCCGACGGCGTCCACCCCGGCCAGATCGGCACGCTGGTGGACGAGCGCGTGGACATCGCCGACCTCACCGCCGGCGTCCTGGACCTGACCGTGCGCGGATACATCCGGGTCGAGGAACTTCCGCACGAGCACTTCACCTCGGTGGACTGGCGGCTGGTCCGGCTGGACGGCCCTGCCGGGGAGAGCCTGCTGGCATCCGAATGGCTCCTACTGGACGCCCTGTTCGGGGAGAAGCGCACCGTGCGCATGTCCCAACTCGCCTCGCCTCGGCACTCCACGGACTTCCCCGCCAGGATCGACCGGGTCCGGGACGAGCTGTACCAGGACATGGTGCGGCTGAAGTGGTTCTCCCGCTCGCCCAGCCGGGTCCGCGGTGTCTGGACCACCGTCGGGATGGTCACCACGGCGGTCGGTGTCCTGTCGACGATCCTGCTCGCGGTGTTCACCCACGCCGCCTTCACCGGGCTGGCCGTCGTCATCGCGGGCGCGGCCATCACCACCGGGGCCCAGTACATGCCGGCGAAGACCCGACTGGGCAGCTCCGTGTACGCGCACACCATGGGCTTTCGCGACTACCTGCTGAGCCCGCGCGCCCAGACCGTGCCGCCGGGGCAACGGGTGGAGCTGTACTCGCGCTACCTGCCCTACGCGGTGATCTTCGACGACGTGGAACGTTGGGCCAACATCCTGGCCGGCGCAGCCATCGCCGACCTCGAACCGGAGGAGCTCGACGGTGACGGCCTGCACTGGTACACGGGCCCGCGGGAGTGGCGGATCGAGGACTTCACGGACTCCATCACCACGTTCGTGTTCACCCTCACCGGTGTCATCACCAACACCCGCCGCACCGGGCTGCTCAACCAACTGCAACGATCGAAGTAGGAACGCCCCCGGCGGGGGCGACGAGAGCCGGCGAGAACAAGAGGGGGAACCCATGCGCGCGGTCGTGCAGCGGGTGTCGCACGCTTCGGTGACGGTGGACGACGAGGTGGTCGGGGAGATCACCCGGCCCGGGCTCATGGCGCTCGTGGGCGTCACCCACACCGACACCGAGGCCGAGGCCGCCAAGATCGCCCGCAAGCTCTGGACACTGCGGATCCTGGCGGACGAGAAGTCCTGCTCCGACGTCCAGGCCCCGCTGCTGGTGGTCAGCCAGTTCACCCTCTACGGGGACGCCCGGAAGGGCCGCCGGCCCACGTGGCAGGCGGCGGCCCCGGGGCCGGTCGCCGAACCCCTCGTGGACGCCGTGGTCAAGGAACTGCGTGAACAGGGCGCCGAGGTCGCCACCGGGGTGTTCGGCGCGCAGATGTCCGTCAGCCTGACCAACGAGGGGCCGTTCACCGTCGTCCTGGAGGCGTGATCCGGCCGAAGGGGTCCTGGTCGAGGACACACGCCGGACCACGTGTCCACGGGCTCGTCATCGGCTAGGGGGCCGCGGGGAGGACGGATCTGCGGCGAGCCGATCCTCGCCCGCGCCGTGCACCGGCACACGAAAAGTCCCGGGCGGTGACGAGGCAGCCGCCCGGGACACGGGAGGTCGAAGCTCGGTGGAGTACCGGCGCGGGGAATCCGAAGGGGGACCACCCGTGCCCGGCGCTACTCCACCTCGACGGTCACCGGCTCGAACTTGTAGCCGAGTCCGCGCACGGTGACGATGTACCGGGGACTGCTCGGGTCCTCCTCGATCTTGGCTCGCAGCCGCTTCACGTGCACGTCCAGGGTCTTGGTGTCACCGACGTAGTCGGCGCCCCACACCCGGTCGATGAGCTGCATCCGAGTGAGCACGCGTCCGGCGTTGAGCAGGAGCACCTCGAGCAGCTCGAACTCCTTCAGGGGCAGCTGCACGTTGTCACCGCGCACCGTCACCACGTGCCGCTCCACGTCCATGCGGACCGGACCGGCCTCCAGGATGACGCTGGTCGGTGCCTTGACCTCGCCCCGGCGGCGCAGCACCGCGCGGATCCGCGCCACGAGCTCGCGGGAGGAGAACGGCTTGGTCACATAGTCGTCGGCGCCCAGCTCCAGACCGACGACCTTGTCGATCTCGGAGTCCTTGGCGGTGAGCATGATGACGGGGACGTTGGACTTTTGGCGAAGGGCGCGGCAGACCTCGGTGCCGGACAAGCCCGGCAGCATGAGGTCCAGCAGTACCAGGTCGGCCCCGGTCCGGTCGAAGGTCTCCAGAGCCACGGTGCCGGTGGGGGCCACCGCGACCTCGAAACCCTCCTTACGCAGCATGTACGACAGGGCGTCGCTGTAGGACTCCTCGTCCTCTACTACGAGTACACGCGTCACTGTGCCGTCTCCTGGTGATTGTCGTTCCGGGACGTGTCGAACTCCCGGCTCTCCGGTCTGGGCAGACGCAGAGTGAACGTCGACCCCGACCCCTCCTTGCTCCACACGGTCACTTCTCCACGGTGGTGGGTCATGATGTGCTTGACGATCGCCAGGCCGAGGCCGGTACCACCGGTGGCCCGGCTTCGAGCGGCGTCCACACGGTAGAACCGCTCGAAGATTCTCTCCAGATCCTGTTGGGGTATCCCGATTCCCTGGTCGGCGACGCTGATGTCGACGCTCGACCGGGCGACCCCCACGGAGACCGCCACCCGGGTGTTCTTCGGGCTGTACGCGACGGCGTTCGTGATCAGGTTACGCAAGGCGGTGCCGAGCATGGCTTCGTCGCCCAGCACGGTCAGCCCCTCGGCACCACTGCCGACCAGCTCGATCCCCTTGGCGTCGGCGGGCATGCGCGCCGCGTCGATCGACTCCTCCACGATGGATTCCAGGTCCACCGGAACCGGTTCGGCGATCGGTTCGGCGCCCTGGATGCGGGAAAGAGTGATGAGGTCCTGGATGACGGCGGTCAGGCGGGAGGCCTCGATCTGCATGCGTTCGGTGAATCGGCGGACGGCCTCCGGGTCGTCGCTCGCGTCCTGTACGGTCTCCGCCAAAAGGGACAGGGCGCCCACCGGGGTCTTCAGCTCGTGCGAGATGTTGGCCACGAAGTCACGTCGGACCGCCTCGACACGACGATGTTCGGTCTGATCCTCGGCCAGGACGAGTACCAACCCGGTACCGCCCAGCGGTGCCACCCGCACGGCGAAGGACGTGGCGTCCGGACCGAACTTGCGGACGGCGACCTCGATCGAGGTCTCGCGGATGACCCCGTCCCGACGGACCTTGCGGGCCAGCGAGAGGAGTTCGCCTATGACCAGTTCCTCCCCACGGACGATCCCGAAGGCCCGGGCGGCGGAGGAGGCGCGCAGGACTCTGTCTCCGGAGTCCAGCACCACAGCGGAAGAGGGAAGCGCGGAGAGTACCTCCGCGATCCCCGGGGGGAGGCCGTTGCCCTCCTGGCGCGGCTGCGGTTCCAGTTGTTCCGCACGCGACCTGAAGAAGCGACCGGCGACGATGACGCCCATGACGACGCCCAGCACGAGTCCGATGATGCCGGTTACCGCGGCGAGAAGTTCACCTTGCACGATTCGATCGTAAGCGGGCCGACTAGGGCTTTACCCGGCCAGGGCACGCGACACAACCGAGGTTCTTCCATCGTTCACCGACTCTTGGCCGATTCTTCAAACTCACACTGGGAGCATTGACCTATGCGCGATACGTACCACGAGGACCTTGACAGCCTGAGCGAACGCCTCGTCGAGATGACCAGGCTCGCCAGGCACGCCGTCGCGCGTGCCACCACCGCGTTGCTGGACAGCGACCTCACCGCCGCCCAGGAGGTGATCTCCGGGGACGAGGCGATCAACCGACTGGACCAGGAGATCGAGGACACCGCCTTCAGCCTGATGGCGCGGCAACAACCGGTGGCCTCCGACCTGCGAACCATCATCACCGCCCTGTACATGCGCGGTGACCTGGAGCGGATGGGCGACCACGCCGTCCACCTCGCCAAGATCGCCCGTCGCCGGCACCCGGACTCGGCCATCCCCAAGCCGGTTCGCTCCATCGTCCTTGAAATGGGCCACGAGGCGGAGCTGTTGGTCACCAAGGCCGGAGAGGTGATCTCGGAGAGGGACCCCGACACCGCCCTGGAGCTGGACAAGGACGACGACAAGATGGACCGGCTGCGGCGCAAGCTGCTGCAGCGCATCCTCGCCCCGGGCTGGGAGTACGGGGTGGAGGCGACCATGGACGTGACCCTGGTCGGGCGGTTCTACGAACGTTACGGTGACCACGCGGTGCACGTCGCCGACAACCTGATCTACATGGTGACCGGAGAGAAGCGCGAGGATTACGAACCCGAGGATTGACACCCTCGCGGTTCGTCATCCGCCGTCATCGGGCCCTGGGACTTCCGTGTTCCGGGGCCCTTCGCATGGGTGGTGATCAGGGGGATGGTGCGGGGAGGACTTGACGAGGGCTTGGTTTCGGGGGCGGTCTGGATCCGGACGAGTCAACGTT
>NZ_DYZD01000053.1 GCF_020741345.1 Nocardiopsis listeri
GGCGTGGTTGACCGCTCACCGGCGTTTGGCCAGGGACTACGAGCGTGACCCCGCGGTGTCCGAGGCCATGGTGCGCTGGGCCGCGATTGGCCAGATGGCCCGCCGTCTCGCACGTGGACAAGATTCCGTCCGCCAGCGTGCCTGGACGGGCCAGGACCTCATTCCCTGACCCTTCTCAAACACGCTCTTAAGGTTCGTTCGATGATCCTGTTCAGCTCATTTGCGACAGGTGCGGTCTATTTCGTCCAAGGGGAAGATCGGTCCGCGTTTGAATTCTGCGAAGGCATATGTTCCCGAATCCCTATTCGTTCGCTTCTTTATCGAGTTTTTGGCGGAATCAATCGGGGATGTGTTCGTCGTCGCAGGGAAAATATTTGAGATCGTTGGCGTATCCCCGGTGTATCCCCACGCGGCGGGAAGAGAATGGGAGGATATTCGTCGTAGTTATATTCGACGTGGAAATTTCCAGGTCGAGTGATTGTGAATTTAATCGAAAAACAAGTCCCCTCTCCTTCTTGATGCATTCCTGCGCGTAAGTTGTCGAGAGAAGGTCCGGTAGTGCGGGGGCCCCAGTCTGCTATGTTCTTTCCATGTGCATCGCGCACTTGAAATTTAGAAGAGCCATGGTCGATTGCGGAATTGTTTCTATAAATTACCTTTCCCATCTTTGTGGTGCCCGCAAAATGATGGATCGACAGATCTCCTTGATGAGGTCGAGTTATTGGGTGTGGTCAGTATAGCCTCGTTTGGAATATTTACTCACCAAAGGATGTTCATTTTGTCAATCAAGTGGCGGTAGGTTGCTGTATCTCTGAGGTTCCATGGGGCACCATTAATGTTCCATTCCGTATTAAAGGCGGATGGTGGGGGTGTCGATGAACTTGCCAGATTTGGGTGGGTGTTCGATCTGGGGCGTGCTGGGATCGAACTCGCTAGTGATCTTCGCCTGGATGTCAGGTTTTCTAGATTTTAAGGAAATTGCATCGTTCCATTCGCCATTATTGAAATCCGTATTATTGAAGTTGTGCCACTCGTCTCCGTGTTTCAGTAGTCCGCGCCAGCTGCGCTCCAAGTTATAGAATGATCCGTCGATCGTCCCGAGTTCTTCGGAGAGTCGGTCAGAGAAGGCGATATTGCTCCGATTTTGGTTGATGTCGAAGCGCATGGGAGGCATGTTAAGAAGTTCTCCCGGGCCGAAAAACTGTGTGCCGAAGAGATGCCCTCCCTGAAATTCAACTTTCTGATATTGCGGAACCTCTCCCGGTTCCGGCCATCGTTTTTCTGTCCCTGGGCTCCTCATAGGATTTTCGTTGGAAGCGGTCAGAGGAGAGGCAGGCTACTCCAGGGAAGGTCTGTAAACCAAGGGGTGATCATCATTATCGAACCGTGATGCTATCTCCCATTTTGTCCTCCGGGCGAGAAGGTCAAAGAAGGCCTGAACCTTTTCGGGCGCGTCCATCCATCGAGCCTGGTCAACATCTATGACTGTGGGGTAGTCGTCGCTGGCGTCGGCTTCGATTCCGATCGTAATTCTTCCCATTTCTGGGCGCACCCCCTCGAAGGAAAATCGGAAGTCGCCTTCGATGATTTCCTGCTCTGAGGTCAATTCTGGGAATTCTCGAATTTCATTCAAAGCATCATCGAGCTCGGCGGAAATCCAGATGAATTCTACTCTCGACATGCCACTCCTTAGGGCCAGATAATAACGTAACCGTCGCCAATGATGATCAATTCATCTAGGTCTCCTCCATTTTGATGCAGAGTCCGCCCAATGGATTGCATGACTGTTTCGCTGTCGACTTGAGGTCCACGCAAATCCAAGGCCATCATGCTCGACTGCTTCCTCCCTTTTCGGATGTTCGCTTCAATGGCCCGGGGGCTACTGGATTCGAGAATTTTGAATTCAATTGTTTTTTCTGTGCCCGAAATGACGGCATCCGGAGTTGTTCTCCCATCCACTGTCGATTCAGCGACCGACTGAACCCTTATTCCGTGATCCAAGAGGAATTGTGCAACTTCTCGCTCCTTGGGCTCAAAGCTTTCCCAGCCTTCATCGATCAGGCCGTCGCGTCGCAGGTCGTCAACCGCAACTTGGGATTCTGAATATCGGCCCGGAGTAGTCTGATCGGGACGAGGGACTCTGCCTTCCGTGTCCACCTTATTCGGGAAAACATCCAGTAATCTTTCCTGGTTTTGCGTCGGCGAGTTCGTGGCATCCTCGCCATCGCCGGTGCCGTCACCACGGTCGTTGGTGCCGTCATCGCCGAGTCCGGTGCGGTCGTGGGGAGGTTGGTCGCCCCCACCTTCGCCTCCGCTGCCGGTGGCGGGTGTGGGGCGCTCGGTCTCCTCGTGTGGACCGGTCCTGCCCCTTGCATCATTATCGTGGTGCTGGTCGGGAAGGTCGTCCTGGCGGTCGGACCCATCATCGCGGGGGCCTTGACCGCCCTCCTCGTTCCGGGGAGCGCTGGAGCCCTCGGATTGGGGGTCGTTGCCAGAACGCGGCTTCGACGTGGAAGTCTCCAGCTCCCGTTCGGGGTTTCTCGGTGCGTCCATGTCTTCGCGTCGAGACGGGGATGCTGACTGATCGTCCCCCGTGGGACGACGTTGAGAGTCTTCGCTGCGGGGACGGTCTGTCGACCCCTCGCCTTCCTGCGACGGGCTGCTCTCGCCCCGATGTGGTGTGGTCGGGCCCTGAGGGGCCGGGGCGCCACCGGAAGTGGGCCGGTCTGGAGTGGGTGACGGCGTGGGTCGGTGCTGCTCGGGATCGAGCAGCGATTCCTGCGTCATCGCGAGTTGGTCGGCGAAACGTTCGTTGGTCGACGTGGCGCCATCCGGGCGATCCTGAGGGAGCGGGCTGCTGGGCCAGCCCTCGGCCCCGGGCCCACCACGCGCCCTGAAATCGTCGGAGCTCCCTGAACCGGTTCCGCCAGAGCCGGTGCCAGGGGAACCGTCGGAGCCGGAACCGCCGGTTGGCGCGTCCACCCCCGACCCGAGCACGATCTTGACCAGCTTGAGCGGCAGGCCACCGGTCATCATGACGGCGTTCGCGGCGATGGTGGTGTTGGAGTAGGCGACTCCGTCATCACGAGTGGACCAGGCGGTGTGACCTTCGATCAACTCGTCCTTGGTGGCCTCCATGTTGCCGAGCCACCGGTCCCACCCGGCACCGGCACCTTCTTGTCCCCCTTCGCCCGGTTCCCACAACCACCCGTGTTCGTCGTGGATGCCGATCAGGGCTGCCGCGTCCAACCTCGCGTCGTTCCAGGCGGCCTTGGCGTTGTCCCACTGGCCGGGCAGATCCATGCGCCACCCGTTGTCCGCGTGCCAGTAGCCGAGTTTGGACACCACTCCGACCGCCGAGCCCCACAACGCGTCGGTGATCACTGTGTCCCAAAGGGCTTGTCCGTAGGGATTGTCGAACTTCGCCAGTTCGGGGTGGAACTCACTGCCGGCCCAGGCGGTGAGATCGTTGGCGAACTGGTTCGCGCCCTCGTAGCCGAAGTCGGTGTTGATCTCACCGGCATCGGTGGGCAACCCGTAGACGAGAGTGTTGTCTCCACTCGCCTGGTCGGGTGAGGCGTAGGCGGGTCCGTCGAAGAGGTTCGAGATCCGGGTGGCGCAGTCGTTCTCGGCTTCGTTGAAGGTGGCCCAGGTCGTGTTGACCGCGCTCTTGAGCCGGAGGTTCTCCGCGAAGGCCCACTCATCGGTCTCATCGTCCTTGGTCAACCACCACACCTTGTTGTCATGGTTGCGGTTCCAAAGACTCTGAGCCTCGATCTTGAGGGTGTTGAGTTCGCTTCGGGCGGTCTTGGCGGCTTCGGCGAGATCCTCCAGCGCGCCGGCGACGGTGGACAGGTCGGTTTCCAGGCCATCACCACGGTCCACGACCGGGTCCATCTTGGCGAAGAGCGTCTCGCTCTCGGGGGCCTCGTAGTGGGCTTGAAGACCCTGCCAGGTGGAACGCATGTCCTCGGCCCCACTGGCGATGTCCTCCCCGCCGCTGCGTAGCGTTTCAGCGGCGTAGTTGAGGGACCACACGTCGGTCAGGGGATAGGGGATGGCCTCAGGGTCGATCAGCGTGAACGGATTCGGGTCCACGCCGTCCTGGGGCTCGGTGGGTTCGAAACTCACCAGGAAGCCTTCCGGGGGAACTGGAGCGGGGGGTGGGGTGGGGGTGATGCTCAGGGGAGGTCAGAGGTCGAGGTTCTCAGCTGTACCAGCCTGACGTTGCGCTTCGGCGGCCATGTCCTCCTGGCCCTGGGTATAGGCCGTGGTGGCGTCGGTGGCTCCTTGCAGGCACGACAGGCTCCCTGTGAACATGGAGTCGGTCTCGCCGCTGAAGTGTTCGAAGAATCCGGACAGGGCCGATTCCACCGGTGGGCTCTTGGCATTGGACAACGCCATGTCGATCCCGTCCGAAGTGGAGTCGATGGTGGAGGAGAAGCCGCCACCCTCCAAACCGAGTTGGTCACCGAGGTCGGTCAGCACCAGCGAGACCCCGTAGACGTCGATGCTCCATTCACTCATCGCTCCTCCTCGTCGGGGGTGGGGGTGAATCGGTGCGGGTGGAACTCCGCTCCGGGGTCGCTCTCCACTCGGCCGGCGGCGATACGGTCGGCCTCGACCATGTCCTGCTCGATGACATGGGCCCTCAGGCGGTTCAACGCGGTGCGAACACCGCCGACGGCCTTGGCCATCCGCTGCCCGATGGGTTTGGTGCCGGGCTCGTTCGTACCGAATTCGGAGGACCGTAGGTCCCCGGGGCGCTCATTCGTGGGTGTGGGGCGCGCAAGTCCGGAGACGGCATCGTCACCGGTGCCCTCCGGGGGCTCGGCCATCTCGAATTTCATCCACAGGTTCCTTGCGTCCGTTCCCGGCTCCACACGAGCCAGCCGCCTTGTGTCAGCAGTATGCACACATGGGGTGACTCTCCATGAGTGGTCATGGTTCGCCGGAAAGCGGTTGAAAGGAATTGAAGGGGCGATTGCCTGCCCTCCGTCACAAGGCGTGCAGGTGAGCGGGGACATGAATCTGAAGTCGTGATGTACGTCACTTCTTGGCAGGGTGATTTTATGGGGATTTGTGAAGGGCACCGCGCATCGGACTGGAGGGGGCGGGTCCCTTCGTGCCTGTGGGATCAGGCCGATGCGGACAGGTAGGCCGATTGCCGCCGTGCGAGTTCCAGGGCGCGCATGGGCGCGGCCGCGTCTTCCAACACCGGATACCAAACCGACTGCCGGTCGCCCTCACCAAGGAGCACACCCGGAATCGGTCCGGCCTGGGCGGCTCCGGGACCGATACGGAGCAGGTGCTCTGGGCCTATCGCCATGCCGACCGGAACGGCGGGTCCCGTCCACACCGGTTCGTAGGTGAGGTCGGGGCGACCGGGAAGCCGGCGCACACGCAACGCCTCCAAAAGCCCCGCCCCGGCCAAGGCCTCCACCAGAGTGGGTAGTCCCTCGAAAGGCACCGTGTTCTCGTTCTCGAACCCGATGACCACCGAAATCCGTTCCAGGACCTGCCTTCCACGCCAGGAGAGACGGAACTGTCCCGAGAACGCGGGTTCTCGCCCCAGCGGTCCGGACAGGTACAGGATCCATGGCCGGGGTCTGCGTTGAAGAGCCGGTTTCGCGATGCGTGCACGGTCCCAGGCCATGAGGGCGGGCTCGTGGGGGCCCCAGACCGATGGTTTCGCTCCGGTGAGGTGCTCGGTGATGATCTGCGTGGCCCGCCCCAACTCCGGGGTGAAGGGGTCTTGATGCAGAACGGACACGTCCACCACCAGGTGGGTTCCCGATGTTTCGGCGAAGTCGGCGAGGAACCCGGAGACCGGTGCCGCGTCGGGGTGCCTTTCGGTCCAGTTCGGCCCGATCGGTTCCTTGACCGGCCGGAAACCGTAGGTCTTGTCCCAGTGCACGGCCAATCCGGTGAGGCCGTCGAAGTGTCCACCATCCTCGCCCTGAACGACCCAGCGCCCCGAAGGTCCGGCCAGGAAGGCGCGGGTCGCGTAGGTGAGCCGCGTGGTGGCGGGGGTGAGCACCTGGAGCGTTTTCTCCCGTCCGTGGGTGGCCACCGTGTCGCTGAGCCAGGAGGAGAACGGGACCACGTCCCGGTCCTGGGCGACCAGGAGCGCCCGGTCCGCAGTTCGCTCGGCCGCGGGGTGCTGGGTGTCCTCCCACAGGTCGAAGTCGGCGATCCCTGAGGTCCACACCGCCCCGCCGAGTCGTAGCGCGAGTCCATCGGAGAACCTGTGCGCGACCTCACGGCCCTGTTCGTCGGGGCGTGCGCGGATCTCCACCCACCAGTAGGACTCCGGGAGGCCGGCCACGACGTCCTCACCGAGCAGACGGACTACGTCGTCGGTTCGTTCCACCTCCCGGCCGGGCTCCAGGGTGGCCAGCAATCGTCCGTCCTGGTCTCGAACCTGGAGGACGTCGGTGTTCCCGTGCCAGTGCAGTCGCAGTTCCGGGTCGACGTCCTGCAAGGCGTGCACCATCGCCTGTTCATCGGGTCGTCCGGCGACCAGGGCCACCACGTCGTAGCTCAACGACTCTCCTTCGTTGTCCGGTGGGGGTGACCGGCCATCGTCCGAAACAGCCACGGGCGGGCCACTTTTCGTGGCTGAGCATAACCAGATCCTCACGGAACATCCGACGCGTCCCCTTGAGCCCACGCTCCCCACCGGCCAGCGCGGTCGGCTTCCGATCTGGGAAGCCGACCACCGTACGTGTTCGCGGATCCTGTCCCGGTCCTCGGGAAAGACGGTTTCCCATTCCTGCTCCAGGGGGATCCAAGCGGCCGGTTGGCCGTCCTCCCCGGCCAGAGGAAGCTCCCGGCCGATGGTCGCCACGTACGAGAGCCCCAGTGAGGGATCCCAGTCCGAACGGTAGGAACGAACACTGACGGCGGCGGGCACGGGATCGAGGTCCCCGGCCACGCCGGTTTCCTCCAGGAGTTCGCGAGCGGCCGCTTCGATCGGTGTTTCCCCGAAGTCGACCTTGCCCCCGGGAGGTACCCATCCGCGCCGGCGGTGCCGAACGAGCAGGACATGGCGGTGCTCGTGATCGAGTGCCCAGACCTCCGCCGCGATGGGGGCCATGGGTCCGTGGCGCGCTTCCTCCAACCAGGCTCGGGCGTCATCGAACTCGCGGGTGGCCCGAAGAGCGTCGAACGGCACCGCGTCCATGGTTCTCGGGGAGATGGGGGCGTGCGTCATTCGAGCCACTGTAGAGGGGAGGAACTCGCCTTCACGCTCACCGAAGCCGACATCGACGGTGTGGAGTTCCTCGTCGGGACGGAGCTCGCGGCCGAGGAAGCGCACCTGATGAGCGTCGTGGAGGTCGTCGGCCTCGTGGTGGCCACCGTGGTCCTGTTCGTCATGTTGGGCACGTTCGTCGGCGTCGGCGTGGGTGTGCTGTTGACCGTGTCCGCCTCGGCGTTCGTGGAAATGATGGCCATCACGCCGACACTCGGGCTGATGCTCGGTCTGGCGGTGGGCATCGACTACGCGCTGTTCATCCTGCACCGACACCGAACCCAGCTCAAAGAGGGCATGAGCGTGGCCGACTCCGTCCCGCTGGCGAACGGCACGGCCGGCAACGCGGTGTTGTTCGCCGGTGCCACCGTCATCATCGCGCTGCCCACGTCGGGCCGTCGCCGACCTTCCCGGCGGCCTTCGAGACGATGCCGCCCAGCAGTACCGGATCGACATCGCCGAGGAACTCGGGCGGCACCCCGGCATCGTTTCGGTGGTGCCCGCCGCCCTCAACGACGAGAACACGGTCGCCGCGTTCCAGGTCATCCCGGTGGACGGCCCCACCGCCGAATCCACCGAAGCGCTGGTGCACGAGTTCCGCGACGGCGACCCGCTGGAGGGGACCCGACTGGACGAGGTGGAACTGTCGGTCGCTGGATGGCCCGCGGCCAACATCGACATCTCCGACATCATCGCCGACGCGCTGCCTCTCTACCTGGTGTTGGTCATCGTCCTCTCACTGGTGCTGATGGTCATGGTGTTCCGGTCGCTGCTGCTGCCGCTGATCGCCACCCTCGGCTTCGTCGGATCCTTCGCCGGGGCGATGGGAGCCGCCGTCGCGGTGTTCCAGTGGGGTTGGTTCGGTGAGCTCTTCCCGTTCGGAGACCCCGCACCCGTGCTCACCTTCATGCCGGTCATCGCGGTCGGTGTGCTCTTCGGTCTGGCCATGGACTACCAGCTCTTCACCGCCTCGAGGATGCGCGAGGCCTACGTCCAGGGCTCGGACCCGCGGCTCGCGGTCCGACAGGGCCTGCGCGCGGGACGCTCGGTCGTGGTCGCGGCCGCACTGGTCATGGCGTCGATCTTCGCGGGCTTCGCGTTCGGCCCGGACCCGATGTCGGCCCCCTTGGGGTTGGGGTTGATCGTGGGGGTGCTCATCGACGCCTTCGTGGTCCGACTGTTGTTGGTGCCCGCCCTGCTGCACCTGTGCGGACCCGCCGCCTGGTACATCCCGAAATGGCTCGACCCGATCCTGCCCGACGTCGATGTGGAGGGTGTGGCACTGGAGCGGCCCCAGGCCGCCAAAGCCTCGGACGGGCCCGCCGAACGAGTGGGAGCGGGCCGGGACTGAACCGGTTTCGTCAGGTGGCCACCGGGCCGGCGAAGACCGGCGGTCGCCGATCTGTGAGTCCGCCGCGTCGGCTCGCGTGCGGGGCAGGCCGAGGGCGAAGCGGGCCCGCGCGCGGGGTCGCCCGTGGCTGTCGTGCGTGACCCGAGTGGCGGAATGGATACACCCGGGGGTATGTTGTCGTCCACAGGGTGAAAGGAGGCCGACATGAAGCCTGAAATGGTGGGCGACGCGATCACGCGACTCAAACGTGCCCAGGGTCAACTCTCCGGTGTCATCTCCATGATGGAGGAGGGGGAGGACTGCGCGGCCGTCCTGCAGCAGTTGGCCGCGGTCTCCCGCGCCCTGGACCGGGCCGGGTTCAAGATCGTTGCGAGCGGTATGCGGCACTGCAACGCCGCGCGCGAGCGGGGTGAGGAGCCCGAGCTCACCGAGGAGGAGCTGGAGAAGCTCTTCCTGGCCCTGGCCTGACGCTTCGCGGGCGCGCGACCTCACGGGCCCGCGCCCGCGAAGCGAACCTCTGTAGGGACAGCCTTGTCCTCGACCGGGGTGTACCCCTGACGTTCGGATACTCCCCCCGGTATAGAGCGACCCCGGCCGTCCGACGCTTTCCCGAACCAAGGTCCCCATCCGTTCCCCGGATACTCCCCGGGGTATTCGGATCGGATCCGCCACCACGAAAGGAAAACCATGAGCGACCACGACATCGACGCGCGCGCCGTGCGCGACCTCCTCGAAACCGATCCGCACACCCTGCTCGTGGACGTGCGCACCCCCGCCGAATACGAGAGCTCCCACATCCCCGGTGCGATCAACCTGCCCCTGGGGCGCGTGGACGCGCACCTGGAGCGCATCGTCGCCGACGCCGGGGGCCGGCTCGTCCTGGTCTGTCAGTCCGGAAGTCGGGCCGGGCAATGCCGGGACAAACTGGCCGGGGCCGGGCTGAGCGACACGGTCGTGATGAACGGCGGCATGAACGCCTGGGCGGCCCAGGGCGCCCCCGTCGTTCGGGGCCGTGAGAAGTGGGCGCTCGAACGCCAGGTCCGGTTGGTGGCCGGCGTCATCGTCCTGACCTCAGTACTCGCCTCCTTGGTGTGGCCCCCCGCGGTGGCCCTCGCCGGGATCGTCGGCGCCGGTCTGGCCTTCGCGGCCATCACCGACACCTGCGCCA
The DNA here is from genome assembly GCF_020741345.1 of Nocardiopsis listeri. Classification (GTDB taxonomy): domain Bacteria; phylum Actinomycetota; class Actinomycetes; order Streptosporangiales; family Streptosporangiaceae; genus Nocardiopsis; species Nocardiopsis listeri_A. Next base: position 9,775 of record NZ_DYZD01000053.1, read on the forward strand.
TGGGCATGGCGTTGGCGCGCCTGCCCTACAACCAGCCGTACAACGACGTCGACATCGAGGACTCCCTCTCGCGGATCGGCGCTCGCCGTTGAGCGTCGTGGGCAGGGGTGAACTCTGTCCCTCGGATACTCCCCGGAGTATCCGGTCCGTGCGAGCACGCCACATCGAACTCTCCACACCGAACACTTCGACCAAGGAGCAAGCATGTTGCTGGAACGCGTCTACGATCACGACCTCTCCCAGGCCGGCTACTTCATCGGCTGTCAGGCCAGGGGAGAGGCCATCGTGGTCGACGCCCGCCGAGACATCGACGACTACCTCGACCTGGCCCGCGCACACGGCATGCGGATCGTGGCCGTGACCGAGACCCACATCCACGCCGACTACCTCTCCGGCACCCGTGAACTCGCGGCGGCGACCGGCGCCACTGTGTACGTCTCCGGGGAAGGCGGCCAGGACTGGCAGTACGGCTTCGAGGCGCAGCGGCTCCGCGACGGAGACACCATCACCGTCGGCAACGTCACCGTGCGGGCACGCCACACACCCGGACACACACCCGAACACCTGTCGTTCCTGGTCACCGATGGTGCCTTCAGTCGGGAACCGGGCTACATGCTCTCCGGCGACTTCGTCTTCGCGGGGGACCTGGGCCGCCCCGACCTGCTCGACGAGGCCGCCGGAGGGGTCGACACCCGGTTCGAGGGCGCACGTCTGCTCTTCACCAGTCTGCGCGAGGTGTTCTCGACCCTGCCCGACCACGTACAGGTCCTGCCCGGGCACGGCGCGGGCAGTGCCTGCGGTAAGGCCCTCGGCGCGCTCCCGGCCACCACGGTCGGCTATGAACGGCTCAACGCCTGGTGGGGGCCGTACCTGCGCGAAGACGACATGGACGGCTTCGTGGAGGAACTGCTCGACGGCCAACCCGACGTCCACGCCTACTTCGCGCGGATGAAACGTCAGAACAAGGAAGGCCCGCGGGTCCTGGGGCCGCTCACTCCGCCGCCCGAACTCGGCGTCGAGGAGATCCGACGGTCCCTGGACCAGGACGAGATCGTCCTCGTGGACACCCGATCCCACACCGATGTCCACCGGGGAACCGTGGCCGGAGCGCTGCACATCCCCGGCCCGGATAAGGCCGCGTCCTTCGGTGCCTGGGCCTATGACCCCGAGACCGAGACCCGGCCCCTGGTGTTGTTCACCTCCGACGCGGACGACGCCCGGAAGGTGCGCGACCACCTGCTCCGCGTGGGCATCGACCGCGTGGCCGGTCACACCACCACGATGGAGGGCCTGCCGACGTTCGTGCCGGAACGCGTCACCCCGACCGAGCTGGCCGAAGCCGACGTCGCGCTCGTCCTGGACGTGCGCAACAAGGCCGAACACGCCGAGGGGCACATCCCGGGGGCACGACGGCTCAGCGCCGGTCGGGTCCTGTGGGACCTCGACGCTCTGCCGAGCCAGGGCACCATCGTGAGCTACTGCCAGGCGGGCGTGCGTAGCTCCGTGGCCGCCGGGGCCCTGCGCCGAGCCGGATACCACGTCGTCGAGCTCGACGGAGGTTACGCGAACTGGGCGGCCCGGGAACAGGCCCGGGCCACCTCACCCGAGGCCACCACCGAGTGATGACCGGGGGCGGTGCCGGATCCGTGTCCCACACCAGGGGGAGAGGGCACCGCCCGCACCCGCCACCGGCGGCCGGCCTCAGCCGGGCCCACCAACGGTCGGCCGCGCCCACGTCGCCCGGCCTCGAGAGGAAATTCGAACATGGAGTTCCAACCCGTCCTCGTCCTCGGCCTCGCCATGGTGGTGGGGCTCGCCCTCGGACTGCTCGGAGGCGGCGGTTCCATCCTGATGGTCCCGCTGTTGACCTACGTCGCGGGGATGGAGCCCAAGGAGGCCATCGTCGCGTCCCTGTTCGTCGTCGGCACCACCTCATTCGTCGGTATGTTCACGCACGCGCGGGCGGGCAACGTCCGGTGGCGCACCGGGCTGGTGTTCGGGGCCTCCGGTATGGCGGGGGCCTTCCTCGGCGGCCTGGCGGGCGGGTACCTACCGGGCGCCCTGTTGATGATCGCCTTCGCCCTGATGATGGTGGCCACCGCCGCGACCATGCTCCGGGGGAAGGCCGCGGTCATCGACCGGGCCGCGGAGCCCGGAGCGCTCCCCCTGCGGCGGATCATCCTGGACGGTGTGGCGGTCGGGGTGATCACCGGGCTCGTCGGCGCCGGGGGAGGGTTCCTCGTCGTGCCGGCCCTGGCCCTGCTCGGTGGCCTGGCCATGCCGGCGGCGGTGGGGACCTCCCTGCTCGTGATCGCGATGAAGTCCTTCGCCGGACTCACCGGCTACCTGACGAGCGTGAGCCCGGACTGGGCACTGGTGGCGATGGTGACCGCCGCCGCGGTCGCGGGGTCGCTCGTCGGCGCTCTCCTGACCTCCCGAGTGCCCGAGACCGCGCTGCGCAAGGGTTTTGGGGGATTCGTTCTGGTCATGGGTGTGCTCGTACTGACCCAGGAGCTCCCGGAGCCCTTCGGCCCGGTCCCGGCGGTGGTCGTGGCGGTCCTGGTCGGGGTGGTGCTGGTGTGCCGACTGACCGGCGCCCACTGTCCGCTGATGGCACCCCTGCGGCCACAGACCTGAGACCCGACATCGCGCCCCGGGTGGAGCGGAACCGGCCCTGCCAGGATCGGTTCCACCCCGGCCGGGTTCGGGGATTCCGACGAAGAAAATCATCGAAGATCCGCTGGAAGGCGAATTCCACACGTGGGGGAATCCACGGATCCGGTGGACGGAGTCGGGTGTGTTCACCGTTCCCACGTGTGCGCCGTATTGGAACAGCGACCACCGGGTTCCGTTGGCGTGGGGGATGTCGGTGGTCTGGAATTTCTCCCACTGATCAGGGTCGGGTTTCCCGTTCACGCGTACCGGAAGACGGGGTGTCCGGGACGTTCGGTCTCGATGCGATCCACGCGATCGCGCGGTCTCCGCGGAGATCGAGGCCGTGGCCCGCTCGCGCCCGGAACCGGGCAGGACGGATCTCCTCGCAGGCGACCACGGGAGAACCCATCATCCGCTCGGCTGCGCCGCGCACCCGGGAGTCGGCCGCCTCGTCGACGAATCCACGCACCGAAGCGTCGACCCTCCTGGCGGAAAATGAGGCTCGTCCCGGAGATCTCAGCGGTTGCCGGGATTCGTGCGAGGTGGCGCACATGTGACTTCCGAAAACCGAGGAACGGACACCCGTGTCAAGGGAGCGGTCAAAGGACTGAAGAGGTCGAATTCCACCTTTCCTGGAATCGGGGGTGGTTTCTTCTCCCGGGCGGAGTTTTCATGGTGCTCCATGAGGGCCGGTATGTGTTCGTTGTCGAGGGATGGTCAACGGTTCCGCGGGATGTGGCGTCAACAATGTGGCGCGTGCGCTCTCGCTTCCGAGGAGGCGCCCCGAAACGCGCCGCACCCCCGTTCCCGTCATGGAAGGCGCACGATGTTCAGCCAGGGCCGCTTGACCCGAGGCCGGGGAACCGATCCACGACGGATGGTGTTCGCCGTCCTGGACCTGGAGACCACCGGACTGCACCCCGAGCAGGGGGACCGCGTCTGTGAGGTGGCCGTCGTGCGCATGCGCGGTGACGGCACCGTCCTGGACGAGTACTCGACCCTGGTCGCCCCCGGCGTCCCTTTGCGCAACGCCGAGTTCCACCAGATCACCGAAGCCCAGATCGCGCGGGCCCCCTCGTTCGCCGACATCGCGGGTGACCTGATCGCGTACCTGTCCGACGCGGTCGTGGTGGCGCACAATCTGCCCTTCGAAGAGGGGTTCTTGCGGGCCGAGTTCGGCGCGCTCAACATTCGGGCCTGGGGACTGCCCGGGTTGTGCACCCTGCACACCCTGCGCACCCAACTGGACCGGCACGGATACAAGCAGAGCCGGCTCTACCAACTCATGACGGGGGAGTGGATGCGTGGACAGCACCACGCCCTCGCCGACGCCCGCCACCTGGCGCGGATGCTCTCCCTCCTGCTCAACGAGTCGCCCGCGCCGCTGTCCTGGGTGGGGCCGGGGCCCACGGCGGCCCCACCGTTGCCCCGCAGCGGGCGCATCGCACCGCGCACCTTCGGTCTGCGCCGGGGACAGGAGGGGTGGTTGGCCAACCTCGCCGCGGGTCTGCCGAACACCAACCCCTCGCCCCGGCCGCACCCCCAGGGCATGGCGGCCTACCGTTCCATGCTCGGCCACGCCTTGGAAGACGGGAGGATCGTCGGTGAGGAGGCGCATCGGCTCGCCGAACTCGCCACCGCCGCCGGGCTCACACAGACCACGATCGGGCAGGTGCACGAACAGGTCCTGGTGGAGGCGCGGGTCAGGGCCGAGGCCGACGGGGTGGTCACCAGCGTCGAGCTTCGGGAGTTGGAGAGGGCGGCTCACAACCTCGGCACAGGCCACGCCATCAAGGACCTCCTCTACGTCGCCGAACAGGAACGAGCCCGCAAGAAGGGCCCGCTGAAGGGCTGGCGGGTCGTACCGATCGGGGAGTCTCCGGCGATGAGCGCTGTCATGGACTACGCCGTGGCTCAAGGGGCCACGGCCGGGGTGAACGTCACCAAGACCACGCGTCTGGTGATCGCCGAGGCGGGTGAAACCGACCCCAAGGTCGAACGGGCCTTGCAGAACGGACATCGGGTGCTCCCGCCGGCGCAGGCCTGGGACGCGCTTCGTGCCGCCTCCGATCGGCGAGAGGCCGGACTGTTCGCCGACGGTGGCAGCGCGCAGATCGCTTCCGGGGCGGGCGCGCGCCCGACCGAGTCGGAGGAGCAGGCGCCTTGGCAGAGCTTCTGGCGCCCCGAGGAGTTGGGAGAGGGCGAGTACCACCGGCGTTTCGTCGCGCCCTTCGCCGAGCGGGACCGTGCCACGGCGCCCGTCGCGGCGACCGAGAGCAAGGGCGGCTGTGCCGGCGTGCTGTTGCTCTTCACGGCGATCGGTGGGGCGCTTACCGGCGGCGTCGGCGGGCTCTGGCCGTTCTAGGCCAGGGCGGGGGCCGGCATGAAGCCGGTCCCCGCCACACGGCGGTGGGCCCCTACCCTCGGGAGACCTCGGGGAGTCGGCCTCCGCCGACCACCCCGACCAGACCCAGGGCGGCGAGGAAGACCAGCGTCCATTCCACCCCCAGGATCGCCAGCAACGAGCTGACACCACCGACCACGAGCAGGATCAGCCCCATCGCCGAGTTCGACACCGCCACATAGGTGGTGCGCAGGTCGCCTTCGGCCATGTCGATCACGTAGGTCTTGCGGCCCACCCTGATCCCCGTGTGCGTCAGCGTGAGCAGGAAATACGCCCCGATGAAAACGGCCGACCCCCACGCGGTCCCCCCGTTGAAACCGGGCAACGACACCACCGACACCAGCACGAGGATGATGACCGACGCGATCGCGGCCCCGAACGTCATCAGTTTGCGGCTCGACCAGTCGGCGAGCCGGCCCGAGAGGCGACCGCCCACCAGGGCCGCGACCCCGGAGGCGATGACGTAACCGCCCAGCCCGGACAGACCGGTGGTACCCGAGTCGGTGGCCAGGGTGACCACGAACGGTGGGCTGAGCGCCGACACCAGCAACAGCCCGCGCACCGTGACGAAGTGCCGGAAGGAACGGTCATCGCGCAACAACCGGAAGGTCTGCACGGCCCAGTCGTGCCAGTGCACCGGCTCGTCTTCGGACGCCGACGCCGCCTCGTCGGCCGGTTCCCGAACCCCGGCGTAGACCCAGGCCACACCCACCCACAGGGCGGCGCCGCCGACCAACACCCAAGCGAGCCGGCCGGCGTCCAGATCCTCTCCGCCCAGCACCCGGATCGCCACCCCCAGGGTGATGGCCACGAACCCGGCCGCGGTGGTGGCCAGCCCGTTGATCTGGCCGCGTTCCCCACTGGGCACGGTGCGCCCTTGGACGTCCTTGGAGGAGATCGAGCACAGGCATCGACCGAGGGAGAAGGTCGCCAGGGCCACCACGATGACCACACCGGCGGTGAGCCCCTGCGCGAGCGCGGCCGTCGCCGCCATCACCGCCACCGACAGCGCCTGGACCAGGGCCCCGAAGACGAACACCCGCTTGCGGTACCGCACCCGCAGGATCAGAGGGGTCAGCAACGCCTGTGGCAGCATCGAGCCGGATTCGCGGATGGGCACGAGCAGTCCCACGAGCGCCGTCGGCACGCCCAAAGCGTGGAAAAGCCAGGGCAGCACGGTCGAGGCGTTGACCGTCTGGTCACCGGACGACTGCAGGGCGTTGGCCGACACCAGGCGCAGGCCGTTGCGCGCCACATCGGCGCGCACGGGATCGGGCAGGTCGGACTCGGTCTCCCGGTCGCGTCTGACCAGAGCTGAGTAGATTCTCTCGGTCGGGGTCATGTCCTCAACGCTAGGGATGGAAGGTGTCGTGGTCCGGGTGCGCCACTCCGTCGGCGGGGCCCACCCGGGTGCATAGTGGAACCCCTACCCCCGACCAGTCATCGAAGGCCGACTTCGACGAAGAATCGGACCTGGAGAAGGAGCGCCGGATTTTGGGTACCTACGCCGTCACCGGAGCGGCCTCGGGAATGGGAGCCGCGAGCGCCGCCGTCTTGGCCGAGGCCGGGCACACGGTCATCGGGGTCGACCTGCGCGACACGGAGATCATCGCCGACCTGGGCACCCCGGAGGGGCGCGCCTCCGCGGTCGAAGGGATCCTCGAAGCGAGCGAGGGGGCCCTCGACGGCGTCGCGGCGGTCGCGGGCGTGGGGCCCGACATGAAGGACCCCGCAGCCGTCATGTCCATCGACTACTTCGGCCCGGTGGCCCTGTTGGAGGGACTGCGGCCGGCCCTGGCCCGTTCCGAGTCCGGGCGGGCCGTGGCGGTCGGCTCCAACTCCGCCACCACCGTGCCCTTCATCGACCAGACCCTGGTGGACCTGGCCTTGGCCGGTGAGGAGGAGGCCGCCCGTGGGCGCGCGGTCCAGGGGCAGGAGGAGGTACCCGACAAGGTTCGGGCGTTCGCCCCTTCCATAGGCGCCTACGCCACCTCCAAGTTCGCGCTCGCCCGTTGGGTGCGCCGCACCGCGATCACCCCCAGGTGGGGACGCGAAGGCGTGCTCCTCAACGCGATCGCGCCCGGTGCGGTGCTCACCCCGCTCATGCTCGGTTCGACGGGCACGGCCCCCGACCCGGACTCCTTCAACACCCCGATGCCGCTGGGCGAGTTCGGCCGCCCCGAGGAGATCGCGTTCTGGGTGCACCAGTTCCTGCGCCCCGAGGCCCGTTTCACCACCGGTTCGGTCCTCTACGTCGATGGCGGTACCGACGCCGCCCTACGGCCCGAGGACCTCCCCACGGCGATGACGCCCTGAACCTTCCGGGGAAGCGGCGCACCGGAGGGTGCGCCCGGACCGTGCGGGGCCGATACTGGGCCCATGGCGATCATCTACGACGCGACTCTGACACCGGATAAACCCACCCTGATCGGCTCCTGGCTGGACGGTATGCCGTGGGCGGGTGAGGGGCCCGACGAGATTCTGGGCACCTATCGGTTCGACGACCCGAAGGGAGAGGTCGGGGTGGAGGTGTTCCTGCTGCGGCGAGCCGGCCGCCTGCACCACCTCCCGCTGACCTACAGGGGCGCGCCCCTGCCCCATCACGGGGAACACCTCGTGGGCACCCTGGAACACTCGGTCCTGGGGCCGCGCTGGGTCTACGACGGAACCGCCGACGAGGTGGCCCTCGACTGCTTCCGTCGGGCCCTGAACGGCGAGCAGGAACAGGCGGAACTGGAGATCTGGGAGGACGACCGTCGGGTGGGGCGACGTCCGCAGAAGGTTCTGGTCACCAGGGAGGCCGGGGTGGAGTCCGATATCGGTGAGCCCGGCGACCGGGTCCTGCTCCCGCGCGTACTGGAGTCCGAACCCCGAGGAAGGTGGCGGCTGCGTGCCCGGTGGGACGGAGAGGAGGCGGTGGTCGCCGCGCTGAGCTGACCATCGGCCCGCACCCGGGGTCTTCCCGCCCGTCCTCGCCCCACCGGCGAGGACGGGCGCCGGATAGGTTCGAACGCGTGAGCACGGACACGCCGAACCTGGTCGTCCGGGTCGACCGGCGGGCACGGATCGCGGGTGCCGCGCCGTTCCTGACCAACGGTGCCCTGTTCGCCAACCTCGTCCCCCGGTTCCCCGAGGTCAAGGCCGCGATCGGGATCGACAACGCCGTCTACGGTGTGGCCGTGGCGGGCACCGTTCTCACCGGGCTCGGGTCGATCGCCGCCGGTCTGGCTCCCTCCACCGCCGTCTTCATGGCGGAACTGTTCTTCGCCGGTGCCATGGACGCGGTCACCGACGTGGCCATGCACGTTCACGGCGTGCGTGTGCAGCGCCGCTACAGTGGACAGTTCCGGTGCGGAGGTGAGTCGGACCATCGGGGCGGGCCGTCACGGCCCACCCCTGGCGTTGCTCCGCCTGTTCCCGGCCGTCGGTCACCCGGCCGAGCGCAGCCGTTCGATGGTGCCGTCGAGGTCGCGCTCGACGAGGTCGGGTCGGATGAAGTGGCCGCCTTCGGGCTCGTGCGCCTCGTAGGCGATGCCCGCGTCGTCGAGCGCGGCGCGGAACTCACGCTGGCCGAGGCGCACTTCGTTCTCGGTGATCCGGTCGAACCAGTTGATGGGGTCGGGGCTGGACCCCGCGGCGAGGAAGACGCGCTTGCCCCGGTAGCTCTCGATGTTCTCCATGGCGTTGTCGGCGCTGACCCGGGCCTCGTCCCACGGCACGCCGTAGACCATGCCGCCGCCGAGTTCGACCGCGGCCGAGGTGACGTTCGCCCAGTGGGCGACCGCCCCGAGGTCGCGGCGCATGCTGGCCGGGCCCGAGTGCGAGCTCACCGAGGCGAAGTGGCCGTAGTACTTGGCCGTGTACTTGAGCGCGCCGAAGCCGCCCATGGAAAAGCCCGACACCCCGCGCCCCTCGGGGTCGGCGAAGGTCCGGAAGTTGGCGTCGACCCAAGGGATGACCTGCTCCATGTGGAAGGTCTCCCAGTTGCGCGGGCCGACGTTGGAGCTGACCGGGTTGCTGTACCATCCGCAGGGCCCGCCGTCGGGCATCACGATGATGATGGGTCTGCCCGCGGACAGGTCCCGGATTCCGCTGCGGTCCCAGCTGATGAAGTCCTGGCCGACTCCGCCGCCGTGCAGCAGGTACAGGACCGGGTAGGTGCGGCCGTCGTCCCGGTAGCCCTCGGGGAGCAGGACGTTGACCGCGGGGTTCCAACCGATCTCGGGGGTCTCGAAGCGGTAGTACCACATGCGGGGGTCGGACTCGTCGCTCTCCACGACGTTCAGCCCGGCGGCGGAGACGGTGTCCGCGTGGGCCGCGGTGGTCGTGGAGAGGAATCCGCCGGAGGAGGCGGCCAGGCCGAGGGAGAGGCCGCCGATGGTCTTGAAAGCGTTTCTACGGCTGGGGTGGTGCTGGTTCACCTTGGGACTCCTGCGGAGGTGATGGGGGTTTCACGCGGCGGGGGCGCCGGTGCCGTATCGGTCTCGGGAGAGGCGGCCCTCGGTGGGGCGCGGTGACCGACCAGGACAAGGGCGGTGTGTGGGGGAAAGGAGCGGTGACCCCCTGTTCAAGCGGGTCCGGAACCTTTACTCTCCCTGGTACGTAGGAAACCAACGCAGCAGATGCTACATGTGAAACTAATCTTTGTGGAGACCATATGTGCGGTTCCTGCTCGGCCCCCACCCCCGCTCCGAGCGGTACTGACCGATCCCCTACCCCATGGTCCCGACGCGCGCTCATCGGGCTCGGACTGGGCGCGACCGCCGCCGTGGCCGGCCTCGGCGGTACCACGACGGCCCACGCGGCCTCGGCCATGAACGGGGCCTGGTGCAACCCCGCCCTCGGCTACTTCCCCAACGGCGGTCACTACGGCGCCCCCCGCGATGGCGGCCCCCACGCGGGCCAGGACGTCACCAACTCCACCGGAACGGCCGTCTACGCGGCCGCCGCGGGCACCGTCGTCCGCCGATCCTGGGGCGGTGGCCTGCCCGGACGCAGCGGTGAGGCGCTCGTCATCGACCACGGTGGCGGCGTCTACACCTACTACGGCCACCTGAGCGCCTACCGGGTCGCGCTGAACGCCTCGGTGTCGGCGGGGCAGCGCATCGCGGACATGGGTGCCACCGGTAACGTCACCGGGCCCCACCTGCACTTCGAAGCCCACAACGGGTCCCTGGGGTCGGACACCGACCCCGTCCCGTTCATGGCCACGCGCGGAGTCGACCTGGGCGGAGGATGGCCCAGCATCGACCCCGAATCGAACGGGGCCCGAGTCCGCGCCATCCAGCACCTGATGAACCAGCGTGGGAGCTCACTGGAGATCGACGGCTACTACGGTCCGACCTCCGTGACCGAGGTCAAGGCCTTCCAACGCGACCAAGGGTTGGTCGACGACGGCCAGGTCGGCCCCCTGACCTGGCCACACCTGGTCTACGAACTGGAGGAGGGCGTGGCCGACGGCTCGCACGTGCGCGCCCTGCAGACGGTGATGAACAAGCGCAGTGCCGGGGTCGAGGTCGACGGCAACTTCGGACCCGTGATGCACACCGCGGTGAGCAACTTCCAAAGCGCCAACCGCCTGGTCTCCGACGGCCAGGCCGGGCCCATCACCTGGCAGGCCCTGGTCGGCTGACGATCACCGGACCGGACCACCGGCCCGCGGTGACCACCCTGGGCCGGGTGGGCGCGTCGGGAACGAGGACCCTCCCTCGACGCGCCCACCCGGACCGGACCCGCGGCGTGAGCCATGGACGCCGACGGGTCAGCGCTCGTCGGTGACCAGCTTGCCGTCCCCGCCCTTGTCGATGGTGAAGGCGTCCACGACCTCACCGTCGGCGGTGGTGGACACGTACTCCAGGGTGGACCCGTCCACCGAGACCGACTGGAAGGTCTGGGTGTCGGTCACCTGAACCCGGGCCTCGGCACCGTTGGACGTCCAGTTCACGTCGTCGGCCTCGTACATCTTGGGCCCGGTCACCGCGACCACGTAGACCGGTCCGGTGTGCACGTCAGGGTCCTCGGTACGGTTCTCCACCAGGTTGCCGCGGCTGTAGGAGTGGTCGTGGCCCTGCAGCACCAGGTCCACGTCGTACTCCTCCAGAACCTCCGACCAGGCCCGGCGCAGCGGCTCGTTGTCCCGGCCGGGGCTGTTGGAGAACAACGGGTGGTGGAAGGTGACGACGGTCCACTCGTTGGGGTTGTCCTCCAGGACCTGGACGAGCCACTCGGTCTGCGACCGCAACCACGCGTCGACATCGTCGACGTCGGCGTCACGGTAGTTGGAGTTCAGGCCGATGAACCGCACCCCCTGGTAATCGGTGTGGTGGACCGTCTCGTTCAGGTCCACACCCTCCTCGGGGCCGTTGCCGGCGCCGGGGAACTGCAGCTTCCAGTGACCGCTGAGCGCGTTGGAGGAGTACTCGTGGTTTCCGGGCGTGGCCAGGTGGTTGATGCCACCGGTGCCCTCGGGGCCGAAGGCGTCGTACCACTCGCCCCACTGTGAGTCGTTCTCGGCGTGATCGATCAGGTCGCCCGCGTGCACGGCGAGTTCGGCGTCGGGCTCGGCGGCCAGGGCGGCCCGGACCACGGGGGCGGCCCCGGCGGAGATGTCGTTCTGGACGTCGCCGAAGTAGAGGAAGTCGAAGGGCACCGCGTCGGTGTCGGCGGTGGTGAAGCTCCGCCAGCGACCGGCCGCACCCTCACCGGGGACGACGCGGTAGCGGTACTCGGTGTCGGGGGTCAGGTCGGTGAGCGTGACCCGGTAGTACTGGCGGTCCGCGGTCCGCCCGGTGGGTTCGGCGGGCAGGAGCGCGGTCGAGGACGCTCCGCGCACCGGGATGAGCTCCAGGTGGGCTCCCTCGTCCAGGTCCTCGGTTCGCCAGGTCACGTGCTGGGAGGTGGCGGGGTCGGCGGCGGGGGAGAGCAGGACGCGTTCGGGGGCGGTCCGGGCCCAGGCGGTGGAGGGCAGGGCCACCGTGGGCGCCACGGTGAGCGCGCCGAGGGCGAGCAGGGCGAGGGTGCGGTGGGTCGTCGAACGGCGGTTGGCCGACATGGTCGGGCTGCCTTCCGTGTGGGGGCGTGAACACGGCGAACCTAGCCAGGTCGCGGTAATGATCCGTGAACACGCCGCTACCGCCGCCGTGCCCACCGATGAACGGGCGAGTCGGTCCGCGAACCGGGAGCCCGAGAGCGGGAAGCGCCTGGGGCCAAGGGACGTGGCGCTTGAGCCGGGTGCGTGTGGACCTATCATGGCGCGAACGACCCCCCACCCCGAAGGCGAAGCCCCATGAGCGAACACCCCCCGATCGACACCTTTGTCCCGCATTCGGCGCGTGTGTGGAACTACTGGCTGGGTGGCAAGGACAACTACCCCGTCGACCAGGAGGCCGGTGAGGCTTTCCTGAAGGTGTTCCCCGGAATGGCACAGGGGGCCAGGGCCTCGCGGGCCTTCCTGGGCCGAACGGTGCGTTACCTGGCGAGAGAGGTCGGAATCCGCGGGTTCCTGGACATCGGCACGGGGCTGCCCACGGCCGACAACACCCACGAAGTGGCCCAGGTGTTCGCACCGGACAGCCGGATCGTCTACGTCGACAACGATCCCCTGGTACTCGCCCACGCCCGGGCGTTGATGAGGGGTACAGAACAGGGCGCCACCGAGTACCTCCACGCCGACCTGCGCGAACCGGAACGGATCCTGGAATCGGCGGCCGGCACCTTGGACCTGGACCGGCCGGTCGCCCTGATGCTCATGGGGATTTTGGGACACGTCGCCGACCATGACGAGGCCCGGGACCTGGTTCGTCGACTGATGGACCCGTTGCCGTCGGGGAGCTTCCTGACGATCAACGACGGCACCAACGTGCACAGCGCGGCCAACGTGGAAGCGCACGAACAGTACAACCAGAGCGGGGGCACGCCCTACGTCCAGCGCTCACCGGAGGAGATCGCGGCCTTCTTCGAAGGCCTGGAGCTCGTGGAACCGGGGGTGGTGTCGGTGACCCGGTGGCGCTACGAGGAGAACGGGTTCGGGGTCCCACCCGAGGTCGACGGCTACGGTGGTGTGGCCCGCAAGCCCTGAGCGGCGGGTTCACGTCTGCCCCAGGTCGCACGGGTCGACCTCGGGGTCGTTCACGTACTCCACCCGGCCTCGGGCGGCACGGGTTCCCCGGGAGCCTCGGATCGCGACCGGAAGCGGGTGGGCGGGACCCCATAGGCCCGATGGAACAGACGGCTGAAGTGCGCCGGGTCGCCGAATCCGCATTCGAGCGCCACCTCGGCCACGCTCACCCCGCTCGATCGCGACAACAGGTCACGGGCGTGCTCCAGACGCCGTGTCCGAACGTAGGCGGCGACCGGCCCGATCCGCTCGGCGAACAGCGTGTACAAGCGGCGCCTGGACACCCCCAGGACGGCGGCGACGTAGCGCGGATCCAGGCCCGGATCGAAGAGCCGGTGACCGATGATCTCCCTGGCACGTTCCAGGAGCTCGTCCTCGTCGCGGTGCCGTTCGACCCGGGCCGGGGGAGTGTCACCGATGAGCGTTCCGATCGTGGCCAACGTGCGGTGGAGCCGGTCCGGAGCGGTCCCACCTTCCGACAGCGCCGACAGTTCGCGCCCCATGGTCAAAGCCCCGGGACCGCTCAGACGAGTGGCCGCGACGGCCGCCACCCGGTCCCGCGACACCCCGATGGCCTCGTGCGGAACCAACACGATGAGCAGGCCGAACTCCAGTTCGCTGCCCGCGCTGTAGGCCTCCGAGGTGTCGTACACCGCAAGGTCGCCGGGGCGCAGCAGGACCCGTCGATCGTGCTGGGTGATCAGGGTGGGTCCATGGAGGGCGAGGGCGATCTTGTAGTGGCCCGCCCCCGCGCCCGTCGCCATCAGCGCGGTGCGCACCCCCGAGTGCGGGGTGGCTCGCAGCCGACAGAAGCCGATCTCCCCGATCCGTCGGGTACCGATGACACCACGGACGCTCCCGGCGTCGGTACGGATGCGCAAGGGGACCAGGAACCGGGTCGAGACACGCTCCCAGGAGGTGGTGCGCACCCGGGCGGGCACACCGCGGGAGTCGAACAGCTCGCTCCGAACGTGAACGCGGGGATCGTCCACCTGACCTCCAAGAACGTCGCCGGGACCCGATTATGCTCCGTGGTCCCCCTCTCGCGCCACGGGTCGTCGGGATCGGCCTCGGTCGGTGGGCACGAGCACCTCGCCCCTGGCGGGGACCTCGTCCTCGGAACCCGTGGGGGACTCGGACCCGGGCGTGGTCAGACGCGTCACCCGCTGTGTGGTGAGGGGCTCTTGCGGGGTGCGGTCGACCCCGAAGGAGAACACGTCCGGTCGCGCGTAGTGTCCGGCCCCGTCCGCGAAGTACTTGGCGAACGGGATGACACCCAGGTCCAGATCGGCGTAGACGATCGCCTCGGTATCCCGATGCGGCTCGGACAGCCATTGCCCGTCGGGCCCCATGAACCCGGTCATCCCACCGCCGACCGTCGGCGCGTCGGGCCCCTCCGGGATCCCCAACCGTTCGACGATCTCCTCGCTGATCCGCCCCTGCACGAAGACGACGTAGGACTGGGAGGCGATCGCGTGCGCGCCCGCCAGGGTGCGCGAGTAGTGATCGAACTTGCCGGCGTTGGGGTCGGCGTGGGTGGCGTTGATCGCCGGCCAGGCGGAGACGTGGATCTGCTCGCCCAGGGTGGCCAGTGAGTAGCGGGCCAGATCCATCGTGTGCTCGAAGCAGATCAACCCGCCCACACGCGCGAACCCGGTGTCCACGACGAAGATGTCACGGCCGTCGCCACGCCCCCACACCGTCCGTTCGGCGTTGGTGGGGTGTAGTTTGCGGTGCCGGGCGACGAGTTCTCCGGCCGGGGAGAAATAGGCCTGCGTGTTGTACAGGGTGCCGCCGTCACGTTCGTCGAGTCCCATGACGACCCAGACCCCCGCCTCACGGGCGGCCTCTCCCAAGGCGCGGGAGGCCTCGCCGGGCAGTTCGACGGAGTTGGCGTACAGCTGGGCGAACAACGGCGCGGCGTGCTTGGGGGTGTGGGACCAGACCCAGTAGGGGTAGCCGGGCAGGTAGGTCTCGGGGAAGGCGACCAGGCGTGCGCCCTCGCGGCCTGCCTCGCGGATGAACCCGCGGGCCTGTTCCACTCCGGCCGCCAGGTCCAGGAACGGCGCGGCGGCGTGGACGGCGGCGACCTTCACGGTCGAAGAGGTGGTGTCCATGGCGCCAAGGTAGGCGTGGGCCGGCGAGGTGACTTGGATATGCGTGCACGTGGCCGGCGCCGCATATGAGGGGCGCCCACGAAGAGGGCCGGGCACCGACTCCTTGGAATCGATACCCGGCCGGGGCGGTCGGCGGGATCAGATGATCGGACGACCGTCCTTACGTGACCGGCTCCAGTCCTTGAGGAAGCCGCGTGCGAGGAAGTAGAGCACGAAGGCCACGATGATGGGCCAGATGAGCACGTAGCCGGTCAGCAGCAGAGTCGACATGGGGTTCCTCTCTTGGTCAGCGCTTCGAAGTGGTGTCGTCGTCGAGGGCCTTCTCGGGCTCCTCCTCGCTGTCGAACGAACCGATGCGCTTCTGGATCAGGGCGAAGTCGAAGGACTCCTTGCTGCGGAAGCTCATGAGGTAGCAGACCAGTGTGCTCACCGCGTAGGCGACGAGCGATCCGCTGAGCACGTGGTAGTCGTGCAGGAAACCGATCCCGAACGGCGCGGTGACGATCGCGGCGATCGAACCGACCCACAGGGCCGGCTTGAGCCCGAAGAAGCCGAAGGCCATCAGACCCAGGACCACGCCGACACCGACGACCGACAGCACGTCCACGACGAGGCCGACCGGGGTGATCATCGGCAGCATCTCGAAGCGGACGGGGATGAAGATCGCCACGGCCACCAGGGTGGACACGGTGAAGGCCGCGTTGGTGACCTTGCCCCAGTAGAAGGAGGCGATGACCGGGAAGACCAGGGCACCCCACAGGGCGCCGACGAACACGAGCAGGTCGAGGATGCTCATCTGCCCGCTGGCGAAGTACAGGGCCGCGGCGGTGGCGACGATCATCGTGACGCGGCCGATCAGCAGCATCGTCTTCGGGTTCGCCTTCTTGCGCCCGGCGACGTTTTGACCGTAGACGTCGGCCATCATGATCGACGACAGCGCGGCCAGGTCGGAGTCGGCCGTGGAGGCCAACGCACCGATGATCATGATGAAGAAGACGCACAGCAGGATCGGGCCCAGGAAGGTGGTCGCCATTTGGGGGATGAGGTTGTTGACGTCCCCACCCATCGGCTCCATGCCCAGGTAGAGGGCCATCACGCCGAGCATGCCGATACCGATGACGGTGGCACCGTAACCGATGGTGGCGGTGATGAAGGTCGGCTTGATGAGGTCTTCTCGAACCGCGAAGAGGCGCTGAGCGATGGTCTGGTTGCCGATCGCGTAGGCCAGTACGGCGGCGATGTAGGGCGCGCCCTGGTGCAGGAAGGCGTCCGAGGAGAAGAAGTTCGACTGCTGGGGGGTCAGGTTCTGTGCCCCGGCCTCGAACATGCCCGGGCCGCCGGCGGCGAAGAAGACGACCGGGATGATGACGACCACGGCGCCCAGCATCGCCATCGCCTGGGCGAAGTCGGTGAGCACCGAGGCGCGGAAGCCGGACCACAGTGTGTAGAGCAGGACACCCGCCGCCATCACCACGATGCCCTGGGTGAAGCTGAAGGGCGAGAGCATCGCCACCAGCGCACCACCGGCGATGAGGTTGGAGGTCAGTGAGATGACGCTGCCCAGCACGTTGGAGCCGGCGAGCATCAGCTGACTGGAGCGCCCGTGGCGGGCGTACATGACCTCGGCGAGAGTGTGCGCGCGAGGGGCGACCGCACGGATGCGTCGACCGAAGGGGTAGATGAACAGGATCATCAACGCGCCCCAGAGCCCGTAGTGGATGGGGCCGGAGATGCCGTAGGTGTAACCCGCCGTGGCCGAAGCGTACATGGAGGACGCCCAGATCCATGTCGCGGTCATGGAGGTTGCTGCGATGCCGAAACCGATGTTATGCCCGGCATTCATGTAACCATCGGCGTTCTCTTTCTTCTTGCTGATCATGATCGACATGAACAGCGTTCCACCGAAGAAGAGTGCGATGAGAAAAATGGTGACGGGCGCACTCAGTTGCTGAACCGCCATTTCCTCCGAGCTCATTCATTTCCTTTCTAAGGACGGGCGCCGGATCACCCGTCGGTTTTTGTTACACGTAACGGCCATGGAGCTTCGGCCCGTGCGCACGACGCTGTGCGCTGGGCATCCGGCCGTGGTTTCGCCGATACGTGCGCCCGCCGATTTCAGGTCGGCGAGGAAGGGAGTGGTTTGTCCGCCGCCCGATGTCGTGTGATCCGTGTGGGACACGTGGGGCGGTTGGGACCAACAGACGGACTATAGCAAAAGGGTTCAAGTCGGGTGATTTTCGGGTCTCAAATAAGCCTGAGCCGGATCACAGAGGGGCGATTTGGCGATACCGTTCTGTTATTTCCACGTGACCTTTTGTGGCAGAATGCGCTGCATTTCAGGACCTTCGACGTGCGCTGTGAGCTGTGAGAATGCCGCTTCTGGCTGGCTTCCCGCGTTCGGGGTGGCGTGACTCACGTCGAGGTCCGGAGTGCTCGGCGGATGCGTGGTGGCGGGGGGTGTTCGGGCTCGCCGGCGTTACATACCGACTGGTCGGTTGCCGCGGTGGGCGTCACGCCTCACGCTCGGTGCGCCCAGCGACCGCACGGGGATTCGCCCATGGTCGTCGCCCCCCTCGGAATCGGCCTTCGCGGACATGCCGGAGGAGGGTGGGAGGGTCCCGTGGTCATGCTCGGCCTGTCGCGCCTCACCTCTCGAAGGCCACCCCTCCTGCGAGGAGTGCCCACGGCGGGCGGCTCCTTTTTTGAAGAAATACGGGGCCGAGCCGCACTACCGCCGGAGACGGGTCCGCTCCCTGGGTCGCCGTTGGAGAGCGGGATGGGACGTGGTCCGGTTGATGCGTTATCCCGATCGAAAGACGTTCGGCCGTATGGTCGCCGATCCCGAATACCGGAAGATCACCCATCCGCGTTTGGAGACCCTGATCGAGGCCGTGCTCCAGCCGAACCGGTCCTGGGCCTGCGCCGTGCCCCCTGGGCGTGTCCTTCGGGGCCTGGCCCCGAGACTTTCGTGGAGAACGGCCGAGGCGGAGGCCCATCGGAATCGGGTATCTACGCGTGGAGGGCGATGGGGGCGCGCCCGCAGGCGGGTGGGCCCGGGGTCATCTTTTCCACGCCGCCCCTGTCCGTCGGCCGCGCTCTCGCGGGTCGAGGTGGTGGAGTCTCGCGGGGCCCAAGGCGAACCGGTGCGGATCGGACAGGGCTCACCGGCCGTTGCGCGGATCCGCCCCGACCCTCGGGAGTCGGGCGCGTGTGCGCTACCCGAAGGGGGTCGAAAAGTTTCGGAATGATGATCAATTCCCGCATGCGTGTTGGAACCGAGTGCCAGGGGAGATCTGAGGATGAAGTTGTAAAAATGGTGGCTGAACAGGAGAAATGATGACTAAATGGTTGTTAATGTCTCCGAAATTTTCCGGAAAACATTGACTCGCGTTCGTCGCGTACGGATACTTCGGGACACGGCGAAAGGCCGACCCCGCTGCGCCGCACGGCGCCGACACACGGTGACGCACCCCTGGTCGCCGTGGGTTCCCTCCGTGCCGTACCGCGCCGCCTGGCCCACCAGGAGGAAGACGACCATGAACGACACCCCCCACCCCCCGTTCGACCGCAGGAGATTCATCGGGCTCACCGGAGCCGGCTCCCTGGCCGTGGCGATGCCCTCGCTGCTGCTGCCCGGCACCGCACATGCCCAGACCATCACCGAGAACCAGACCGGCACCCACGACGGCTACTTCTACTCGTTTTGGACCGACGGCGGTGGCTCGGTCTCCATGACCCTGGGTTCCGGGGGCTCCTACAGCACCCAGTGGAACGACACCGGCAACTTCGTGTGCGGAAAGGGCTGGAGCACCGGCGGCCGCAGAAGCGTCGCCTACTCGGGCAGCTTCAACCCCTCCGGCAACGGCTACCTGTGCCTGTACGGGTGGACCTCGAACCCGCTCGTTGAGTACTACATCGTCGACAACTTCGGCACCTACCGGCCCGAGGGCGACTTCCGAGGCACGGTGGACAGCGATGGCGGAAGCTACGACCTCTACCACACGATGCGTTACGACTCCCCGTCGGTGGAGGGCGACAACGAGACGTTCCCGCAGTTCTGGAGCGTTCGCCAGTCGACCCGTACGGGTGGCACCATCACCACCGGAAACCACTTCGACGCCTGGAACGCCGCGGGCATGCAACTGGGCGACTTCGCGCACTACATGATCCTGGCGACCGAGGGTTACCAGAGCAGCGGCAGCTCCGACCTCAACGTCAGCGGTTGAGAGCGGGGGCGCGACGGGCCGTGACCGTCGCGCCCCCGTGCGCCCCGAGTGCTCGCCCCACCGCCGAGCGAGATCCCGGGACCGACCCGGCCCGTGCCGGCCTTTGCCGGACTTCGACTCAGGACCCGGTGCCGGCCTCGGCTCGAGACGGCGTACGGAAGTACTGGTGCGGCTGGAAGAGGCAGATGTTGGTCTGGCTCTGCACGTTGGAGTCGGTGGCCTCGACGAAGTAGGCATAGGGGGTGTCGGCCGCCAGATCGGCGCCCACCCGTACCGAGGAACGGTTCAGGCCGGCATCGGTGTGCCCGCGCATGCGCTCGACGAAGATGTTGTCCCACCAGGTCAGGTTCTGGGTGTCGAATTCCCTGGCCGATCCTCCGGTGGACAGGCGGAAGATGTAGTGGGCGTCGGGCCCGCCCAGGTCCTTCAACGTCGACCAGGAACACTCCAGCTCGCCGTCGGCCGGCACCGTTCCCAGCTCTGTTCGGCCCGAGGGCGTGAAGGACTCCGCGAGCCCGCCCCGGTGCGAGGTGTAGAACTCCACCATGCGTCGCGAGGCCGCTATGTCGTGGTGGCGCGAACGGGTCCGGACCTCACCGTCGACCCCCAGCACCTCGATGGAGTACACGCCCCCGGGAAGGAATCCGGTGGGGAGATTGACCATGTACCAGTAGTGGTCGAGGGCGTGATCGTAGATGTGGCCGTTGGTGTCGGCGGGGGTGAACTCCTGGTCGGCGAACTCCACCCGATACCCGTCCGGGCCGCGCGCGGTGATGGATCGGATCAGCTCCGGGGTGGGGACCCCCGGGGTGGGATGGAACGAGACGAGGAACTTGTGCTGCTCCGCGGGCAACGGCGTCCCGTCGAAGTCCCAGTAGACGTCGCAGGCCATGAAATCGTAGATGCGCAGGGGTTTGTCGTCCACGCGGGTCTCCCTTGCCGGTCGGATGTTCTCCGTCTCACTCTCCGCCCCGGCCGTGGGGACGCGCATCGGTGGAACACCGCGATCTGTTCGGGAACCGGGGGTGTGGGATCGGTGTTCCCACCCGTTCGTCGACAGGACCCGTTGACGCCCCGGTGCGTGGCGCGGATTTTCGCTTCCTGAACACCGGACAGCCGGTGTGTTTCCTTCACCCAAGGGAGAAGCGATGGGAACGTCGTCCCCCGCCCGAAGATCCACCGCCCTCCTCACCGGAACACTCCTGGCCGCCGCCCTGGTCGGGATCCCCTCGGGGACCGCCGCCTCCGCCGACATCGTGGAGGTCGCCGGAGGCAGCGGCCCCCATGAGGCCGGATACGTCACCGATCGTCGCCTGCCCGACCACACCGTCCACCGGCCCCTGGATCTGCCCGAGGACGAGCCCCTGCCGATCGTCGCCTGGGGCAACGGCGCCTGCCGCGCCGATGGGACGTGGTTCGAGAACATCCTCACCGAGTTCGCCTCACACGGGTTCCTGGTCATCGCCAACGGCCGCCCGAACGGTTCGGGCGGCACCGACGCGGAGATGCTCATCGAGTCCGTGGACCGGGCGGTCGACGAGAACACCCGGCCATTGAGCGAGTACCGCGGACACCTGGACACCGAACGGATCGCCGTCATGGGCCAGTCGTGCGGTGGGCTGGAGACCTACGACGTCGCCGACGACCCCCGCATCACCACCACGGTGATCTGGAACAGTGGCATGTTCAGCGACAGGGATCCGGGCCGCCTCGATCACCTGCACGCTCCGATCGCCTACTTCACCGGTGGGCCGAGCGACATCGCCTACGCCAACGCGCTCAACGACTGGCGCGACCTGCCGGAGGGGTTGCCCGCGTTCATGGGCCACCTCGACGTGGGGCACTACGGGACCTTCCCCGAACCCGACGGCGGCGAGTACGGGCGGGTCGGTAGCGCGTGGCTGCGTTGGCGACTCAAGGACGACGCCGAGGCCGCGGACATGTTCGTGGGCCAAAACTGCGGTCTGTGCGTCGACCCCGAGTGGGATGTGGAGAGCAAGAACCTGTGACCGGAGCGGTGGGCCGTACCGCTCCGGCCCACCGAACTCACGCCGGCTTCGCACCGGGCCCGGTGGGACCACACCGTTCTCCGGGGCGTCCTTCGGGAAAGAAGAGGCGGGGTTTCGGGCCTCTTGACGGAAAGCGCTTTCAGTGTCAGTTTGTTCCCCTTCGCACCAGGAGGTGGAACCTTGCCCCCCGGCACCCCCGTGCACATCCCTTTTCGGCTGACCGTACTCACCACCCTCGCCCTGCTCCTCATCCCCGACGTCGCCGCGGCCGCACCGGAGACTTCCGGGGACACCGGCCCCCGACATCTCATGGAACTCGAACGGCTCGATCGAGGGCTGGTCGCCGTCGACACCGACGAAGGGGTCCACCTCGGTTGGCGCCTGCTCGCCCACGAGGTCACCGGGCACTCGGACACGGGCCTGACCGGCCCTGACTTCCGCGTCTACCGGGACGGGGAGCCGATCACGACCATCGCCCACAGCACGAACCTTTTGGACGCCGAAGGAGCCACCGACTCCGAGTACCGGGTCGCCGCGGTGGTCCGCGGCCGAGAACAGGAGGCCTCCGCGGCCGTCACCCCTTGGGACGACGGACACCTCGACATCCCCTTGAGACGACCCGAGGGCGGCACCACCCCCGCGGGAGAGGAGTACACCCACACCGCCAACGACGTCTCCGTCGGTGACGTGGACGGCGACGGACAATACGAATTCGTGGTCAAGTGGGATCCCACCAACTCCAAGGACGTCTCCCAGACGGGCTACACCGGCAACACCCTCATCGACACCTACACGCTCGACGGCACCCTGCTGAACCGGATCGACCTGGGCGTGAACATCCGCTCCGGCGCCCACTACACCCAGTTCCTGGTCTACGACTTCGACGGGGACGGCCGCGCCGAACTGATGTTCAAGACCGCGCCCGGCACGAAGAGCACCACCTACGGGCCGGACGGGGAGGTGGTCGAGGAAGGCCACGTCACCCTGCCGGAAGAGGACGTCGCGGCGGGCGTCACCCACGACGACGACCACCGCATGAGCGCCGAGGACTACTACGACCACGTCGTCGACCTGTTCCTCGGCTGGCACGAACACCCCGAGGTGGTGGCCGGTAACTGGCCCCTCACCCTGGAGGAGGCCTTCGGGATCGACTCCCGGTACGACTACCCGCTCTCGCGCATCGACGCCGAGGCCCTGGCCGATCACTTCATGGACGTCTACGCGCCAGGCAGAAGTGAGAACAACCGGCTGCGCGGGTTCGAGGGGTTCGTCGTGGACGGGCCCGAGTACCTCACCGTGTTCGACGGTCTCACCGGCCAGGAGTTGGACACCGTCCCCTACAACCCCGGACGCGGGGACGACGGCCTCCTCTGGGGCGACTACGCCATGAGCCGTATCGAACCGGGCAACCGTGTGGACCGTTTCCTGGCCGGTGTGGCCCACCTGGACGGACGCGCCCCCTCCGCGATCTTCGCGCGCGGCTACTACACGCGATCGGTGATCGTGGCCCACGATTTCGACGGTGAACGGATTCGGGAACGCTGGGTGGCCGACAGCGGACACGTGCCCATGGCCAACCCCTTCGACGCCGGCCCGCATGAAGGTGTGGGCGTCGACCCCCGAACGGGCACCCTCGCCGGGCAGGGCTTCCATTCCCTGAGCGTGGCCGACGTGGACGGCGATCACCGGCAGGAGATCGTCTACGGGGCCGCCACCTTGAACTCGGACGGCACCCTGCGTTACTCCTCCCACGACACCCTTCCGCCCGCAAGCGGATCCCCGGGTGAGTACGTCAAGCTCGGCCACGGCGACGCCATGCACACCGGGCGGTTCACCCCCGATGGGGAGGTTCGGATCTGGACCGTCCACGAGGGCGCCACCATGGCCCCCTACGGTCAGGCCATGCGCGACGCCGACACCGGTGAGGTGCTGTTCGGTTCCTATTCCGGGCGCGACACCGGCCGTGGCATGGTCGGTGACGTCGACCCTGGTAGCCCCGGCTACGAGGTGTGGTCGTCGATGCCCCCGGGCGGGGACGGCGATGGTGGTTTGTGGTCGGCCGACGGCCGGCGATTGGGAGAGGAGGTCCCCGGTACCAACATGAGCATCCGATGGGCGGGTGACATGACCACCCAGATCATCGAGGGCGCCGAAGTCGACGGCGAGGTGGAGACCCCCACGATCGAGGACTGGAACCGTGGCGCGCTGCTGAACGCGGAGGGCACCTCGACCAACAACGGGACCAAGGGCAACCCGTCCCTGGTCGCCGACGTGCTCGGCGACTGGCGGGAGGAACTCGTCCTGCGCACCGAGGACGGATCGGCGCTGCGCGTGTACACCTCCACCGAGGAGACCGAACACATGCTGCACACGCTCATGCACGACCCCCAGTACCGGGTCGGGATCGCCTCGCAGCAGACCACCTACAACCAGCCGACCTACCCGGAGTTCTACCTGGGTTCGGACACCGATTGGTCGCGGGTGACCGTGCCACGCCCCCTCTACCCCCGTCCCTGATCCCCGGCCCGGGCGGGACCGGGGTGGTGCCGCCCGGGGGAGTGCCGAGCCGAACTCCGGGGCGGTCACCACGGTTCCCGCCTTCGCCACCGGGCGGGTGGGTGGGGCCACCCGCCCGGGTTCGACTCCCAGGATCCGGGTCAGGGGTGAGCCGCCGAACGGCGGTCTCACGTTCGATCACCGGAGGAGACCGGGGCTGATTCCCTTCTCGGAGGATCTTGAACAGTCCTGCCTCGGCCGGACCGTGGGGGATGACGAGCAGACCATGCGGGGTGGCTTCGGTACGGAGCGCCTGTTCGGAGAGTGTCCACCAGGCGTAGTGGATCTCGTCGCGACTGACGAGCCGGTCGCCTTCGTGGATCTGGTAGGTCATGCGCCAGGTGATCCGTTCGGTACCGACCGGCTCCGCCTCGGCCCAGCCGATGTAGTGCCGCTCTCCGATGCGGAGTTCGGCCATCCTGGTGCGCTCGACGCGTTCCGGCTCGACCGGTGCGGGCAGGTTGAGCAGGACGAACGCTCCCGGCGCCAGGTGGGCCGCCAGGTCCTCCCAGAGCCGGTCCCGCTCGCGCGGGCTGAAGTGGCCGATGAGGTTGGCCGCCACCACTCCGCCGAGCCGGTTCGGCAGACGGGCCGAGAGCAGGTCGTCGCCGTCCACGGTCACTCGCAGACGTAGGTCCGGATCCTCGAACACCCGTGACAGCAGGACCGAGCGCAGGGGAGGCGACGGCTCGATCGCAAGGACGTGTGCTTGGGGAAGGGTGCGGGCGATGAGCCGTGTTCCCAGGCCGCCGCCGGCACCCGCGTCGATCACCGGCCCTGCGGCGGCGGGTAGTTCCCGCAGGGCGTCGGCGACCGTCGTGCCGTGGTGTTCCCACCACCCGGTGATCATCGGGTCGATGAACTGACCGGAGTGGTCGTAGGGGTCGTCGTATTCGAGCAACGTTCGTCTCCTTGGTCGTACCCGGGAAGTGAACGAGAGCGGTTGCTCGGTCTTCCCGTCGATGGGTGTGGGTGGACAACGGTTGGGAGGGACTCTTCGTCGGTGGGTCGTTTCCTCCACTCCGGTTCCTCGGTCGCGTCGAGAGGTAGGAGCCGGGGAGGGGCGACGATCTCTGTCACCCCCGCCTCCGGTCATCGGTAAGGGGAAGGCGGTTCTCTCGCGTAAGTCGAACCAATCATCTCTGGGCCCGTGGCCGATTCCGGGAAAACATCCGGGTCAGATGAAAAGCGTTCTTGTTCGACGTTTTCAGTGACGATGGAAACCATTGTCATGGTCGCGTCGAGGCTGGTAGCGGCTTTGCTCGGTCGTCGAATCCATTCCGCTGTGTATGCCGGGGCAAAGTATTGTTTCCATCTTCGCGGATCCTTGAAGAGCAGATGTCGAATGGATACGTTGTTGCTGCTTTCGGAATCATCGAGAAGGAACTGTGTTCGGGGGAGAGTATGGCGTCCGCACATCTGGTGCACGAGGGACACCCGCACAAGCATGGTGAGGGGTGTGGTCACGTGTCCGTACCCCACCACGACCATGTGGACTACGTGCACGACGGTCACCTCCACCGTCGGCACGACGACCACTGGGACGAACACCCCGTGTCCTGAGCACAACCGTGGGTGCGGGTCCCCGGGCGGAGGCCTGCACCCGAGGGCCCGCGGATCGGTCGGGACGCGAACGGTGGGCCCGGCCCGAGGTCACCAGCTCGACTTGGTGATGCCGGGCAGCTCCCCTCGGTGCGCCATCTCGCGGAAACGAATCCGGGACAGGCCGAACCTGGCCAGATGGCCACGGGGTCGACCGTCCACCGAGTCGCGGTTGCGCACCCGGGTGGCGCTGGCGTCCCGGGGCCGGCGGCGCAGTTCGGCGACAGCGGCAGCGCGTTCGGCCTCACCGGTGTGCGGACTCTTGATGAGTCGCTTCAGCTCGGCGCGGCGCTCGGCGTAGCGGGCGACGACCGCTTTGCGCTGTTCGTTGCGGGCGATCTTGCTCTTCTTGGCCATCAGACCCTTCCTCCTCGGGCCCGGATGTCGGCGACCACGCGCTCGATGCCCCGGGCATCGATCACCTTCATCCCCTTGGTGCTGATCCGGAGCCTGACGAAGCGCTGCTCGCTGGGCAGCCAGTAGCGCTTGTTCTGGATGTTGGGGTCGAAACGGCGTTCGGTGCGGCGGTGTGAGTGGGAGACGGCGTTGCCGAAACCGGGTGCCTTTCCGGTCACCTGGCAGACACGGGACATACTGGATTCCTCCTGGTCAGCTTTGTTTTGTCGAGGACGGGTACGGCAGCAAGGCCATCTCGCGGGCGTTCTTGACCGCCGCGGCGATCAGGCGCTGTTGGCGTGCGGTCACACGGGTGACCCGGCGGCTGCGGATCTTGCCCTTCTCCGAGATGAACCTGCGGAGAAGGGCGGTGTCCTTGTAGTCGACCCGGTCGGCCTCTCCCAGCGGGTTGGCGAAACCGCGTTTGCGGGGTGGCTTGACGGTGCGTCGGTGGTCGGTGGGCATGGTCACCTCTTTGAGAACTCGGCGAAGGGATCGTTCTGGAAGTCCTGGTCGGCTTCGGCGTCGGTGACCAGGCATGACTCCAACAGGGACAACAGGCGTCCTCTGTCCATACCGATCCCGGTGAAGGACAGGTGCTGGCGGCGGTCGCCCACCACCGGGTCCCAGTCCAGGAGGGCGGAGGAACGTCGGGCAGGTGAGACCAGGTCCATGGCGGCGTCGGGGAGCGCGGCCATCCAGGGGCCACCGTTCTCCACCATGAGCAGGTCCTGGTGGGAGTCCCACACCAGGAGGGTGTCGGGCTGACCGGCCAGCCAGAACCTGCCCCTGCCTCGCAGACTCAAGGAGACGATCTCCTCCAACGCGTCGGAGAGTCGATCGGGGTGCAGTGGCCGGGTCCTGGACCAGGTCACCGAACTCACGCCCTGTTCCTCGGCGTGATCGGTGTACTGGGCCCAGGCCGGGTTGATCCGGGTGTGGGTCGACTCGGGGTCGAAGCGTCCGCAGAGGAACCCCTGGAGGTCCGAGCCCGAACGGACGATCGCGGCCGCGGGATTGAGCTGTTGGAGCAGGGTCTGCGCATGACGGTCGGACCCCGCGCCGTGCAGGACGATCACGTTCGGGTACTCCACCTGCCGATTGAGGACTTCGGCCACCGTGCGGGAGTCGTCCTGGGCGATGTGGAGTTCGCGGTCGCTCAGATCGTGGTCGCTGCCCAGGTCCGCGGTCAGGTGGGCGATGTCGACGGCGGTGGCGACGGTGGCGAGGTGCAGCCTCTCCTGCGCGGCGATGTTCTCGGAGATCAGTCGGGGCTCCACTCCGTCCCAGGACTCCACGACGCACAGGTCGTGTCGGTCGGCGTCCGCGGTGCGCAGGAGGAAGGGGATGAGGTCCTCGCGCAGGGTGCAGGAGGCACAGGCGTGGTCGAGGTTCACCTGCTCGCTCTCAGCGGGGCCCGTGCAGTCGCGCACCACACGGTGTACCGCTCCGTCACCGATGTCCTCCAAGTCGTGGTGCACGGCGATGGAACGTGGAACGGTGGCCAGCAGCTCGTTCACGGCCTGACGTCGCGCAGTCGCGTGCAGCCCGGTGACCAGGGCGATGCGCATCGGATGCTCCTCTCCGAGGTGCCTTCTCTAGAATGGAAATGAAAATCGTTTCCATACTCTACACAGCCTCGGGAGTGCTCGGTGTGGCCGCCCGGGGGTGGTGTGATTCGGGCGAATCGAGCTCGGGCATGTTACGGTACTGATAATCATTTTCACCTACTCGAGTCGTGTCCCCCAGGAGTCCTCCTCGTGTACGTAGGGCGATGCCGACACCGAGTCGGCCCCTTGCCCCTGGTGATCCCACACCGGGCGGTCGACTGACATGGTCAACACACCCAAGTACGACGAAGCCGTGCTCAGGGTCCTGGACCGTAGTTCCCGCTTTCGCAGCTGTCGGGAGATCCTCAAGGACCTGGATCGGTCGAACTCCTCAGCCACGGGTCCGCCGAGTCTGTCCACCATCTACCGCACGGTCCACCGGATGTCCCAGGAAGGTGTGCTGGACACGATCCAGTCGCCCGAAGGAGAGCGTCTGTACCGGCGGTGTGGAACACCTGTCCGCCACTACCACCTCTTCTGCCGCGTCTGTGGGGAGGTGGAGGAGGTCGCACAGGTCGCCGAAATCGCAGCGGTCGTGGAGAAGATCCGGAACCTGAGCGATTTCGACCAGGTCGACCACACCTTCGAACTGACCGGTGTCTGTCCGCGTTGCCTGTGACACCGCGTCGCAGCCCTGCTCGGGGCGGGCCCGGAGGCGGTACGGAACACTCGCGAAAGGAATCCCGTGACCACTTGTCCTGACAGACCGGATGAACCGGAAAGGCCCGAGAAGGGAGTGGCGCTGGTCACCGGTGCCGCCGGAGGTATAGGCGCCGCCGTCGTTCGGCGTATGGAGGCACAGGGATACGCCGTCGCCGCGGTCGACCGTCGCGAGCACTCCTCACGACGACTGGTGGCCGAACTCGAACACGAAGGACACCGGGCGATCCACTACGGCGCGGACGTCAGTGACGGGGACATGGTGGAGCGGGTGGTCTCCAAGGTGGAGAGGGGCCTCGGCGGGATCACCGCCGTGGTCAACGTCGCCGGGGTCCTGCACCACGGAACGACCTCGAAGTTCCCGGCCGAGCAGTGGCACGAACTCTTCGCGGTCAACGCCCTGGGAGTCTTCGACATCTGCCGCGCGGTCTCCTCCCGGATGGCCTCCCGAGGGCACGGCAGTATCGTCACCGTCGGATCCGACGCCGTCGCGTTCCTCGGCTCGCCCGGTGCGTAGGCCTGCCCGCGGAGACCGAACACGCGTTCCCGGGTCGACTCTCCGGCGGTCAGCGTCGGCGTGTGGCGATCGCCCGCGCCCTGGCCGCGCGTCCGCGGGTCCTGTTGGCAGACGAGGTGTCCTCGGCCCTGGACGCCGCGAGCGCGCGTAAGGTCCTGGACCTCCTGGACACCCTGCGTGCGGAGGAGGGCCTGGCCGTCGTCGTGGTCACGCACGATCAGGACGTCGCCGACCGTGCGGACCGCGTCCTCAGCCTGGACTCGGAGCGCCGGACACTCCTGCCCGTCTCACCTCGAACGTGACCAAGGCTACGGGCGTGCAGGGGCGACCTCCTCAGTCCATACGAGGCGGGGCGTCGACGTCGAAGGCCCGGGCGGCCTACTCCCGGTCCGGGACAGGGAGGACGGTTCCATGATGTGAAATGGAACCCTTGCTTATGGTTGGTGGTATTCACAGATCTTCGTGTATGGTGTGCGTGTCTTCGGGTTGGTTCAGAGTTCCGGAGACCTTCTCCCGCTGCGCGCCGAACCGCCCGGTTCGGTGTTCACACCCCACGGCCTTGTCGCCACCACACAGACCCGGAGCCCACCATGACCCAGCCCCAGCAGCCGTTCCAGCCCCAGCCGCCGAAGCAGGGCATGTCCACCGGCAGGAAGTTCGGCCTGGGTTGCGGGGCGTTCCTGCTCCTGCTCTTGCTGATGGGCGGCTGCGTGGCCGCTCTCTCGTCGGGCGTCGACGGCTCCGGTTCCTCACAGGAGACCTCCGAGCAGACCGAGGAAACGGTCGAAGCGGAGGTCGAGGAGGCAGCCGAGGAGCCTCAGGAGGACGAGCCCGTCGTGCTGACCGCAGAGGTCGCCGACTTCGTGCCGAGCATCCTGCACGACGGCGGCGACTACACCAGCGTGCACGTCACCGTCGAGAACAACGGTGACGATGCCATCGAGGTCAACCCGTTGTACTTCGCGATCGTCGCCGACGACGGCACCAAGAAGGACACGACCAGCGCCCTGGGCATGTCCGAGTCCCAGATCGACACCGTGACGCTCAACCCCGGGCAGCGTGCCGAGGGCGTGGTCACCGCCGAGGGCGCCTTCACCCCGGCCTCCGTCGAGTTCGAGGAGGCCCTTGGCCTGGGCGTGACCATCACCGCCGACGTCGGCTGAGCGCCACCTCGCCCCTGAAGCAAGACAAGGGCCCGCCCCCCCGGAAAGGAGGTCGGGCCCTCGTCGGCGTCGATCTACCGCCGAGTCGTGCGATCGGTGGTGAGCTCCACGGCCAGGTCGACGGCCTGGTCGGCCAGTTCCGCGCCCAGTTCCTGCAGCTCCCGTAGCGCCCGACGGAACCGTTCGACCCTGCGGAAACGCTCACCGTGGGAACGCTGCTCCTGGATGGACAGCACGGGCAGGCGGAACCGTTGCGGTTCCAGTCGCAGGGACCCGCGCACGCTGCTGCTCACCCGGGCGATGTGTCCGCGCTCGGCCTCGCTGCTGACGAAACCCGCCAGGAACCAGGGGTCCACGGCCGCGGGGTTGGTGCTCACCACGTACAGCCCGCCGTGGAGGTGGGCCCCGGCGTCCTCGGAGGTGATCACCCGGGCCAGGGGCCGTTCGGTGACCACGGGGATGACCACATCGCCCTCCCGCAACGGGGGATTGCGCATGGGATCGGCGTCGACGAGTTCGGTCCGGGTCGCCGGCGTCCCGCGCACCACGTCCTGCGGCGTCAGCACCCGCGCCTGGACCTGTGGGCCCCCCTCCTCCTCGGGGCGACGGGCACGGTGACGTCTGATGGTGACCGAACCGGCCTTGGCCAGTTCGCCCAGGGTGACGACCGGGGTGGGCGCGGCCTCGGGCAGGGTTTCGGGAACCTCCGGGAGCAGAGACCGCAAAGACCGCAGTGATCGCTCCATCTCGACGCGACGCCGGGAGAACAGGTCGAGGTCTCGGGCACTCGAACGGGGCGGGGGCAGGTGGCGACGAGGGGTGAGGTCGACCTCCTCGTCGAGCAGCTCCACCGGTGCCACGGCCCGTGCCGTTCCCGGGACCTCCCCGAAACTCTCCGGGGAGTCGTGGAAGTCCCCCCAGAGCCCGCGGATCCGGTCGATCACGTCCTCGGGGAGTTGAATCTCCTCGGGGTCGGTCGGCTCGGTGTCCACCAACAACAAAGGGGTGGGCGCCGTCGTCTCGTCGGTTCGGCGCAGCACCCACAGCTGCAGCGGAACGGCGTAGTGCGCGGCGAAACCGGAGGGCAGCGACACCACCGCCCGGAACGCGCCGGACCTCAACAGCGAACGGCGGATCCGCCGTCCGGAAGGACGTTGGGCCGCGGCCGGGGGCATCAACAGTACGGCGGTGCCACCCGGCCGCAGCTGGGACAACGAGTGCTGAACCCAGGCCAGGTCGGATTCCAGGCGAGGTGGTAGCCCGTGCACCCACCGCGTGTCCTCGACCAGGTCCTCCAGGCCCCAGTTGCGTTCACCGAACGGGGGAGCGGTGACCACCGAGTCGGCCGGACCCGAGGTGAACGCCGGTTCGCGCAGGGCATCGCCGACCCGAAGCTCGACCCGTTCGTCCAGAGAGTCGGCGAAGGCCAGACGCAGCGCGGTCAGCCACAGTGTCGCCCGGTCACGGTCCTGGCCGCGCAATGGCGCGTGCCCGGCTCGGGCCCCGGCCACCAGGACCTCGCCCCCGCCACAGGCGGGGTCGGTCAGGGCACCGCCGCCGGAGAGGTGGACCATCAGGTCGGCCAGGTCCGGTGGGAGATTGTGCGATCCGGCGGGGGAGCGTTGCTCAGCCCTTCGGCTCATGCGTTCCATCACCGGAGCGGGGCCGCTCTCGGCGACTGCGCGCACGGTCGTCTCCACCAGGGCGGGGAGCAGAGTGTCGGGGACCGGGACGGGCCGGTGGTCGGCCAGGCAGACCGAACCGGAGGCCCGCAACCGGGTCTCGAAACCGTCCAGGGCCGTGGCCACCAAAGCGGCCGGGTCCTCGGAAGAAGCGTCGGGATGGTCGCGCAGGTGCAGGGCCAGCGCGCCGACCAGTCCGAGGAGGTCCTCCACGGGAGCGGATCCGCGCAGGGAGTCCATCACCTGCCACAGCCGCTGGTCGGGGTCGATGCTCGGCACACTGCGGTGGGTGGACAGCCACTCCTCGACCTCCGCCAGGTCGAAGCGGGGGCTGCGATCGGTTCCTCCGACGGGGGTGGGGAAATCGTCGTGGCGTCGACGCCAGTTACTGACCGCTGTCGGTTTGACCCCGGCGATACGGGCGATGTCGGCGGAGCTCACCTCCACGTTGTCCATGATCCCAACCCTTCCTGGCCGACGGTCGGACCGACTATACACATGTGCTCCGGTCTCGACCCGGACACGACCATACGTGAGTGGTTGGGTCGCTTCACAGGTCAGATTCGGTGTCAGGGCCGCGAGACAGCACCCCGCCAGAGTCGAAGGGTGATGTTCGGGTGCCGGAAGCGGACATCCCGCGTGTTTCGTTCCACCGGTCAGGTTGGGTATCACCCGGGGGGATGGACATGGACTACGCCCACGTGTACGCGCTCCCGATCCCTCAACCGCGCCCTGCCCCCGACGACGGTCCGCCGCCGCGGTGGTTGCCGCCACCTCCACCGCGCCGCCCGGGCGACAGCGGAGCCTGACCCCTCCGACCGAACCGCCCGACCCGATCCCCCTCGATCGGGCCGGGCGGTGTTCCCGGCACGTCAGAATGGAAGGCATGGCCCAGCAGCGATCCCGCCGTTCACGGCGTTCCACCTCCCCGCGACCCCTGCCCACCGAGGCGCCCTGCCCATGCGGCCGGGATGAGCGATACGGCGCCTGTTGTGGTCGCCTGCACGCGGGTACGGTCCGCGCGGCCACCGCGGAGGACCTCATGCGTTCGCGCTACAGCGCCTTCGTCGTGGGCGACGAGGACTACCTCCTGCGCTCTTGGGACCCCACCACCCGGCCCCGGAACGTGGGGTCGGACCCCGACACCCGGTGGACGGGGCTGGAGATCCTGCGAACGAGTGAGGGGACCCCCTTCCACGCGGAGGGCACCGTCGAGTTCCGTGCCCACTACCGGGAGGACGGTCGAGACGGCGAGCTGCGTGAGCACAGCCGTTTCCGCCGACACGAGGGTGCATGGGTCTACCTGGACGCCCTCGCCGACTGACCTCCCACGCGCGGGGGCCGGCACCCCACGAGGCCGTCGACCTGCACGATGTGTAAGAAATCGGGTGCGCACGGTAGGAAGAGCGGGGCACGGTACCCTCAACGCTTCGGAGCCCCCGATGACCGAATCACCGCAGGGCGCAACGCCGCCCATGATCCGGCGGCAGCAGACCGTCCAGGAGATCGCCCGCGGCCTGGTCGATATCATGCCCGCGGACTGGCAGAACGTCATATACCTGACGCGTCAGGTGGGCGGCTTCACCTACGAGGACCTCGTCGCGGTGAGCACCGACGGCACGGTACGCGAGTTCGTCCCACCCGAGCCGGTCCGGGCGTCGGCCACGGAACTGAAGGACCTGGGCGAAAAGCCGGGAGCGGGCACCTGGCTCGAAGCGCGGATCTCGGTGGAGGTCTCCGGACGCTTCCGGATCGAGTACGAGTACGACGAGGTGGCGTTGCCCAACGGGCTCGCGCCTTTGGCCTACGCCCAGGAGATGCGCCGCTACCCCCGCACCCAGGAGCAGACCCCCGGCTGGATGCGAGCTCACCTGGAACAAGCGCGGACGTTCGACCTGGGCCCGGTCCACGCCGATTTCGCCACCGTCCTGATCCGGGCCTTCCAGGAGGAGGGCCTACAGATCGAGTACCTGCCGCCCACCAGCGTGCGCCTCCTCCTCCCCGGGCACGGACCCTTCGCACCCGGCGACATGGTGGAGACCTTCGAACGGGCCGTGGTCGCGACCACGGATCGGTGGCCCCGCATCGCGGCGGGCATGGCTCGACTCACCGCGGAGAACGCCCGCGGACAGGGGCTGATGGCGGTGCCCGACGACGCCGCCATGGCCGCGCTCCGCCGGGCCTTCGCCGGGCACGGGACCCGGATCGCCTTCCACGGCACCGACACACTGCTCGTCCCTTTGCCGAGCGGGCGTAACGCGACCACGGACATCACCGGGTTCCGTGCCGCCATGGAAGGTCACCTGCCCGAACACATCGCCTACCACGCGGACGTGCTCGCCCGGGAGATGAACGAACAGATCGCCCGCGCGGTGGCCGAGGGGAGGGCCTGATCCCCTCACCGCTCCGTGGGCCGCCCGAACGCTCGGATCCGATCGGCCAGTTCCCAGGACCGGGCGGCGGCTTCGGGAACGGGGTGGTGACGGGCCAACGCCTCCAGCACCGCCAGGGCGTCAGGGTGCGCCCCGAGCACGACCGGATCGGCGTCCACCAACAACAACCGGTGCACGTCGGGGCTGTCCTCGGCGGTCAGAAAGGAGGTCAGACCCGAACCGTCGGGGGACATCGCGGCGGCCACCATGTCGATCACCACCCACGGTCCGTACTCGGCCAACAGCCGATCGATGCCGCGCTGGTCCAGCATGCCGGAGGAGAGCAGCACCATCGCGGACAGGCAGGCCTCGGTGCTGTGCGGTGAGGTCAACAGGGCGCGCAGCCGCGGTTCGAGTTCGGAACTGGTGGTGTTGAGCACCTGGGCGGCCACCCAACGGCGCAGGGCCAGACCGGGCCCCCGCACCACCTCGGTGATCTGTCGCAGGGCCTCTTGCGGTCCACGCCGGTCCAACCACTGCGCGGCCTCCGGTGAG
This sequence comes from Nocardiopsis listeri, assembly GCF_020741345.1. GTDB lineage: Bacteria > Actinomycetota > Actinomycetes > Streptosporangiales > Streptosporangiaceae > Nocardiopsis > Nocardiopsis listeri_A. Next base: position 44,415 of record NZ_DYZD01000053.1, read on the forward strand.
CGTTCCTCGAAGGGCAGCACGGCCAGGGCGTCCAGGAACCGGGAGGCGCACGCCTCGGCGAGGGTGTCCACGATGGGGGCGTGGATCCCCACCTCCAGGAGTAACCGTCGCACCCCGTGGCGGCCCAGCGCGGTGAGCTCCACGGTGCACCGATCCACGCTCTTATCCTCGGGAGCGTGGTCCAGGGCCACCGCCCCGGTGTCGGAGAGCTGCCACAACACGTTCAGGAGCAGATCGGTGGTGTGGGGCGTCTCGGCGGATGCGGTGCGAGGGACCGGTCCGGACAAGGCCTCCAGCGCCAGGGTGTCCAGATCGGGCCGGTGCCCGTCGGGGGCCTCGTACAGGAACCGCAACACCTCCGGAAGCAGGTCCGGGCCGGTGGTGCCGGGCACGGGATCGTGAGGACGGGACAGGTCTCCGCGTGCGTGCGCGATGGTGTGTTCGAACTCGTGGAACCACCACTCCAAGACCTGTTCGGGGTCGCGCACCCGACGTTCCAGGTCGGGGTCGGGGCGGGCCAGGGAATCGTCTATGCGGACCAGCCCCAGACGCAACGCGGCGGACCAGGGCACCACGAAGTGGGCGACATCGGCGACCGAATGCAGGGCGCCGAGCCAGCTCACCCGTTGGTCCAGGTGACCCGGAAGGTCGTGCGGCCACAGAGAGAAACGGGAGATCGCCGCCCGGGCGTCATCGATGCCGGGGACCCCACCGGAGGTGACCGGGATCGAAGGGGCGCTCCAGCGGGCGAGACTCAGGGCGTCGCACAGCAAAGGGGAGTCCAACGCCACGCGGGCCAGGACGTCGGTCGGTGGTAGCGACACGGGCCTGGCCGACAGGGAAGGTCGTCCCGGCCGTGACGGTTCGTGAGAGGGCATGTCCGGCCCCGTTTCCAGCATCGGGTGTGAGTGTGAGCGAGGGTGACCCCTTACTACCGTTCCACGCCGGTCCGGTGGGGTGGTTTCCCACAGATCGGTACGAAGCCGGGAGCCGGGGTACCCGTGACCGGGCCGTCCACAGGCCGGGAAATCACCGGTGCGCGTGGGGGCGGCGAACCCTAAGGTTGAGACCATGGACCGACTCGCCGCGTTGGACGCCCACCTTCGCACCATGCCGCCGGAACGGGTCGCGGACATCCTGTCCACCATCCCCGACGGGGCCGTCCGCTACCGGACGGCCACCCCCGACACCCTGCTCGACCTGATCATGATCCTGGCCTTTCGGCCCACGGTCTTCGAACGTCTGCCCCTGCCCCACCACCAGCTCCTGCGCGCGGTGGTCGCGGTCGCCGAGAACGCCCAAGAGCTGCTTCCGGGCGGGCCGGAGGGCGGATGGCCGCGCAGACGTCGATCCCTCGCCCAGGACCCCTTCCTGCTGGGGCCGGTCGATCACGAGGCCCTGCTGGCCAAGGTGGGCGCCGACCGCCCCGGGCCGGCCAGGATGCGTGCGGAGGAATACGTGTCCGACCTCCTGGCCCTGGCGGTCCTGTGGCCGGACGGCGACGGCGGCTACCACCTACCCGACGACGCCGGGTACCAATTCGGCATGCGAGGCTTCCCCTGGTCGGTCGAGGAGGCCCTGGACGGATACGGCCTGGCGACCTTGCGTCGGATGGCCTTGGCGTTGGGGCTCGACCCCACCGGGGACCGGTGGGAACTGAGGAAGACGTTGCAGGGTGCGCTCACCGACGAACGAAAGGTGGTGTCCCTGGTACGCGGTGCGCCGCACGGGGTGGGGCACCGGATCCTGCAGATGACCTTCTTCTCCGAGCAGGTGGAGATCACCTCGACCCACCTGGCGAGGGGCGTGGACCTACCGGTGGACGGAACGGGCGACGACGAACGGGACTGGCTGCTGGAGCACGGGCTGCTGTTGCCGACCGGGTACGAGACCGACGACGCCCGCATCTTCGAGGTCGCGCGCGAAGTGGCCCTGACGATCCGGCGCTTCTTCCCACACCGGTTCGATCCGGCCCCGCAACAGGTCACGGGACCCCCGGTCGAGGGGATGCCGCCGGGACGTGGACCCGGTGCGGTGGAGGAGATCTCCCGGGAGGCGCTCACCTTCCTGGCGGGGGCGGACACCCGACTGGTGGCCACGCTCACCGAACACCCCGGGAGGCTGCGTCGTGACGGTCGCCTCGCGGTGCCGTCGCGACGCAGGCTCACCAAGGCGGCGGGCGGCAACGAGGACCTGGCCAGGACCTGGCTGGAGGTGGGAGCGCGGACCGGGCTGTTGATCGCCGAGAACGGTCACATCACCCTCTCCGACCAGGCCGGAGCATGGTCGGCCGCCGCTCCGGAGATGCGCCTGGTGGCGCTCCTGGAGGGCTGGGCCCGTCGCGCGGAGGACGGCCTGTGGTGGCCCACCGACGACGAACCCGTGGCCTCCGGGGCCGTGGAAGAGGGCGCCGACGCCCGCAGCAGATGGGCCGTGGTGTGCGCGCTGACGCACGTGCCGAGCGGAATCACCCTGTGCATCGACGGCGCGCGGGCCACACGGGAACTGGCCGAGGAGAACAAGAAGGCCACGGGAACCGAGTGGCTGCTCTCCGCCGCCCACTGGTACCAGCCGTTGACCGCCGTGGACCCCGAACATGAGTTTCGGGTGCTGCGCGCCTTCCGTGAGGCCGAGCTCCTGGGAGTGGTGTGCGCCGGCGCCGCCAGCCGTGTGGGACGCGCGCTCTCCCAACGGATCCGCTCCGCCCCACGGATCGAGGACGAGCCGGGGGAGGGGGTCCTGGCGGCGGTTCGGGAGACCCTCGGCCTGGGAACGCCGGACCCGGGAGAAAGCTGGGGCGGAGCCCTGGACCTGGTCGGTCCGGAACACGCCCGCCACCGAGAACTGACCCGGTGGGCACGGGAACTGTTCGGGCGGCCCTGGATCCCCTGACCCCGCGCTCGGGCCCGGTACCGGTCACCGGCGACATCGGTCGAGTCTTGGGTCAGGGCGGGTGCGGGGCGCGGGCCCGAGCGGCCCTGGCCCGTGCCGCCACCTCCGGGTCGGGATGGTGACTGCCCAGAATCCGCAGGACCTCACGGGTATCGGGGTGCTCCGGATCCCAGAGCCGGTCGACGTCGTCGAACAAGTGCCGGTCGATACCCTCGGCGGCCTCCGATACCAGGAAGGACCGCATCCCGGACTCGCCCAGGGCGGTGGCCGCGGCGAACACGTCGATGGCGGTCCAGTGCCCGAACCGGGCGCTCAACGACTCGCGCTCCTGCTGCGGGAGCATGTGCGAGGACAACAACACCACCGACGCCAGACCCGCCACCGTGGGATCGGGTTCGGCCAACAACCGACGCAGGCGCTGACCGATACGTGAACTGATCAGGCCCAGGACCAAAGCCGCGTTCCAACGACGCAGAGCCCTGCCCGGCCCGGCACAGACCGCGATGATCTCCCTCAGGGTCTCCTCGGGCGCGCGGGCGTCCGACCACGAGGTGAGTCCGATGAGCTGACCGTCGGGGGAGAACGTGGCCAACGCGTCCAGGAAGGCGCCCGCGTCGAGCCGAACGAACTCATCGAGCAGAGGAGCCCGTCGGCCACGCGACAGCAGGATCTGCCGTATCCCGTACCGGCCCAGGTCGCTGAGTTCCACCCAGAGCGGGTCGGTCCGGTGGTCGCGGGGAACGTCCTTGGGCGCCCTGGGAGCGCTGTGTCCGACCTCGACGGCGCCGGAGTCGCACAGTTCCCAAGCTCCGCGAGCGAGCCTGCCGGTGCTGTGTCCCGGGCAGGCCGTCGGCAGGTGGCTCTCCTCCTGGGCGGTCACGACCTCCTGGGTCAGCATGCGCAGTGGGACACGAGCCCCGTCGGGGGACTCGTACAGCCGGCTCAGGGCGGTGTCCGGTGAGATGCCGGCGACCTCCCGCAGCGAACGCTCCACGCACTCGCCGAAACCGAGCATCCACCAACGCAGGACCTCTTCGGGGGAGCGCACCCGGCGGTCCAGATCCCGGGCGGGCCGTGCCTGGCCCGTTTCGCACTGGACCAACCCCAGCCTCAGGGCTGCGCGCCAGGAGCGGATGAAACGGTGAGCCTGTTCCGGGGAGCCGATCCGCCGCAGCCACTCGTCACGGCGGTGCGGGTCCCGGCACAGGTGGTGGGGCCAGAGCCCGAACCTGCGGATCGCCTCGCGGGTGTCGTCCAACCCCGGCAGGCCGTCCGCGTCGACGTGGGTGATGGGGCCGCACCAGCGGGCCAGATCCAGGGCGTCGCCCAACAGCGGGGTCGCCAAGGCGGACCGGGCCAGTTCCCGGGACGGTCGCAGGGACACCGGTCGGGCGGCGAAGCGATGGTGGGCCGACGCGTCCGAGTGGTGCGATGACATTCCTGCCCCCGAGTCCTGGTGTCTCGAACTCCCTTTCTCTCCCTTGTACAGCGACTCGACATGTCCGTGTGGTGGTTTCGCCGACATCGTGGCGACGAAACCGAGAGAAACGGGGTTTCGGGCATGGTGCGTCGGGCTCTACGCCGTGTCCCCTTGGAACAGGCGGCCGATGATCGACCTTCGGGCGCCTCACGTCGGGGCCCGCGCGGGCCACCTCCGGAGACGAACCCACGGGGCGGATCAGCGCAGGTACGAGGCCCCGTTCAGGTCCAGGACGGTGCCCGAGGCCCACTCCGCCTCGGGGGAGGCCAGGAAAAGCACGGCCGCGGCGACCTCCTCAGGGGCGGCCACCCGACCGAAGGGGCTCTGCGCGCGCACCTGGTCGGTGACCCGGTGCGCCACCCGTTCGGTCGCGACGAAGCCCGGCGCGACGGACGCCACCCCGATCCCGTGCGGAGCCAGTGCCACGGCCAGGGACTGGCCCATCGAGTGCAGGGCGGCCTTGCTCGCACCGTAGGCCGGGTGTTCCGGTTCCCCCTTGAACGCGCCCCGCGACCCGATGTTGACGATGCGTCCGCGCACCCCCTGGTCGATCATGTGCCGGGCGGCCCGGTGAGCGACGTGGGCCGCCCCCAAAACGTTGACGTCCAGGGTCTGGCGCCACACCTTCACCCACTCCTCGAAGGGGGTGTCGGCGATCGGGTGGGGCAGGTTCACGGCCGCGTTGTTGACCAGGACGTCCAGCCCACCGAGCCGTTCCAGAGCGGTCTCGACCAGTTCGGCCGCGGCGGTCGGCTGGCTCAGGTCGGCTCCGACCAGCAGGTGCCCGTCGCCGGGCAGCGCGCGGAGGGTCTCCTCGGCCTCCTCCCGACTGGAGCCATAGTGCACGGCGACCCGGTCGCCCGCTTCGGCGAAGGCGATGGCGATCGCGCGGCCGATGCCCCGCGCGGCACCGGTGACCAGGACGTGACGACTCATGAACGGACCCTTCGACGAAGACGACGGAGCACCGAGGCTACCCACCTCGAAAGAGCGACGGTTCCGAAACCGAAGCCGGGAAACCAAGTCGCGGGGTGCGGCGGGTGCACTGCTCGAAGCCCCGTTCTCGTAGGTGATCCCGCCTGCAACGCCGCGGTTACCGGACAGTAGACTCGCGCCGCGATCACAATGGCTGATCCCATCTTCCGGGGAGGCGACAAGGTGAACGGCGACGCATGCACGAGTGGAACGTTCGACCACCGGCGCCCGACCCCAAAATCGCCGAGCACCACCCCCAACACCTCCCCGAACCTCCGACCGCCGATGGGCACCCCACCCACGGCGCCGTCCCCTTGGACCGACGGCTCGGGCACGCACGACACGATCACCCCCGCCCGGAGCACCGAGGTCGACCGGTGACACCCGATCGGGCGGGCGCCTCTCAGCGCCGCACACCCCGAGACACCGAGCACATTCGGCAGGGCCCGCGGCCGATCACGCAAGAGGCCCCGCCCCGACGACCCACGGAATCTCCGCGCACGCTCGGCCGTCACCGTCGAAGAACGAAAGCGAGAACCCCCATGACAGACCCCCATCGGCCAGGCACCTTCGCCTATGACGACGACCTTCCCCGGCTGCCGCTGCCGGCGCTCCGTGACAGTGCGCAGAGGTTCCTGCGCTGGTGCGAACCCTTGCTGGACAGCGCGCAGTTCACCGCCACAGAGACCGCGGTGGAGGAGTTCCTGAGGCCGGAGAGCCCTGCCTGGGCACTGCAGTCCGAGCTGGAACGCGTCGACGCGAGCGAGGACTCACAGTCCTGGCTGGACGACTACTGGCCGAGCCAGTACCTCGGTGCCCGGGGGCGGGTGGCACTGGACGTGAACTACTTCTTCCTGCTCGCCGACCGTGAAGGCGACCAGTGCGAACGCGCGGCGGACCTGCTGGCCGCCGCCGTGGACTTCAAACGGCGCGTCGACGCCGAAGAGGTACCCCCGGAGGCGCCGCGCGGGCGACCCCAATCGATGGAACAGCTCAAACGCCTCTTCGGCACGACCCGGATCCCCGGCGAGACGATGGACACCGTTCGCACCCCCTACAGCCCTGAACACCCCGGGCCCTCGCGGGCAAGGCACATCGTCGTGTTCTCCCGCGGGCACGTGTTCGCCTTCGACGTGCTCGACCCCGATGACCGTCCCTACACCCCCGACGAGCTGACCGCCGGGTTGCGTGAGCTGCTCGCGGCCGTCTCCGAACAGGCCGCCCCCGGCCGGTCGGTCGGTCACCTGACCACCAAGGGGCGGACCGAGTGGGCGCGAAGCAGGCGCGCCCTGCTCGAAATCGACCCCGCCAACTCCGCGGCGCTGGACACCGTGGAGACCGCGCTGCTGTGCCTGACCCTGGAGGCGGACACCCCCGCCGACGACCGGGCGGCGGCCGAGCGTCTCCTGCACGGAGACAGCGCGAACCGCTGGTTCGACAAGGTCCTCGGCTTCGTCGTCTTCCCCGACGGCAGAGCCGGTCTCAACTGCGAGCACAGCACACTGGACGGCACCACGGCCGCCTCCTTCCTCAACGCGGTCGACGCCTTCTCGGCGCCTGCGCGTACCGGCACCGAAAGCGCTCGTGTGCCCGCGTTCGCGCCGGTGGAGTTCGTCCTCGACGAGGCCCTGCGCACCGACATCCGCGAGTCCGGTGAGGCCTTCGCCGACTACGCGGCCCAGGGCGTCAACGCCACGTTCAGCAGCCGCGAGTTCAACAGCGAACGCGCCAAGGCACTCGGTGTCTCGCCCGACGCCTTCATCCAACTGGCCTTCCAGCTCGCCCACAAACGCGCCAAGGGACGATTGGGCGCCACCTACGAGTCGATCTCCAGCCGGCAGTACCACTACGGCCGCACCGAGACGATGCGTGTGATCACCCCCGAGTCGGTCGCCTTCGTCGAGGCGATGGAGGACCCGGGTACGGCCGCGGACGCCCGAGAGGCCGCCGCGCGAGCCGCCGCCCGGGAACACGCGGCACGGGCCAAGGGCTGCCAGGTCGGTGAAGGGCCCGAGCGGCACCTGTGGACCCTCGAACTCATCCGTAGGGACCGTGGCGCCGAGCTCGGAGCCGAGACGCCGATGGCCCTGTACGACAGCCCGGGCTGGCGGATCATGCGCTCGGACCACCTGTCCACCAGTTCGGTGCCCTGCCGGCCGGTGCACCTGTGGGGATTCGGCTCGACCGGCCCCGACTGCATCGGCATCGGGTACATCCTGTTGCCGGATCGGATCGACCTCCACCTGCACGCCCCGCGAAGCCTGGCCGATGTACAGGAGCGCTTCGTTCAAGAGCTGAGTGGTGCCTTCGAGGAACTGGCGGATCTGTTGGCCGACGCGTCGACCATGAGCACAGCCCGCGGCTGACCCTTCGCCCCGTGGTATTCGCCGTCCGGTGTCCCGGAGCGTGGGCTTCGGGGCACCGAACGGCGGGACGTGCACCCACCCCGGCCCCGACCGGAACGCCGGTGGGGCAGGGGTGGGGCGGCAGCGCGTGCGCCGCACAGAGACGGCCCTACCCGTTGTAGAACACGGGTGTGCGGCGGGCGGCGCGAGCCGGACGCGGCCCCAACGCGCCCAGGGCGATCGCACTGAGCACGCTGTCGGCGGCCGGATGCCCCGACCCCCACATCAACTTCGTGACGGTCTCCGGATCGCGCCAGAGCTCGCGGTCCTCCGGCAACGGCAGTCCCGAATCCACCCGTACGGCATAGGTGTCGAGCACCGCCATCACCAACTGCGCGCTCCGGACCCGCCCGGTACGACACCGGGCGTGGGCCACCCAACCGCCCAGGACCGGGTGATCACGGTAGGTGTCCAGTACCTCGTCGGCCTCGGACCCCACCCCGCGAAGCACCCGGAAGGCGCGCACACGCAACCGCCAGTCCGCGGGGTCGGTACAGGCGGCCAACAGCGACCTGGCCGCCTCTCGCGCACCACGCTCGGCGACCCACTCCGCCCCCATCGTTTCGACGTCGACCGACCGTGAGCCCCAAAGGAGCAGCAACAGTGCCCGCGCCGAGAGATCGCAGACCCGCGGATGCTCCGACAACGGTTCGTCCCGCTCGTGTCGACGACGGGCCATACCGTGGTCACCCAAACGGGTGATGCGCACCCGGCCGTTCGGGAGGGGCTCCACCGCCCCCGAACGAATCAGGGAGTGCACCGCCGCAGGGACGCCTTCGGTGTCGTCGAGTTCGTGCGCCAACTCCTCCAGGGACCGACCGCGTCCGCAGGTGAAGAGGACCTCCAGAACGCGAAGAGCCGGATCGGGGCCCGCCAGCACCGGAAGGGCCCGTGACCAGGCCCGCACGAGGCGCTCATCGTCATACCAGATCCCCATGGCGTCCTCGGGCAGGACATCGGAGGCGCTGGTGTACAGGAACCCGGCACGCAGCGCAGCTTCGAACACCTGGGGGATCTCCTTGGGGGGCAGACCCAGATCGGCGGCGGCCCGACTCCGGTCCTCGGCGCGGAACCGCTCGGGCCCGCCTCCGCGGGCCAGGGGCACCGCCGAACCCACCCACGAGGTCAACCGCAGGGCGTCGATCAGACCCGGGCACCCCCGCGCCTGAAGAGCCGCCTGACCCACCGGTACCAGACGGATGGTCAGTGGACCCTCATCGCGGGTCTGCGGACGCCAACGAAGGTCCACTTCCTCAGCGGAGGAGGACATGGTCTCCCCGACGGACGCGCCGAAGTTCTCCCCCTGCTGATCAAACCTTCCACGAGGGCTTCCGTCCATCGCTGCGGGGGCGGTGCCCACGGTGACCTCCTCGAGCGGTTCGCGGTGATGTCGACCGATCACCTGGCCGGATGCCCGATCGACCTTGGAGCGATCACCGGTCGGCCGCCACATCGCCCTCGGCGTGCGGCCGCCACCCTCACCACGCAACGGGACGCCCATTCCACAACGGGGCCGGCCGGTGTACGGGGCCTTGGCCTCGTCGTGCTGTCGGCACATGTCGCTCATCGCGGTGCGCGGGGTCCTGGTCTTGGGCGGCGGCTCTTCGGGGACGCCGTGCCTCGGAACCCGTACGGGGCCCTTCGGGCCTGGAGGGGTGAGGGTGGGACGAGGGCGAAGGAACTCGTTCAGAGTGCGCAACCCCTCTTCGACGGCGAGGGAGATCAGATACGGGACGGTGCCTCGGAGCAGACGGAAACGGACGGGTTCGACGATGGTCATGGCGCCCCACGGGAATCAGGTGTCGAGATGGCCGTGACTCCATCGTCGGTGAAGGCGAAGAAATCTGCAGAAGGCCTGTGGATAACCCTGTTTTCCCAGGTCGGATGAGTGAAGGAAACGTGGAGGCGAGGGCAGGAGCCATTCTGCTTGAATACCGGGATGATGATTCGTACCGCACTGTCCACCGAGCACGACGTGATCGGGGAACTGAGGGTTCGGTCCTACCTGGGGCAGGGCCTGCTGGACGCCGGCCCTTCCTACGCCGAAACCCTGCGTGAACTGGGGTGGGACGCCCCGGACGAGGTCATGGCGGCCGTGGACGGCGACACCGTACTGGGCACGGTCGTGTACGTGCCGTGGGGACCGCGCTGCGAGGTGGCGCGAGGGCCGCGGGAGGCCGAGATCCGGGCCTTCGCCGTCGCTCCCGAGGCCCAACGCCGCGGAGTCGGCTCCACCCTGGTCAAGGCCGTGATCGAACGCGCCGAACGTGACGGGCTCGATCGCCTGGTGTTGTCCACCCAGCAGATCATGAGCGGTGCCCGGCGGCTGTACGAGGCTCACGGGTTCACCCGGTTGCCGGAGCGCGACTGGTCACCCGTCCCCGGGGTGGACCTCCTCGTCTACTCCCGGAACCTGAGGGATCGAGCGATCTGAGCCCCGACGAGTACGCCGAACCGGACGTCACCGCCCTGGTGGCGGAACTACGGGCCGGGGAGGTCTCACTCGCGGAGGTGGAGCCGGCGGCCAGGGAGGTCTTGGCCCGGGCCCACACCGAACTCAACGCCCTGCCCCGGCCGTTGTTCGAACAGGCGCTGTCCCACGACTTCGACCGACCCCAACCGGAGTGTCTGCCGAAAATCAGGAGGTCATGGCCCGTTTTCGCAAGGCGGGTCTGCTGGCGCCGGGGCAGAGCACCGCACCGGAACCGGGGTGAGCTTCGCTGCCGAGTCGGTGACTTACGGGCACGCCCGCAACCCATGGGACCTGGGGCGTGGGGTCGGTGGATCCGGTGGTGGAGCGTAGCGGGGCTCTCCACGTCCTCCGGCGGGTCAGTGACTCGACTCCGACTCCCAGTGCGGACTCGACTCCATGTAGGGCTGATCTTCGGTTTCGAAGGGGAACCCGTACCCATCGTCGGCTCCGTAGGAAGACGCGTCCTCATCGGCGAAGTCGAAGCAGGACTCGTCCTCGAACCGGTCCACGCCGGCTCTGGCGAAGGGCGACGGTGAGGGATCACAAGATTGCGAGGAGTCGACCCGCCGCACGGCATCGGCCAAGAGCGAGTCCTGGCCTGCGCACTCCAGAACGGTGCCGCCCCGAGGGCGCTCGGTCACGCGACGAACGAAGTCCTCGGGATCCTCCGGCGCCAATCCGGCGGCGAGAAGCCCACGGGCGGCCTCGGACGGTTCCCGGCCCGCCAACCACTGATCCAGCAGGGGCTCGATGTCGATCGGTCGAGCCGTCGCCGCCAGCTCCAGGAGTTCGGTGGGGCTCAGCCCCGGGGCCGGTGGGGTGCCGGGCACCTCGACCCCGCAGGCCCTCAGTCGGCGGGCCACACAGTGGTCGCCCAGACCCGTGATCAGGTACCGACCGTCACCTGTCGGCACGACCGCTCCCAGTTCGGTCAGGACCTCCAACACCCGGGGCAGACACGACTTCGGGTTCGGTTCGGCGCACACGTGGACCAGATCGTCCAAAGACAGGGCCCTTCCGGTGAGGAAGAGTTCGCCGAGCACCAGGAAGGGTGTGGCCCCGGGCCGGGCGGTCATGGTGGACAGGGCATCGGCCCAGGCGTCGGCGACCGCGCCCGGGGTCTCTTCGACCCATGCGTGCGCCGCCGGCCCGGGGCGGGCGTGCAGGTAATCGGTGCGCACCAGCCCTGCGGCACGGGCGACGGTGAACAGGAACGGGATCTCGTCGGAGCGAACGTCCAGGGCCCGGGCCGCCTCGGCGGTGTCGTTCTCACCGAGAGCGTCGTGTTCGGTGTAGGGACGGAGCAGCACCTGGGGATCCATCCACGCGGACAGCCGTGCGGCCAGGTGCAGGGTGGGACAAGCTCCGGCGCGGATGTCCAGGTCGGCCACGGGTGTGGGCAGGTGGGGGCGCGGAGGTTCGGGGCTCTCGGTCTCCCCGTACCCCAGGCGTTCCAGGAGAGGAACGGCGATCTCCGGTGGTGCCTCGGAGTCCGGTGGCGCGTGATCCGGTCGGGTCAGGTCCACGTTCTCGATCGCCGCGCGCAGCCGGCGCGGGGTCTCCATCGATATCAGGCGTGCGTCGGTGACCAGGTGGTCGCACCAGCTGAGCCAGGTCTCGCGGAACAGTTCGGGCAACCGGTCACGGTGACGGACCAGGGCGGCCACCTCGTGGACGTCGTCCACGGTCCAGTCGCCGGGATCGGTGGCGCCCACGTCCTGATGGGCGCTGAGCAGGAGCACCAGTGCCTCGATGTGCAGGGTGGGGGGTTCCTCGACGGTTTGCGCCCAGTCGAGGCAGGCGGAGATGGCGGGGAGAAGGCGCTCAGTCATCAAATCTTCACCCAAAGTGACGGTGGTGGCCGAAACGGCATCAGACTAGCCGCACGTGGGGGTCTCGCACGGAGAAACGCGGAAACCGGCCCCGCTCCGTGCGCCCGGCGTGCCTGTTCGGACGGCCGCCCCGGTTCACGGGAAGCGGTTCGCCATTCCTCGGGGTTGTGGACCGTCATAACGAAGGCGGGTGAAAACCCTGAAAAGGGAGACGAAAGATCCTGGTTCGGGACGTGAGTACGAAAGGGATCGCTACCGCGTTCCGAGGTTGGACGATCATCGTCGCGCCGGCCGGTATCGGCCATGATCCGGAGTTCATCGGTCGGGGTGCCGTCGATGTCCTGTCGCGGCCCGTTGCAGGATGAATCCGGACGGACCGGACGTAAAGGACAGGTTGGCGCTACCAGAAGGCGTGGAGGGACTACCCGCCGGTGAGGTTTGTTGATACCCCACGAGAGTACGTATTCCGGTAAATGCGATGATCAATCGTATTTCGCGCGTGCCCTCACCACAGGAGGACCCCCGGCGTGACAAGGAGTACCGGATCGGAAAGACCCACCGAATGGCCCGAAGGCATGGACGTCGACGAACTCCTCGGCCAGGGCTGGCGCCCCACACCCTTTCGCGAGTTCATCCTCAAGATCCACAGTCGCTGCAACCTCGCCTGCGACTACTGCTACATGTACGAGATGGCCGACCAGGGCTGGCGCTCCCAACCCAGACGCATGGCCAAGCCCACCGTCGACCGGGTCGCCGAACGCATAGCCGAACACGCTCGTGCCCACGGCCGTGACCGTGTCGACGTCGTCCTACACGGCGGCGAACCCCTGCTTGTGGGGCCCGACCACCTGAGGTACGTCGCCGAGTCGCTGCGCAAGACCTGCGACCCCGACGTACAGGTCGTCCTGCGCATGCAGACCAACGGCGTGCTCATCGACCGGCACTACCTCGACCTGTTCGAGGAGTTCGGCATCCGAGTCGGTGTCAGCATCGACGGTGCGTGCGAGGACCACGACCGGCACCGCACCCGCGCCAACGGACGCGGCAGCCACGCCGAGGTCCAGGCCGGCATCGAACGCCTCAACACCCGCGACCGCCGACTGCTGTCCGGACTGCTCACCACCGTCGACCTAGAGTCGGACCCCGTCGCCACCTTCGAGCACCTGATCGGATACGACCCGCCCGGCATCGACTTCCTTCTGCCGCACGGTCACTGGGACGAGCCGCCACCGGGTTGGTCGCCCACCGAACCCCACTACGGACGCTGGATGGCCGCGGTGTTCGACCGTTGGTACGGCGCACCCGAACGCGAGACCAACGTCCGCATGTTCAACGAGATCATCCGCCTGATCCTGGGCGGCCCCTCCCGAGCCGAGAGCATCGGGCTCTCACCGGCCGCTCTGGTGGTGGTGGAAACCGATGGGAGCGTTGAACAGGTCGACAGCCTCAAGTCCGCCTTCGAGGGGGCCGCCCACACCCCCCTGCACACCTTCACCCACCCCTTCGAGGACGCCCTCTACCTGCCCTCGGTCGCCGCCCGCCAGATCGGCGCCCGTGCCCTGAGCCCCACCTGTGCCGACTGCCCACTGGCCAAGGTGTGCGGCGGTGGGCTCTACCCGCACCGCTACCGCTCCGGCCACGGTTTCCTCAACCCCTCGGTCTACTGCGCCGACCTCTACCACCTGATCACCCACATCCACCGGACCGTGGCCGCCGACGTGGCCCGTATCAGGAAGGAACTCTAGATGCCGGGATCGGTCCCCGACCCGCTGTTCGACGACCTGGCCCGAGGAGCAGGCGGGCGGGCCGCCGCCGCCCACCTGTGCTCCGCGCAGTACGGCAAACACCTGCTCCTGCTGCGCCGTGTCGTGGACGTCGCCCACGAGACGGGACACCCCGGGGCCGACCGTGCTCGAGACGCCTACGAACTGCTGGCCCGCGCCCAACAGCACGCGCCCGATCCGGTAGCGCGGGTGTTGCGCGCCCCCACCGTCGGGGTGTGGGCACGCCGTACCGCCCTGGCCCTGGCCGGTCACCGCACCGAACCCGCCCGGGTCGGGGTGCTGTCCGCGCTCGCCGCGGCCGCGGCCCTGCGCGCCGGAGTTGACGCCCTCGTCGAGATCCCCTTGGACGGCCCGACCGCTCCACTGCCCTTCCTGGGGCGCGCTCTGGTCGGCGAGGCGCCCTCCGCGCTGGTGGAGATCGTCGACGGACGGGCCACCATCGGAGTGGCGGGCCGGCCCGAGGTGGAGGTCCCCGAGGACCCGCACGAGGACGCCCCCGGATGGCACGCCCTGCGACGACTCGCCGCCCAACACCGGGGGCGGCGGCTCGAACTGCTCCTGGACGACCAGGACCCGGACCGCATGCCCGGCACCGATCTGGTCGCTCGGCGTCTGGACGCGGAGGAACTGCGTTGGTGGCGGCGTAACCTGCAACAGGCCTGGGAGTCACTGGTGGACCACCACTGGACCATCGCGGAGGAGACGTCCGCCATCGTCATCACGCTCACCCCCATCACCGCACCGGGCGGCAAGGTGCACACCAGCGCCACGGCCCGGCACGCCTTCGGGAACCTGGGGCTGTCCCGTCCCATCGGCCCGGTGCCGTTCGCGCTCACCTTCGCGCACGAGGTACAGCACGCCAAGCTCACCGCCCTGCTCGACCTGGTCGAACTCACCCTGCCCGAGGACGGGAGTCGCTACTACGCGCCCTGGCGACCCGACCCCCGCCCCGCCTCCGGACTGCTCCAGGGTGTCTACGCCCATCTGGGCGTGGCCGGGTTCTGGCGTCGACACCGGCATGTCACCGAGGGGGAGGAAGCACGTCGCGCCCACGTGGACTTCGCGCACTGGCGCCGCTCCACGGTCGACGCGGCCCGTGCCTTGGCCGACTCGGGGCGGCTCACCACCGAGGGCAAGCGCTTTCTGGCACTGACCGACCACACCCTGCGGGAGTGGTTGGACGAGCCGGTCCCGGACCCGGCCGAACGCGCCGCGCTGGACGCGGCCCGCCGCCACCTGGACCGGTGGCGCGCCCGCAACGGGACCCCGGGCTGAGCCCCGAGGTCCCGCCGACGCACGATTCCTCACAGCGCGTGGTGCGCCGATCTCACAGCAGGGGCGGGTCGAAATCTGCGACCAGTCGGCGGTTCTCCTCGCACGCGCCGGTGAAGGGGTGTTCACGGCCCAGGGCCCGCACATAGGCGTCGTAGGTGTGGTCGGACAGTTCCTTGGCCTCCGTCGACTTCTTCTCGGCCCGCAGGTCCAACACCAGGTTGGAGGCGCAGGCCAGGCTGCTGGGGTGTTCCTCTCCCACCAACGCGCGGTAGCGGCGCAGTGTCCCTTGGCCGAGGCGGGCCGCGTTGTCGGTGTCGCCCAACGCGGCCAGGTCGCCGGCCAGGTTGGTGGCGGCGGCCAGTGTGTAGTGGTGGTTGCGGCCCAGGCGAGCCTCCAAGGCGATCAGCGCGCTCTCGTTCATCGACCTGGCCCGCTCCGGATCGCCCAACAGCCGGTACAGAAGCGCCACGTTGCTGGTGCAGCCGTGCTTGTAGGGGTGGTCATGGCCATAGGCCTGGGCGTAGCGAACGTCGGTGTCCTCGGCCAGTTCCAGCGCGCCGTCCAGCTCCCCGGTCATCCGCCACAGGTTGGCCAGGCACATCGCCGCGGCCAGGGTGCTGGGGTGGTGGATACCGTGCAGACGCAGGTAGCGGGAGTGCGCGTCCTGTCCCAGGTCGAGGGCCTCCTCGACCTCACCGGACAGACGGCGGGCGATGGCCAGGTCCACCTGGGTGCGCAGGGTACGGGGGTCCTCCACCCCCAATTGGTCGCGGCCGTAGGCCAGGGCGTCTTCACCCAGGTCGCACGCTTCCGTGTAGTCCCCGGACAGACGTACGGCCTGCGCCAGCGCGTTCCAGTAGGCGAGCAGAACGGGCGATCCCCCGGACGGGCCGACCCGCTTGAACAACATGTAGGAACGTTCGTGCCTGGCCTGGGAGCCACCGAAGTCGCTGGTCAACGCGTGGTCCAGGGCGAGGTTGTTCAGGGCCCGCAGGGTCGCGGGGTCGTTGGGCCCGAACGCCTCCTCGTACTGGCGCAGTACCTCCTCATCGTGTTCGCGGGCCTTCCAGAAGTCACCGCGGGCACGGTAGTCGGCGCCGCGCCCGGAGAGCACCGACAGCGTGTCGGAGTGGTTCGCGCCCAGGATCCGCGTCATGGAGGGCAGGATCGCCCGGTTGATGTCCTGGGCCTCGGTGAACCGTCCCAGATCGCGCAGCCGGTTGGCGTACTTGGCCTGGGCCCGCAGTACGTGCGGGTCCTCGTTGCCCGAGTCGGAGCTCCACTTCTCGATGAATCCCTGTGCGTGCTCGCTCGCGGTCTCGTAGTTGCCCGAGGTGTACAGGAAGTCGAGCATGTTCAACCCGAACTCCCGTACCTCCGGGATGGTGGACTCGGCGACCCGGGCCGGACGCATGTGGGAGAGCAACTCCAGGTAGCGGGTCTGGGAGGAGACGTCGGTGAAGTTCTTGGGGGCGGCGGCGCTGAGCAACGACCACACCTCCAGGCGGATGTCCTCCTGGGTCTGTTCGTCCAGCTCCTCGCGCACCAGCGCCTGGATCAGCCGGTGCACCTGGACGGTGCGGTTGGAGTTGTCCAGACGGACCAGCGCGTATCGTCCCAACTGACCGATGGCCTTGCTGAGGCGGATCGGGTCGGACATCAGCTGTGCCATCTCCGGGCGCACCCTGCCCTCGTCCACGGGGAAGAAGAGGTCGCGTGGGATCGGCTCGGGACCGAAGAAGGCGCAGCACCGCAGGAGTTCCATAGCCTCGGGCAGGTTCTCCTGCAGTTTGGCCACCGACAACTGCCAGGCGGCCGTCATGGGCTGGGGATATTCGGGCGGCTTGCCCTCCCGGAGCAGGGGCCCGGTCCGTTCCGACAACAACCCCAGGTACTCCCTGACCGACATCCCGGTCTCGGATTGCAGGGCGCCCGCCTGCTCCAGAGCCAGGGGCAGATGCCCCAGCGCCTCGGCCAGCTCGGTGGCCTCCTCGCCGCTGATGCCCCGAGGGATGCGCTTTTTGAGGAACTCCACGCTCTCGTGCTCGGCGAAAACGTTCACAGGGACGGTCTCGGCGACCCCGCCCCACCGGTGGTTGCGCGTGGTGATCAGGACGTGTCCGGGCCCTTGGGGGATGACGTCGTTGAGCTCCTCGGGCTCATCGGCGTTGTCGAAGACGAGCAACCATCGGGAGTAGGGTTCGCCTTTGCGCAACGCCTCCAGGACCCCGTTGGCGGCCTCCTCCACCCCGGTGACGGCGGGCCCGGGCAGGTCCAGGTGCGGCGCCAGGTGGGCCAGTGAGGAACGGACCAGGCCGGGCTGGTCGGCCATCACCCACCACACCAGGTCGTACTCGTCCCGGAACCGGTGCGCGTACTCCACCGCCATGAGGGTCTTGCCCACGCCGCCGTACCCGTGAAGGGTCCGGGGCACCACCGGCTCGGGGGTGGGTACGACCGCGGTCACCTGGCTGAGCAGTCCGGCGCGTAGTTCGTTGAGCTGGTCGGTGCGTCCGGTGAAGTTCTTGTGGCGCGGTGGAACCCTGCCCCACACCTCCGGGAATCGGCTCCTGCCCTGGCCGGGAAAACGCCCCTGGGAAGTGGTCACTCGGTTTCCTCCGTTTTCACATAGGCCTCACCAGGTTCCCTATTTCTCGCCCTGTGGAAAAGCCCTGGTGTTGTGTTGTGTCGTTGGAAGTCGTTCGGGAATCATGTGCGAAAACTCAGCGTAGGCGATGATGTTAGCCGGCGACAGGTGTGTGGTAAGAACTCCCTACGACAACCGGTTCGAATGATCACGTGAAAGGGCGGTACCCACCGTCCTTTCACGGTGGGCTGTCGAAAGGCGGCGACACGGAGGGAAGGACATGGCGGAACACGAGTTCGGCGGCGGCACCGCCCTGGTCGACGTCGGCGGGCTGTCCCTGCACGACCTCGACGGAATCGGGGGTTCGGTGATCGCGGAGGCCCTGCGCTCGGTACTCGACCCGAGGGAGGCCGGCGCCGAGGTGGTCGCCGGGTTCGTCAACGACCCCGAATGAGAAAACGGGATGTCGATCGCGGGCTCGGACACCATCCGTGCCCGTTGTCGTCACCCGTTCGACAACCATGATTATGTCGCGCTCGTGTTGGGCAAGTTCTCCAGAGAAGCGCGGACACGTTCCATGTTCGGATGCAGCCTGAAAGCCACAGGAATATCTCCGGGGCTCGAAAGGGTGCCTGGTTCGTGACACTATGGACAGCGCTGTTTCGCGCCAGAACCGTCCTTGTTCTCGCCGGCCGGGAGCCGTTCCATGACACGAGCCGTCCTCGGGCGCGCACACGGTCCCTTCGTCGGGCTGCGCCCCTATCTCGCCCGGGACCGCCCGCTCTTCTTCGGCCGAGACGAGGAGACCGAAGCGGTGGTGCGGGCCTGGACCGGGCATCGCCTCACGGTGCTGCACGGCGACAGTGGCGTCGGCAAGACCTCCTTGGTGCGGGCCGGTGCGGCCCCCGCCCTGGCCGACCAGGGGCACACGGTGCTGCCCACCGGGGACCTGTGCTTCGACCCCGTTTTCCCCTCCGCGGTGCTGCCCGCCCAAAACCCCTACACCCGGGCCCTATTGGCGGTGTGGAGCCCGGAGGAGTTCCCCACCCACGTCCCGGGCACCTCGCTCGTCGACTTCCTGCGCGCCCGAACCGGAACCGACCGCTACGGCCGTTCCCGCCCGGTGTTCGCCGTAGTGGACCAGACCGAACTCCTCCTGCGTCGCTCGCCCGTACCCGAGCGGTGGCGCAAGGACTTCCTGGAGGAACTCTTCGGGGCCCTGGAAGTCCGTGAGGACCTGCGTCTGCTGGTGACCGTGCGCAGCGGCCACCTCGACGAAATGCGCCGACTCGTCGACAAGCGCGAGGTCGAACACGCGGAGGTCGCGCTGGGACCCTTCGCCCCGGACACCGCCCGGTCCGTTGTGGCGGGCTGCCTGGCCACGGTGGGATCACGCATCGGGCCGGTGGAACCCGGGCGACTGGTGGAGGAGACGCGCACCGTTCGTACCCCCGACGGGCGCCCCGACCACCGCACCAGGAACGTCGAGCCGGCGCTCGTACAGTTACTGGGGCTCACCCTGTGGGAGGAGACGGCCGAGGAACAGACCACCCTCGTCCCCGAAGACGACACCGAGATCGACCGCGCCCTCACCGAACGTCTGGCCGGGCTCCTGGAGGAGTCGGCGGCCGAACATCTGGTCCCACCCGATGTCCCACAGTCCTGGCTGCGCCGACTCGTGGTCTCCGGGGATCGAGGACCGACCGGGCCCTCGCCCCTCGACCCCAACGGCCCCCTGACCCCCGGGATCGTCCACACGTTGGAGGACCGTCGACTGGTCACCACCCATACCGAGGGCACCACCTGGGTCCTGCGCCATCCTCGTCTCGCCCGCCCCCTCATGGGCCTGGCCATGTCTCCCTACGCTCGCCAGATGCGCGCCTGGGGTGAGGGGGAGCGGCTGAGTGTGGCGATCGGGGCGCGCACCCGAGGGGAATTCGTTCTGGCCGCCGAACACTCCGCGCAGGCCCTGCGGTCCCGACCCGCACCCGGCCCAGGGGCTCACGCTCTTTTCACCACCCTGTCGGCCGACCTGGCCTTCGAACGGGGCGAGGTTCGGGCCGCGGCCGAGTACTACGCCGAGGCGGCCCGAATCCGGGAGTCCGTCGGCGAGGGCGCGGCGGTGCTCCGCCTTCTGGTGGCCGAGGCGCGCAGCCGGCTCCTTTGCGGTGAACGCGCGAGCGCCCTGACCCTGATCTCCGCGATCACCGGCCGTATACACGGAGACCCCAGTCTGCGGGCGGGTATCGGCCAGGTGCTCTGGCTGGCGGGACAGCCGGAGGCCGCCCTGGACGAGTTGGAGGGCGCCTTGCGGGGCGGAGGTGGTGTCTCCGAGGCACGGCGCACACGCGAGGAGATCCGAGACGTCGAGGCCAAGGAACGAACCCCCCTGCAACACAGATGGAGAGGGTGAGCAGTGGATCCGACCGTTCTGGTGGCGCTGATCACCGGTGTGGTGACGGCGACCAGCACCCTGGGGGCCACGGCCCTGGCCGCCTGGCGTGCCGAGACGGTGGAGCGATGGCGAGCCGAGCACAATCTGATGTTGGAGCGGGAAAGACGGGCGAACGAACGCGAACGCTCCCGCGTTCGGCAGGTCCGGCAACGCCTGGAGGACGTTCGCCACGGGGTCCACCGGCTCGACCAGAGCATGCGGCAGATCGGTGCGCTGCGCAGACTCGGACCTCCGGGGGAGGGCGGAAACGACCTGGCCGAGGAGGTGCGCGAGTGCCGAGGACACCTGTACGAGGCGGTGATCGCCGTCGAACGTGTACGCGACCTGCTACCGACCAGCGAGCAGGGGGCGGTCGACAGACTCAGGGACGCGGTGGATCGGACGCTGGGCCACGTCCAGGTACGGCCGGATCCGGGCGGGGGAGCGGAGCCGGTTCACCGCGAACTGATGGAGGGGCTTCGGGAACTCGCGGAGGTGTTCGGGCGGGGCGGGCACGACCTGGTACCCGCCGCGCCTGAGGAACCAGCGTGACGGTCAACGCGACGGCCCCGGCGATGGCCACCACCAGGAGCAGGGTGGTGGGCACGCCCAGGTGCTCCAATGTGTAACCCCCCGCCAACAGCCCCAGGGGCAGGGCGGCACCGGTGAGGAACCGCAGGGTTCCGGTGAGCCGGCCCAGCATCCGGGAGGGGACGTGGGCGGTGTGGTAGGTGGTCACGGTGACGTTCATGTGCGCGCCGACGAACCCGATCCCGCCCCAGATCAGCGGCAGGACCACCGCCGTCCAGCCGGGGCCGGCCCGGTCGGCGCTCAGCAGTACCACGGTCAGCAGCAGCCACGCCCACGTGCACGCCCGCACCATGCGGGCAGGATCCAGCCGACGGACCAGGTACGGGGCGGCGATGGCGCCGAGAAGGCCGCCCGCCCCGGTGGCGGCCAGCACCAGCCCCAGAACGAAGGGTGAGATGCCCTCTTGGCTGGTCATCAACATGATCACCAGCCACACCACCTGGAACAGGGCGTTGGTGACCGTGCACACCACCAGTGAGAGCAGGAGGAAACGGTCACCGCGCACCAGGACGAATCCCCCGGCGAGTTCGCGGGCCAACCCGGCGACCCTGGATCCGCGTCGGTGATCCCGGTGGTCTCGCGTCGGGGCGCTGCGTCGGCGCATGGGGGGAAGGAGCAGCGTGGCCCACAACGACAGCAGGCACACCAGGACGTCGAACAACGCGGGTAGCCCATGCGCCAGCCCGTACAGGGCCCCGCCCAAAGGACGCCCGAGCATCTGGGTGGCGTCGTTGCGAGCCTCGTTCTTGGCGGCGGCCCCGGCCAACTCCTCGTGAGGGACAAGACGGGGGACGGCGGCCGCGCCCGCGGTGGAGTGCAGGGTTCCGCACACCCCGTGCAGGGCCGAGGCGAGGGCGAGGATCGCCACGGGGGCGTCCAGTACCAGGACGGGGACGACGAACAGCGCCACGCACAGGATGCGACCGAGGAGGCCGACGACCATGACGCTGCGGGGATCGTGTCGGTCGACCACCAACCCGACCGGGATGTGCAGCAGGGTCCGTGGAACCATCCCCGCCGCCGCGATCCATCCGGCCAGGGAGGGGGAGCCCGTGTGGAACAGAGCCAAGAGCGGGATGGCCAACCCGAACGTCATGGTGCCGAGGCCGGACAGGGCCACTCCGCTCCACAACAGGGCGAAATGGTGACGCCAACCGGCGCCCGCCCGTGGCGGAACGGTCTCCCCATTGAGTTGGTCTGTGCTGGACATCGCTATCCGTGCCGGTGGTTGAACGGTGTGGCCCAAAAGGTCCGAAAAGGACGTTCAGGTGATAAACGCAAATTCGGAACGTGCTGTGTGGTCGGGCCTGTGGTGCCCCGGTCGCGTGATCGACGCCGTTCTCCAAGACAGCGATCATCGTAGCGGGAAAGAATTCACCTTGCCCGTGGTTGTAGAACGTGTGGCGCCGAGTGGCAAGGGGGGAATCGTGATGTGTCGACTTTTTCCCGCGTTTTTGATTCAGTTCGGTCCGAACGTGGATTCGGTCGGTTGACCTCAACGAGGGTCGAGGTCCTAGCCTCGTCCGGTGAACCGAAATGAAGGAGAGACGTGACCGGCGAGGACAGCCCGAACCCGGCCCCCACCCCCCGAGGCGTCCTGCGACGCTTGGCGGGCGACCGCAACGTCTGGCTGTGCAGCCTGCGCGCGGACGGTTCGCCGCACCTGGTGCCCGTGTGGTTCGTCCACCTGCGCGAACGCTGGTGGATCGGGGCCTCGACGCACTCGGTCAAAGTCCGCAACGCGCTGCGCGACCCCAGGGTGAGTCTGGCTCTGGAGGATGGCGACCACCCCGTCGTGGCCCAGGGCCTGGCGACCGTGCGTGAGGACTTCCCCGACGACGTGCTCGCCGCCTTCGAGGACCGCTACGGCTGGGATCCCCGCACGCCCTATGGATCCGACCCACACCGTTCCCTGTTGGAGATCGGCGTCACCCGTTGGCTGATGGCCGGGGCCGCCCCCGAGAGCACTCCGTCCGGGACGGCGCCGGGCACCTCCTGAACTCCGACAGGCCCCTGCCGAACCCGGATTCGAATCCGGATCGGGTTCACGCGGTCACGTCGTGCACGACACGGTGGGCCTCGGTCGGATCGGGCGCCTCCCACCTGTGGACCAGGCGCCGCATCGCGGCGGTCGGAACAGGGGCCGACCGCCGCGCCATCCGATCCCGCAGGACCCGGGGCGGGGCCTCCAACGCCATGATCTCCACCCGTGCCCGGTAGTCCGCGGCCAAGCCCACGGACCGGTCGCGAAGGTCACGCGAGACGTGTGTGGCGTTCCATACGAAGGAACGTCCGGCGCGCAGGTGCTCACGGGCGCGTTCGGCGGCCGCCGCGGCGACCGGGCGCTGGTCGGCGGTGGCCGCGATCCCCAGCTCGGCGCGCAACGCGTCCAGACTCACCACGGGCAGATCGGGGCGGTGTTCTCCGATCCAGTGGTCCTTGCCCACACCGGGCAACCCCGACATCACCGTGACGGTGAGCCGCGTGTCGTCGTGGGCGGCGTAGTCGGGGTCGCGGTCGGGCTTGCGGAAGAACCAGAACCGGGCGTGGTCGGAGGGGAAGTCGCGAGGACCGTCCAGACAACGCTGCTCGGCGCAGTACTCGGTGTACAGGTCGATGTTCTCCAGCACCTCGGCGGTGTCCTCGCAACGCCGGCCCAAGATGTCGGCGGTGGCCAACAGCGCCAGGTCGTCGTTGCGCGCGGTGAGGCTCACCCGGAACGCGGTCTTGCGCGGGTCGGGGCGTTCCAGGGCCCAGAACGGCAGCTGGTGGTGGCGTACCAGGGACGCCACGTGCTCGCGTCGGTCGATCGGAGCCCCCACCTCCCACAGGATGCGACGCGCCATGAGGTCGCCCCGGCGCGAGTGCCCGTGTGCGGTGACGCGTCCCTCCTCGTCCCGCCGCGTGCACACGGGTTTGGCCACGTCGTGCAAGAGCACCGCGGTGAACAGGAGAACCCGTTCCGACTCCGGCCTGGCCCTCCATGCGGGCAGCTCGGCCAGTGCCTCGCACGCCATTCGGGTGTGCACCTCCACATCGCCCTCGGCGTGGTGCACGGGATCCTGTTCGACCCCGGCCAGGTCGCGCACCCACCCGAAAGCCTCCCGTACGGTGCTCCAATCCAGATCCCAGTGCGGGGGAGCGGGGCACAGGTCAGTGAACTCCCGCATAGGGCACCTCCGGGTCGGCCAGGGCGTTGGCGATGAGGGGACGGTTCATCCAGTGGCCGCCCGAGTTCGAAAGGGCGGAGGTGAACCCCGAACGCACCCACTTGTACCGGTCGACGGTCAGGTCGCCCTCCTCGACCTTGACGTACAGGCCCTCCATGAGGTCGGAGGTGTCGGTCTCGGTCAACGCCCGCTCGGGAGCGACGCCACCGGCCACCGCCGCCTCGGACAGAGTCTCGCGCCAGCCCTCACTGCGGTAGAGCGAGGGGCCCACCAACGCGGTGAGTGCGTCGAGGGACGCGATCGAGCCCTCATACAGCACCGGTACCGACACCACCGGGGTGCCCGCCAACAGCTCGCGTCGCCGTCGCGTGGAGAGGAAAGCGCCTTCCGAGGTATCCAGCACGTCGAACTCACAGAAGTAGTGAGGGAGCCTGTCGTAGAACACCGTGTGCTTGGCGTACAGCCACTCCCCGTACAGCACATAGCGCTCACCCAACCGTGGCCACAATGTCGGGGCCACGGTCGCGGCCCAGGCCTTGAACGGGCCGAACCCGCGCTCTCGCGGACCTCCGGTCAGGTAGTGGCCCCGGCTTTGCAACCGCAGTCCACCGCCGGGCCCGAAACCGATCCCCGCGTTGGCCCCATCGAGCTTCTCCTCCACCACGAGGTGTCGCCCGCGCAGCACGTCGAAGGGCGCCGCGCTCAGGTCGTGGTCGCCGACCTGAAGTCGCGACCCACGAATGTGCCGGGTACGAGGGTATTTGTGCATAGAGAGGTTCTACCGGCGCCGCTCTCCCAAGAGCCACCGGTTTTCCCCGGACCGGTACTCGACCGGTCCGGAACCCGGTCTGGCCGAGGGGCTCAGCGGGTGACACCGCTGCGGGTGCCCAGGGACGCGGCATCGGCGGCGGCCCTGCCCTCGTACCATCCGTCGGGGTCGGCCGGGCCTCGCACCCGCGAGGTGGTCAACGCACCGAACGCCTCGTCCATGGCGGCCTCCACCGCGGCCTCCCGCGCGGCGAACATCGGAACCAGGTCGGTGCCGGTCTCGACGCCGACCGCCTCCTCGGCCGCCCGCGCGGACTCGGTGAGCCGTTCCCCGACCCGCACGGCGAACGCCGCCATGAACGAGGCCCGGTAGTCCTTGCGCGCCCCGCGCCCGGACCTGTCCCGAGCCGATCCGCTCACCCGCATGGCCTTCTCCGCCTGCACCAACAACGACGTATAGAGCAGGTCCACCGCCTCCACGTCGCCGGGGAAACCCATCACGGTACTCAGCCCCAGTTCGCGGTGCCACACGGCCCGACAGTGGTTGGCCTCGGCCACCTCGTTGAGCAGCACGGCACGGTGCTCGTCGTAAGGGGAGTCGACCGGAAGCCTGCGCGCGGAGGCGGCGTCCGGCTCCTCGGGGTCGGCCTCCACCAGGGCCAGATCGATGCTGTGTCGGGCCATCATCTCCTGGGCGCGGGCGGTCAGCGCCTCGGCCTCCTCGGGGAACTCGGTGGACTCCGCCTTGGCCAGCAACGCCCGAACCCGCTGCAACCGACCCCGGTCCACGGTCGCCGGGGCCCGGGTACCGGGCCGGAACGTCCCGGGCGGTGGGCCCAGACGACGCATGGGTGGAAGGGTGCGCAAGGTCGCCAGCAGCCGCAACACCACCTCGACCGCTTCGAACCGCATCAGCCCGTGCTCGGCGGCCAGGTGGTCCAGATGCCGTTCCTCCGACAGGTGGGCGGAGTCCACTCCAAGGGCGCGCACCTGCTCGGTCCACCGCGGGTCCACGGTGGCGAGGGAATGGCGTTCCAGGTCGACGGTGACGGCGTCGGCGCACACCGCCGCGGCCAACGCGTCCGCCTCACGCCGAACGTGACGGACGGTCTCGGCGGGTTGCCAACCACGTGCCCAGGCGTCGGCCACCCCGAACAGCAGGGTGTCGAAGAGCGAGCGCGCGGCCGCCCCCGCCCAGTGCGCGTCCTCCACGTCGGCCAGGCGGGCCGCCGCGAGGTCAACCCCGGACCCTTCTCGGTGACCCACGATGGCGTCGACGGCCTGGCCGATCACCTCCATGGGGGTGTCGTCGGGGGAGGGACCGGACCACTCTTGGACGTCCCGGTCGGTGCCGTGCCGGCGGCCTTTCCTGCCCACGTGTTCTCCCTGGTCGAAGGGGCCTGAACCGACAGGCCATCCTACCGGCCGGTACAGGTGCGCTTCGTCCGTGGGTGTCA
This sequence comes from Nocardiopsis listeri, assembly GCF_020741345.1. Lineage (GTDB taxonomy): Bacteria > Actinomycetota > Actinomycetes > Streptosporangiales > Streptosporangiaceae > Nocardiopsis > Nocardiopsis listeri_A. The sequence continues at coordinate 70,538 of NZ_DYZD01000053.1, forward strand.
GGGTTTGCGGGCCACGCCTCCGTACTGGGCGGTCTCGCGGATCTCCCCGACCTGGGACGGGTCGGGCCGCCAGTACGGGAGGGAGACGACCCCGGGCTCCAACAGTTCCAGCCCTTCGAAGTAGGCCTCGACCTGCTCGGGAGAGCGCAGGTGGATGGTCAGGGCGGCGTTCTGGTTCCACGCGACGGCCGAGTCGATGATCTGCTGACTGGTGTCGGTGCTGTCGTTCAGGGCCAGGAAACTTCCCGAGGGCAGCGCGTCCACGTAGGTGCGAACGAGGGCGTAGAGCTCGTCGTCGGCCGGGTAGTGCACGAGTGTGCCCATGAAGGTCAGCGCGATCGGTTGTGTGAAGTCCAGGTGTTCACGGGCCTGGACCAGCAGGGAGTCGGGGTCGAGCAGGTCGGCGTCGATGTAGTGGGTGCTGCCCTCGGGAGCGCTGGTGAGCAGGGCGCGCGCGTGGGCCAACACCATGGGGTCGTTGTCCACGTAGACGACCTTGGCGTCCGGTGCGACGGTCTGGGCGACCTGGTGGGTGTTATTGGCGGTGGGCAGCCCGGTGCCGACGTCGAGGAACTGGCGGACGCCCTCTTCCTTGGCCAGGTGGGTGATGGAGCGGATGATGAATTGCCGGTCGGCCCGGGCGATCTCCACGATCTCGGGGAAGGCCTGTTCGATCTGCTGGCCCAGCTCTCGATCCACCGGGTAGTGGTCCTTGCCCCCGAGCCAGTAGTTCCACACTCGGGCGGAGTGGGGGACGGTGGCGTCGATGGCGGGGGTGGAGTCGGTCATGGGTTCCCTTCACGGTGGGCCGCCGTGGCGGCGGGGCAGCCGTATTCTCCCTCTGGGAAAGCGAATTCCACAAGGTCGAAAGCCTTACCCCATCGGGCTTTGCGACTTATCGCAGGTGACTCCGGAGCGGTGAACACAGAAAAGGGGGGCACCGGCACGTTCGAGCCGACGTGCCGGTGCCCCCACCGACCTGCGGAGAAGGGCCTCACTCTTCCGGGCCCACCTCGACCAGTTCGGGGTGGACGCTCTGCGGGTCGTCCAGGATCGGTTGCTCGCCGCCACGCAGGTGGTGGTCGAAGAACCCGGTGGAGTAATCGCGTGTCAGTCGCACACCGTGCTCGGGCTCCAGATCACCGAACTGTGCCCTCCACTGCTCCGGGGTGAGCAGGTCGCGCAGGCCCGACCGGTCCATGATCACGCCCCTGTCCAGTGCGTTGGAGTGGCCCGAGTCGGTGACGCGGATCCACTGCCGCCAACCGGTCAGACCCTCCCAACGCTCCTCCCACCCCTCCCAGGAGTTGCCCTGGTCGTTGGTGAGCAGCGCCAGAGGCCGGTCGATCTCACCTCCCAACTGGGAGCCGTAGTAAGGCCCGTCCAGGTTGATCCCGGCGGCCACCCGATCCTCGTCTAACAGGCTCTGGGCGACCGCGCTGCCACCCCAGGAGTGACCGACCATGCCCACGGCCTTGGTGTCCAGGGATGGAGACCATTCCAGTGCCTGGCCGTTTTCCAGCTCGTCGAGCAGGAAGGAGACGTCGGCGGCGCGGGTGCGAGCGCCCAGTTCCCAGTCCTGGGCCAGGCAGCCGGTGCACTCCTCGACCAGCCCGTCGGGGAACTCCACCGGGGCGGCCTCGTGCCGGTGGTCGATCCCCGCCACCGCGAATCCGTGCGAGGCCAACTCCGTGGCGAGCGAGGACGCCCACACCCTGGAGAGCCCGGCACCGGGGGAGAACAGCACCAGCGGCAGACCGGCCTCGCCGATGGGGGCGGTTCCCGGCGAGGTGTGCGTGTCCACCTGGATGAGCGACTCGGCGGGAAGGTCGTCCAGTTCGAGTTCGGCCAGTGTCGCCTCGGCCTCCGCCTCGGTCAGATAGGGCGCCCGCTCTCCGGTGTCGGCCTCGGTCGGGTACCACATCGTCACCATGAGTTCCCGGTCGCCGCCGACCCACGGATCCTCGCGTTCATCGTCCACCAGGTGGAATCGAGTGCCGCCCACCGCGTACTCGCCGGTGGGTCGGGGCAGAGCCACCCGGGGAGGCGTCGGGTGCTCTTCCTCGGCGCCGGTCAGTGCGGCGTCCTCCACGCCGCAGGCGGTCACGGTGACCAGGCAGAGCGCCCCGGCCAGGGCGCCGATCGTTCGTAGGGGGAGTGGCATGCGATCCGTCCCTCGTGTCGACTCCGTTTCCCGTCAACGCTAGGGATTCGGAGCCGCTCCGCACGAGAGGGCAGGCCGGAGAAGCGGTCGAGGGCGTGCCTCACCCACCGAGGTAAGGCACGCCCTACCCTGGCCGCCCACACCTGCGATGATCGGGCCGCTCTCAGATGTCGGTCTCCACCAACAGCACCTCCAGGGTGCGCGGGCCGTGCACGCCCTCCACCCGGTTGAGTTCGATGTCGCTGGTCGCCGAGGGGCCACTGATCCAGGTGAGGGGGCGGGACGGATTCAACCGGCGCACCCCCGCCGGGACCCCGTCGACCACCTGGTCGGCCCGGACCACGCACAGGTGGTAGTCGGGGACCAGGGTCAACGCCCGGCGGCCCTGATCGGGGCCCGCGTCCAGGACGATGGTGCCCGTCTCGGCGATGGCCACCGCGCAACCGGTCACCACCCCGTCGATGGCGTCCAGGTCGGCCGCCGACAACGGGGCGTCGGGCCGATCTTCCACACACTCCACCGAAACCCCGACCGACCACTCCGGCGGCAAACCGGGCGGGACCGCCACACGAGCCGCGCCGCGCCGTTCCAACGCCGCCGCGATCCGAACCGGAAGTTCTTCCTCCGCCACCCGCTCCACCAACGCCTTGTAGTCCAACAAGCGGTCCACCAACACCTCCAGGGCGTCCCCCTCGAAGTGCCCGTCGGCGTAGGAGCGAGACGGACGACGCTCCACCGGCTCGTCGGCGGGCACGTCGGCCAACGCCGCGCGAACCCGCGCCAGCACACGTTCACGGGAGCCGCCCATCACCGGCCCTCCTCTCGTTCGTTCCACCATTTACGGAAGGAGTCCTTGGGGATGTGGGGGATGTCCCGGGTGTCGGTCCACTCGCCCGCGAGCCCCGGCAGGTGCCGGGGCACCGCGCCGCGCATCGCACCGGCCGCGCGCTGGACCGCCTCCAACGCCTTCGAGGAGCCGAACACCGCCTCGGCCCCCGCCATCATGGCCTTCTCGCCCAGGGGGGCATCGGTGGACACCACCTGTTCGCGCAGGTGCACCAACACCTCGGGGATGTCGATGGCCACCGGGCACACGTCGTAACAGGCCCCGCACAGCGACGACGCGTACGGCAGCGCACGGTCCACCTCCGAGGACATCCCGCGCAGCTGTGGGCTGAGGATCGCACCGATCGGCCCCGGGTAGACCGAACCGTAGGCGTGACCGCCGGTGCGTTCGTAGACCGGGCAGATGTTCAGACACGCCGAACACCGGATGCAGCGCAGCGCCTGGCGTCCCACGGTGTCGGCGAGCACGTCGGTGCGACCGTTGTCCAACAGCACCAGGTGGAAGTCCTGAGGCCCGTCCCCGGGCGTCACACCGGTCCAGGTCGAGGTGTAGGGGTTCATCCGCTCACCCGTGGAGGAACGCGGCAGCAACTGCATGAACACCTCGAGGTCGGACCACGTGGGCACGATCTTCTCGATGCCCACCACCGATATGAGCGTCTCCGGCATGGTCAGACACATGCGCCCGTTGCCCTCCGACTCCAGGACCACGAGCGTGCCGGTGTCGGCCACCGCGAAGTTGGCGCCCGACACCGCCACCTTCGCGCGCAGGAACAACTCCCGAAGGTGGACTCGGGCGGCCTCGGCCAGCGCCCGCGGGTCGTCGGTCAGGCCCTCCGGCGCGGGAACGCCCCATTCGGCCATCTTGTCCAGGAAGATCTCCCGGATCTGGGCACGGCCCAGGTGGATGGCCGGCACCAGGATGTGGGAGGGCAGGTCCTTGCCCAACTGCACGATCAGCTCGGCAAGGTCGGTCTCGTAGGCGGTGATGCCCGCCGCCTCCAGGGCGTTGTTGAGCTCGATCTCCTGGGTGGCCATCGACTTGACCTTGACCACCTCGGACTCACCGGTCCGCTTCACCAGGCGGGTGACGATCGCGTTGGCCTCGGCGGCATCGGACGCCCAGTGAACGGTGCCGCCCGCGCGTTGGACCGACTCCTCCAACTTCTCCAGGTAGTGGTCCAGGTGGCGCAGGGTGTGGGTCTTGACCGCCTCGCCCTCGGCGCGCAGGCGCTGCCAGTCGTCGCCCAGCTCGCCGACGACGGCGTCGCGTTTGCCTCGGATGGTGTGCGTGGCCTTGTGCAGGTTGTGCCGGGTGCGTGAGTCCTCCACGGCGCTACGGGCCGCTTCGGGGAAGGGCGGCATGCCCAGGAACGTCGCACTGCTCATAGGGTCGCGTGCTCCTTCTCCGTGCTCGCCAGGATCTCCGCGATGTGGGCGATCCGCATGCCCGACCGCTGTCGCGACAGCGTCCCGCCGATGTGCATCAGACACGAGTTGTCCACCGCGCACAGCACCTCTGCGCCGGTCTCCACCGCGTGGCGCGCCTTGTCGAAGCCCATCGCGGCGGACACGTCGCCGTTCTTGACCGAGAACGTGCCGCCGAACCCGCAGCACTCGGTGGCCCCGGGCAGTTCCAACAACTCAAGGCCGCGCACCGAGCGCAGTAGTCGGTAGGGCCGGTCTCCCAGACCCAGGAACCGCAGCCCGTGACAGGTGGGGTGGTAGACCACCTTGTGCGGGTAGTACGCGCCCACGTCGGTCACCTGGAGCACGTCCACGAGGAACTCGGTGAGGTCGTACACGCGAGGTCCCAGGTCGGCCATCCTCCGGGACAGCCGGCTGCCGATCCGGCCCAGTTTCGGGTAGTGGTCCCGCACCATGGCCGCGCACGAGGCGGACGGGACCACGACGGCGTCGGCCCTCTCGAAGGTCTGGGCGAAGCGCACCGCGAGGCGGGCCGCGGGCCGTCGGTAGCCGGTGTTGTAGTGCATCTGTCCGCAGCAGGTCTGGCCGGCGGGGAAGACCACTTCGTGACCCAGCCGCTCCAGCAACCGCACGACCGCGCGGCCGGTGTCGGGAAAGAGTGTGTCGTTGACGCAGGTGATGAACAACGCGATCCGCATGTGCCTCCTTCGTGCCCCCATCGGTCCCACTCGATGATGATGCGGGGCTCGACGCCGACGGGGCGCTCGACGCGCCGCGTGAACGGTACGCCGAGTGGTCCGACCACTGTGCAGCAACTTGATGCCGTGGGCAAGGGGTCGAAAAGCCGAGCGGGTAGGATGCTCGCGTGTTCACAGCGACGAATATGGGAGAGCGGCGTGGGTGACGGGGTGCGCACACCGGTCGCACAGCGGACGGTCGAGCAGATCAAGGCGATGATCTCGGCGGGAGAGGTAGGACCTCAACAGCGGTTGCCCACGGAACGCGACCTTTCGGCCCGCTTCGGTGTCTCCCGTGGCTCGGTGCGCGAGGCCATTCGCATCCTCACCACCCTCGGCGTCCTGGAGGTCCGCCATGGCGCGGGCGTGTACGTCACCGCCCTGCGTCCCGACGACCTCCTGGAGGCCTTCGGGGTGCTCTCAGAGGTCTCTCCCGATCCCACCCTGCTGGAGGTATTGCAGGTACGACGGATGATCGAACCCGCCGCCACCGCCATCGCCGCCGCCCGTGCCGGCGATGAGGACCTGGACCACATCGGCGAGATGCTGGATCGGCTGGAGGACACCGACCGCTCCGCCGAGCCGGGCGACTCCGGCGCCTTCGATCTCGGCTTCCACCGCAGGATCGTGGCATGCGCCGGCAACGCCACCCTGTCCGCGGTGCACGCCGGGCTCTCCTCGCCCACCCTCAATGAACGGGTCTGGGCCGGTCACGACGCGGAAGGGGTCGCCCGGGACCTGCACGAGGACCATCGGCGTATCCTGGAGGCCCTTCGCGATCGCGACCCCGAGGCCGCGCGGGCGACGGCGACCGCCCACGTCCTGCGAGTGGAACGCTGGCTGCGCGCCCACCTGCGCTCCGTGAATCCCTCACCCGTAGGCGGCCCCGAGGGCTGAGGGCCTTGGTGGAGCCGCGAGCTCCACGGCGGGACGCCGTACGGGTGCTCACCCCTCCAAACGGCGCTCCACGCGTTCGGCGTACTGCTCGGCGCGCAGTAGGCGTGCCGTCTCCTCACGGCTTCGTGCGGGTGGGTTCTCGTCCTCGGTTCCGGTGGCCTGATCAGGAACCTCCTGGCGCGTCTCGGCGTCTATACCGAGTACCTCGTGGTCATCGATCTCCTCGATGCGGTAGTCGTTCGGATGCTCCTCCAGGTACTCCGCCACGGCGGTGTCCTGGCCCGGATCTCCTACGTCCATCTCGGCGTCGACGTCGTCGATGTCCTCGTCGTCCCCGCCGAGTTCTCCGGTCGTGTTCGCGGATTCCGTCACAGGCGGCCCCCTCGCCTCGGTTCCTATGTCGATCATGCCCGTTTCCGCCGGTGGACACCAGTGGGCCGAGTATCGAGGGCGACGAGGGTCAAACGGGGTGCAGTGCGCGACGGTAGGATTTTTCGTCGCCTGTCCGACATGCAAGAGACGGAGTTCCCCTCCTAGTGACCGTACGCGAACGGGTCCGATCCCTGGTCGACGCATCCTGGTTCCAGGGTGGAGTCATCACCCTCATCCTGATCAACGCCGTCATCCTCGGCTTCGAGACGTCCAAATCGGTGATGAAGGTACACGGTGACCTGCTCACCGGCATCGACAGAATGATCCTGACCCTCTTCGTCATCGAGTTGGCCCTGCGGATATTCGCGCACCGCAAGGACTTCCTGCGTGACGCCTGGGGCTGGTTCGACGTGATCATCATCGGTATCGCGCTGATGCCGGCCACCGGCCCGTTCGCGGTATTGCGTGTGCTCAGGGTCCTGCGTGTCCTGCGGCTGTTGTCGGTGATACCGACCCTGCGCCACGTGGTGGCGGGCCTCTTCCGTGCTCTGCCCGGCATGGCCTCCATCATGGTGCTGGTGGCGCTGCTGCTCTACGTGTCGGCGGTGATGGCCACCAAGCTCTTCGGTGACGACTCTCCCCGCTACTTCGGTGACCTGTGGACCTCCCTGTTCACCCTCTTCCAGATCTTCACCGCGGACGGTTGGGGGAACATCGCCCAGGAGGTCATGAAGACCCAACCCCTGGCCTGGGTCTTCTTCGTGGTCTTCGTGCTGGTTTCCACGCTCATCGCTCTCAATCTGTTCATCGCCGTTGCCGTGGAGGCGCTCGACAAGGCGGGGATCGAGGAGCGCGAGGCCGGTGGCGGTGGCGAGCCCGGACAGAGCGCGAGGGGTCCCGACGGCGATCCCTCGGGCGGTCCCGACGAGGGCCAGCGCCAGATCCTCTCCGAACTGCGCTCCCTACGCGAGGAGATCGCCCACCTGCGCGAGCGGCAGACCGACCAGAGCGGTGACCGCAGTCCCGTCTGACCTGCGCCACCCGCATGGTCCACGGTGCCGACACCTTTCGTGGGAGGGTAGGGACACAGCCACCGATCATGGGCGCGGCGCGTGGGCCGGGCGACCGTGGACCCGCGCGCCCACCCGGAGCATGGACGACGAGGAGTCACCGGATGTCTGCCAGCACACCCCTGCCGTCAACCGAGGGCACCGGCGGTCACGCCGGCACTCCGCTGGACCGCAGGGACGAGTGGGTCCGCCTGCGTGAGCACCGTGACGGGTTCGGCGACACCCATCTGCGCGGGCTCTTCGCCGACGACCCGAAGCGGGCCGAGCGTTACGGCCTCGACGTCGGTTCGCTGCACGTCGACTACTCCAAGAACCTGGTCACCGACCGGACCCTGGGGCTGCTGTCCGACCTGGCCGCCGCCACCGGGGTGACCGGACTGCGCGACGCCATGCTGGGCGGTGAGCACATCAACCTCACCGAGGACCGTGCCGTCCTGCACACCGCTCTGCGCGCGCCCCGAGGGCAGGTCGTCCGAGCCGACGGCCAGGACGTGGTTCCCGAGGTGCACGAGGTCCTGGACAAGATGGCGGGCTTCGCCGAGAAGGTGCGCTCGCGCACCTGGCTCGGCCACACCGGCAGGCCGGTGACCCGCGTGGTCAACATCGGTATCGGCGGATCCGACCTGGGCCCGGCCATGGCCTACGAGGCGCTTCGCCCCTACACCGACCGCGGTCTGGAGTTCCGGTTCGTCTCCAACGTGGACGGCACCGACCTGAACGAGGCGCTCATCGACGCCGACCCCGAACGCACCCTCTTCGTGGTGGCGTCCAAGACCTTCACCACGATCGAGACCATCACCAACGCCTCCGTCGCCCGCGATTGGCTGCTCGATGGGCTCGGTGCCGGCGACGATGCGATCGCCCGCCACTTCGTGGCCGTGTCCACCAACGCCGAAGAGGTCGCGAAGTTCGGCATCGACACCGCCAACATGTTCGAGTTCTGGGACTGGGTGGGCGGCCGCTACTCCTACGACTCCGCCATCGGCCTGTCCCTCATGGTGGCGATCGGACCGGAGTCCTTCCGGGAGATGCTCGCCGGGTTCCACCTCATGGACACCCACTTCGCCACCGCGCCCGTCGAACGCAATCTGCCGTTCCTGCTCGGGCTCCTCGGTGTCTGGTACGGCGGCTTCTTCGACGCCCAGTCGCACGCCGTGCTGCCCTACAGCCACCACATGTCGCGTTTCCCCGCCTACCTGCAACAGCTCGACATGGAGTCGAACGGCAAGTCGGTCCAGCGCGATGGGCGGCCCGTCACCTGGCAGACCGGTCCCGTGGTGTGGGGCACCCCCGGCACCAACGGCCAGCACGCCTACTTCCAGCTGCTGCACCAGGGCACCCGCTTCGTTCCGGCCGACCTGATCGGTTTCGCCCGACCGGCCCCCGACCTGGCCGAGTCGCTGGTGCCCCAACACGACCTGCTGATGGCCAACCTGTTCGCGCAGGGTCAGGCCCTGGCCTTCGGGCGCACAGAGGAGGAGGTCGCAGCCGAGGGGGTGAGCCCCGAACTGGTGCCGCACCGTTCCTTCCCGGGCAACCGGCCCACCACCACGATCCTGGCCGAACGGCTCGACCCCTCCACTCTGGGTCAGCTCGTCGCCCTCTACGAGCACAAGGTGTTCGTGCAGGGCGCGGTGTGGAACATCAACTCCTTCGACCAGTGGGGGGTCCAGCTCGGCAAGGTCCTGGCCAAGAAGGTGGAGCCCGCGCTCACCGAGGGGGCCCAGGTGCCCGGCCTGGACGCCTCGACCGAGGCGCTGGTCCGCCGCTACCGGGATCTGCGAGGCCGCTGACGGCCGAACGGTCGAATCACCGAACGAACCAGCTCATGGCGGGTCGGGTCGGGCATTTCCGAAAAACGGGTGCCCGGCCCGTCCGCTTCCGGCGCGGACACTGGAAACCCTCACGACCCCTGGTGCACACTCTGTGTGGTGATGCAGTCACTCGTAGAGAGCGGGGGCGGGGGTACATGACCACGCCGATGGACGTGCCCGAGTCGTCCCAGCACGCCGACCCGGAAGCCGTCGCGGCGGGCGCCGAGGGCGCCGCCGGCAGATCCCTGCGCCAGATCGCCTGGCGACGCTTCCGTAAGGACAAGGTCGGCATGGCCGGCGGAGTCATCGTCATCCTGCTCATCCTCATCGCGCTGTTCGCGCCGTTGCTCACCGCCTGGTTCGGTCACCCGCCCAACCAGTTCGACCAGGGGCTCGTCGACCCGCTCACCGGTGGTGTACTGCGCGATCCCGACGACACCGCCCAAGGGCTCGACCCCTGGGGCGGTATCAGCGCCGAACACCTTCTGGGGGTCGAACCCGTCAACGGGCGCGACCTGTTCAGCCGCATCGTCTACGGCGCTCGGACCTCATTGCTGGTCGCCACCGTCGCCACCGTGGTGTGCGTGGTCATCGGGACCGTCCTCGGCATCCTCGCCGGCTACTTCGGCGGTTGGGTCGACACCGTCATCAGCCGCACCATGGACATCTTCCTCGCCTTCCCGCTGCTGCTGTTCGCCATCGCCCTGGTCGGCGTCATCCCCGACGGTGCCTTCGGCCTGGAAGGCAACTACCTGCGCATCGGCGTCCTGGTGTTCATCATCGGGTTCTTCAACTGGCCCTACATCGGCCGCATCGTGCGCGGACAGACCCTCACCCTCAAGGAACGCGAGTTCGTGGAGGCCTCCCGCAGCCTCGGAGCCGGCAACACCCACATCGTCTTCCGTGAGATCCTGCCCAACCTCATCACCCCGATCCTCGTCTACTCCACCCTGCTGATCCCCACCAACATCCTCTTCGAAGCGGCCCTGAGCTTCCTGGGGGTGGGTATCAACCCGCCCATGGCGACCTGGGGCGGCATGTTGGAGAACGCGTTGCGCTTCTACACCACATCACCGCACTTCGTGATCGTCCCGGGTCTGGCCATCTTCATCACCGTCCTGGCGTTCAACCTCTTCGGTGATGGTCTGCGCGACGCCTTCGACCCGCGTTCCTCCGACTGAAAGACCCCGTCTATGGTCATTACGGTCGGTACCGACCCACTCACGAGGACGTGCGCCGCACGCCACCACCACCGAATCCCACCAGGAGGCAAGGTGACCACCCATCACTTCACGCGTCAGGGGCCGCTCCGGCGGTCCGGCGTGCTCCGACGAATCATGGCGCCCGCCGCGGCCGGCACCGCCCTGGCCCTGGCCCTGACCGCCTGTGGCGGTGCGGGCGGGGGAGGCGGGGCGGGAGAGTCCGACGCCGAGTTCAACGAGGGCGAGACCACCGTCGTCAACCCGTCCGACGAGACCGGCGGAACCCTGCGCTACGCCATCTCCGCCGACTTCGACTCACCGGATCCGGGCAACACCTACTACGCGTACGTCTGGAACTTCTCTCGCTACTACGCTCGAACCCTGCTGACCTACACCGAAGCCCCCGGCGAACAGGGCGTGGAGCTACAGCCAGACCTCGCCGAGGAGCTGCCCGAGGGCAACGAGGACTCCACGGAGTGGACGGTCCGCCTCAAGGAGGGCCTGCGCTTCGAGGACGGCTCGGAGATCACCGCCCAGGACGTCAAGTACGCCATCGCGCGCAGCAACTTCGGTGACCAGGCGCTCCCCAACGGCCCCAAGTACTTCCAGGACCTGCTCGCCGACAGCGACGACTACGAGGGCCCCTACGCCAATGAGGACGACCCGCTCGAAGGGTTCGACGGGATCGAGACCCCGGACGACCACACCCTGATCTTCCACCTGAACACGAGCTTCTCGGAGTTCCCGTACGTGCTCATCCAGCCGCAGACCGCGCCGGTTCCGGCCGACGCCGACCGTGGTGAGCAGTACCAGAGCAACGTGGTCTCCTCCGGTCCGTACAAGTTCGACGGCGAGTACCGGCCCGGTGCGTCCCTGAACCTGGTGCGCAATGAGGAGTGGGACCCCGAAACCGACCCGATCCGCAAGGCGCTGCCCGACCGGGTCGAGGTGCAGCTGGGTGTGGACCAGAACGAGATCGACCAGCGTCTGGTCAACGGCGAGCTCGACGTCGACCTGGGAGGCACCGGTGTGGGCCCGGCCATGAAGGGCACCCTGATCACCGACGAGGCCGAGCGCCACAACATCGACAACCCGCAGACCAGCACCCTGCGCTACGTCAACATCAACACCGTCATCGAACCCCTGAACGACCCCGCCTGCCGCGAGGCCATCATGTACGCGGCGGACCGGGACGCCCTGCAGCGTGCCTGGGGCGGCGACACCGGCGGTGACATCGCCACCCAGATCATGCCCACGTCGCTGCCCGGGGCGGACCCGAGCATCGACCTGTACCCGTCCGAGGACGACAAGGGCGACCTGGAGATGGCGCAGGAGAAGCTGGAGGAGTGCGGGCAGCCCGACGGGTTCTCCACCTCCATCGGCGCCCGCGCCGACCGCCCCTCCGACGTGAGCACCGCCGAGGCGCTCCAGCAGGCGCTGGCCCGGGTGAACATCGAGACGGAGATCAAGCAGTACCCGTCCGACACCTTCACCAACACGCAGGCGGGTTCCCCGGACTTCGTGCACGACAACGACCTGGGGCTGACCGTCTACGGCTGGGCGCCCGACTGGGCCAGCGGTTACGGCTTCATGAGCAAGATCCTGGACGGTGACGCCATCCAGGCTGCGGGCAACTCCAACATCTCCGAGCTGGACGACGACCAGATCAACGACTGGTTCGACGAGGTCGTCTCCGAGGAGGACCCCGACGCCAGGGCCTCGATCTACACCCAGATCGACGAACGTGCCATGGAGCAGGCCGCGGTCCTGCCGGCGGTGTTCGAACGCACGGTGCTGTACCGTCCGGCCAACCTGACCAACGTGTACTACCACCCGGGTTACAGCATGTACGACTACATGAGCCTGGGCACCACCAACACCGACTGACCGGTGTGAGGGATCCGAGGGCGGCGGTCTCCTTGAGGGGGCGCCGCCCTCGGCGTGTCGGGGCGCCCCGCGTACACGCCGGTCACTAGACGTGATCGCCTGTTTTCCGTGGGCTACGGTTTGGCTTCGGGGTGGAGTCACCGTCGCCCCGGACCCGGGCCCCGGGGCCATGGTTCCGACGATAGAGAGCTCGCGCCATGTTGACCTACATCCTGCGCCGACTGGGCGCCGGTCTGTTGCTCCTGGCCGTGGTCACCATGGTCACCTTCGCCATCTTCTACGTGGTGCCGCGATGGGCGGGCCGCACCACCGAACAACTCGCCACCATGTACGTGGGTCGGGCTCCCACACCCGAGGCGATCCAGGCCACCATCGAGCGACTGGGGCTGGACCAACCGATCGCGGTGCAGTTCGGCGAGTTCGTCCGCGGAATCTTCTTCGGAGCCCGGTACCGGTTCGGCGGTGACACCATCGAGTGCGCCGCCCCCTGCTTCGGCTATTCCTTCCAGACCTACCAGGAGGTCTTCCCCGAGGTCCTGGCCCGGCTCCCGGTGACCGCGTCACTGGCCCTGGGCGCCGGCATCATCTGGCTGGTCGGCGGGATCGCGGTGGGCGTGATCTCCGCGGTGTGGAAGGGCAGCCTCTTCGACCGGCTGGCGATGGCGGTGGCCCTGGCGGGGGTTTCACTGCCGATCTTCTTCACCGGTCTGCTCGCCCTGGCCTTCCTCGTGCATTCCTGGGGCCTGTTCGGAACCCCCGGATACGTTC
>NZ_DYZD01000054.1 GCF_020741345.1 Nocardiopsis listeri
CCCCACACCACCAACGCCTGCACCCGCCTCTCCCACCTCATCCTCGCCCCCTCCGAAAAAGCCCGACTCACCGCACGCGTCGCCCACCTCGCCACCAGCCGAGCCGACACCATAGACACCCAAGCCTCCGAAATCCGCCGCATCGAACGCGACCTCCACGACGGAGCCCAAGCCCGCCTCGTCGCCCTCGGCATGAACCTCGGCATGGCCGAAAACCTCGTCGAAACCAACCCACAAGCCGCCCGCGACATGCTCACCGAAGCCCGCGAAACCACCCGCCAAGCCCTCACCGAACTCCGCGACCTCGTCCGCGGCATCCACCCACCCGTCCTCGTCGAACGCGGACTCCCCGGCGCCGTCGAAGCCCTCGCCCTCACCCACAACCTCCCCATCACCGTCACCACCCACCTCCCCGGCCGCCCCGCAGACCCCGTCGAATCAGCCGCCTACTTCGCCATCGCCGAACTCCTCACCAACACCGCCAAACACGCAAACGCCACCCACGCCTGGATCCACATCAACCACGGCCGACAACGCCTCATCATCACCGTCACCGACAACGGCCACGGCGGAGCCACCCCCACCCCCGAAAGCGGACTCAACGGCATCGCACGCCGCCTCGACGCCTTCGATGGCACGATGAACATCACCAGCCCCACAGGCGGACCGACCATCATCACCCTGGAGATCCCGTGCGCGTTGTCATCGCCGAAGACCTTGCCCTCCTCCGCGACGGACTCATAAGGCTCCTCCAAGCCCACGAATTCACCGTCGTCGCCGCCCTCGACAACGGCCCCGACCTCCAAGCGGCCCTCACCGAACACAAACCCGACGTCGCCGTCGTCGACGTACGCCTACCCCCCACCTTCACCGACGAAGGCCTCCAAGCCGCCATAGCCGCCCGCGCCCACATCCCGGGCCTGCCCATCCTCGTGCTCTCCCAGCACGTCGAACAGCTCTACGCCCGCGAACTCCTCTCCGACGACACCGGAGGCGTCGGCTACCTCCTCAAAGACCGCGTCTTCGACGTCAACCAGTTCATCGAAGCCGTCCGCCGCGTCTCCTCCGGCGGCACCGCCATGGACCCCGCCGTCATCTCCCAACTCCTGGCCCGACAAGACCAGAGCGGCCCCCTGGCCCAACTCACCCCCCGCGAACGCGAAGTCCTCTCCGAAATGGCCGAAGGACGCTCCAACTCCGCCATCGCAGGACGCCTCTACATCACCGAAAAAGCCGTCAGCAAGCACATCAACAACATCTTCACCAAACTCGACCTACCACCCTCCTCCGACGACAGCCGCCGCGTCCTGGCGGTCCTCGCCTACCTCAACGGCCAAGACCCACCCCACTAGAACCGACCCCGCACACAACGAAACGGCCGCGGCCCCCAAGGGACCGCGGCCACAACCACCCCACACTCAACGACCACTAATCACGGCGCACCCGATACAACCCGTCGATCTCCTCCGAGAACGCACGCAACACCGCGTCCCGCCGCAACTCACCCGACGGATGCACCAACCCCGACTGCACCGTGAACTCCTCGGCCAACACATGGAACGACCGCACCGCCAAATGCCGCGGCACACTCCGATTGGCCTCGTACACCAACCCCTGCACCTCCCGGAGGAGATCCCGATCCCCCGCGATCTCCTCCGGAGCCATCGACAACGGCCGCCCGTTCACCAACCGCCAGTACTCCAACTGATCACGCACCAACGTCACCAAAGCACTGGCGAACGGACGCCCCTCCACTATCACCAACACCTGACTGATCAAAGGATGCGCCCGCAACCGCTCCTCGAAACCGGCCACCAACTCCGCATCAGAGGACCGCTCCACCTCACCGGCACGCGCCACCACACCCGACTCCACCGACTCCGGCTCGGCCCGCACCGCACGAGCCTGCGACACCCAAGGCTCCTCGAACCCCCCGGGCTCCTCCACCGACACCTCGGAAGCCACGGCCTCCTCCACACCACCCGAAGCCCGCTCCGACTCCGGCACGAACCGCCCCGGCACCGGCTCCAACGAAGCCTGCGCCCGCACACGGCCCCGCACCGTCACGAAACCGGCCTCGTCCACGTCGGCCAGCACACCCGTGGCCAACCAACCCTCACGGAACGCCGCCCGCGTCCCCTCCACGTCCGCCCAGTACCCCAAGAACACCGCACCGCCCCGCAGGTGCAACTCACCCTCGGGCGAAACCCACCAACGACGATCGGCCAACACCCGACCCACCGTCCCCGGCACACGATCCCCCACCGCGTTGGCGCTGAACACCCCGGCCGTCTCCGCGACGCCGAACACCTGCATCACCGGAACACCCACACCACCGAAGTAACTGTCCAACCGCTCCGACAGCCCACCACCCCAACACACCGCCAGATGCACCCGGCCCCCCAGAACCTCCCGGATCTTGGAGAAGGACCAGTCGTACATCGACCGTGACAACCGGGCCCAGGCACCCTTCTTCTTCGCCTGGTCGAACTGCACCGCGGCGTCCATCGCGGCGTTGAACGTCCCCACCGAGTCCCAATCCGTCGAATGCGCCGTGGCCCGCTCCGCCCCGTGCACACCCTCCAGATCCCTCGGCGCGCACACCAACACCGTCGGCTTGAACCGCGCCAACTCCGCACGCAACCGCCCGGGCTCCGCCACACCCAACCGGACCCCGGACAAGACACACGCCACCATCGTCGACAACCCCGGCAACTGCGACAACGGCAGGTCCACCACCGCACTCGCCCGCCCGGCGGCCAACTCCGACAACCGCGGCCACATCCGATCCACCAGATCCGCCGCCGCCGACAACAGGGCCCCGTGCGAGAGCACCACACCGCGCATCGAACGCGACACCGTGCTCATCGGGTACAACACCACCGCCGGATCCTCCGGCACCACCTCGTCCCGCCGGAAACGCACCGCCGTGGCGTCCATGTACGCACCCAGGCTCACCACCTCCGGCAAGCCCTCCTGGTACTGCCACACACGTCCCAGATCCGGCATCTCCCGCTGCAGGCCCACCAGCACACGATGGGCCCGCTCCCCGGCCACCACCGCCACCGCCGGGCGCACCTGACGCACCACATGCGCCAACCGCTCCGCCGAGGCCTCCACCGGGAGCGGCACCAACACCCCGCGCACCGACCACACCGCGTACGCCAAACGCACCCAGTCATGACCGGAGGGCGCCACCACCAGCACACGATCGCCCTCGGACACCCCGGCGGCGACCAGACCCTTGGCCACCGACGTCACCTCGGTCGCGAACTCCCCCGCCGTCAAACGCTCCCAGCGATCCTCCACCAGAACCGAGAACACCTGGGCGTGCGCGTCAGAGGTCGCCACGTCATAGACGTGGTCGCCCAATCCGGACTGCGCTCGAGCCAACGAACCGGGGGTTTCGCCCATAACCAACTCATCCTCTGCCACATCGGAAGGCGGGCCACACCGTTCCCACCCGCCTCATTCGGGGAATCGAGCCCTACTGTGCCCATTTCTCCACCGAACGGCAACCTAGGAGAAACTCCCGATCGCCGGCTCATCCCACCTTTACCCGCGCACCCCACACGAACGAAAGCAGCGACAACACCGCCACCGACGCCATAACCACGGACATACTCACCAACGAAGCCTCACCCGAAGGGGTCATCCCCGCCAGAGCCGCGATCGCACCGCCCAACGCGAACTGCAACGAACCCATCAACGCAGAAGCCGTACCGGCCACCGCCACCGGCTGACCGTCCAGAGCCGACACCGTCGCGTTCGGCATGATGAACCCGACACTGAGCATCATCAGCGCCAACAGCGACGACACCATCCACAGCTGAGCCGTCCCGGTCAACGCCAACACCAACAGCGTCAGCACCGCCACCAGCGCCACCAGAAGACCCATCAACAACCGACGCTTGGTGTCCATCCGGCCCACCAACAGACCGTTGCCCTGCGTACCCATCATCGACGCCAACGCGTTCACCGCGAACAACCACCCGTACGTCTGCGGCGAGACCCCGAACTCGTTCTGCGACACGAACGAGAACGCCGACACGTACGTGAACAACATCCCGAAGCTCAGCCCCAGCGACAGCACCGGCGCAACGAACCGCCGATCCCGCACCAACGAACCCACCGTCGCCGCCAACACCCGCGGCCCCTGCGCCCGACGCTCCGAGGCCGGCAACGACTCCGGCAACCAGAACAGCACCAGCACGAAACTCAGCGCCGCCATCGCCGCCAACACCCAAAAACTCAGCTGCCAGGGCCCCACCAGCAACAGCTGCGCACCCACCAACGGAGCCAGCAACGGCGCCAACATCATCACCAGCGCCAAACGCGAGAAGAACCGCACCGCGTCATCACCCTGGAACATGTCGCGCACCACCGCACGCGCGATCACCGCGCCCGCCGCACCGGCCACACCCTGCGCGAACCGCAGCACGATGAACGCCGTCACGTTCGGCACGAACACGCACAGCACCGAGGTGACCGTGAACATGGCCACCCCCACCAACAGCGGCCGCCGTCGACCCCAGGCGTCGCTCATCGGGCCGATCACCAGCTGCCCCGCGGCCAACCCCAGCATGATCGCGGTCAGCGTCAACCCGATCTGCGCTTCAGAGGTACCCAGGTCCCGGGTGATCTGCGGGAACGCCGGCAGGTACATGTCGGTCGCCAACGGGCCCGTGGCCGTCAGCACACCCAGCACCATCACCAACAACGCGATGGAACGACGCGACCGAACCTCGGGCCGGGTCACCTCTTCCGAGGGGGTGGGGGTGGTCGAGGTCTGCACGGGAACTCCATTTCAGGAAAGGGGACGGGTCGGGGGAAGCGCACCAGAGGGTGCGGACCACTCCATAGCAACACCGAAGGGACGCGATTCGCTCCCCACCCGACCACACCGAAACCTGTGATGTCCCTTACCCGGAGGAGATAGTCGACCGCACAAGGCGGTCCAACAACCTCTCCACCTCGGTCTCCGGGTCCACCGTCAGACCACCGTGCACCGGACCGGCCTGCACGATCGTGCTCCGCGGCGCGGTGAGCCACCGAAACCGCGACCCGGGACGCTCACCTGCGGCCTGCCCGGCCTCGTCCCCACCCCGGCACATCCGCTCCACCGCCTCCAGGGCCCGACGCACACCCGCCACGTCCACACCCGGATCCAGCGCACGCAACCGGTCCTCGTCCAGGTCCCAACGCACGGCCAGGAACGCGCGCTCCTGGCTGTAGAGGATCACCCCGGCGTTGACGCACTCACCACGCTCCAGGCACGGCACCACACGCAACAGCGCGTACTCGAACACCGCCCGGTCGCCTTCGATGCCCACCTGCCCGGTGGTCACCACGCTGTAGCGCCCGCTCATGAGCTCACCTCCGGAAGCCAGGACCGATCGGCCATACGGGCCAGCAGATGACGAACGTAGGCCTCACGAACGGCCTCGGGCGTATCGAACCCGGGTTCCTCCTCCAACCACACGTCGGGCACCAGTTCCACCACACCGCGCAGCAGCTCCTCGTCCACCAACGGTGCCAGCGCGGCGTCGGCCGCGGCCAGTTCGGGCGAAGAACCCGACAGCACATGGTCCGAGGCGTCGTAGGGGCGGGAGACGAACCGGTCGGCGTTGGCCCAGGAGTGGTGGAAGATCAGCGTGGCACCGTGGTCGATCAGGTAGGGCGCACCGTGCCACAGCAGCATGTTCGGGTTGCGCCAGGAACGGTCGACGTTGCCGGTCAGTGCGTCGAGCCACAGCACCCGCCCGGCGAAGGCCGAGTCGGCCTCGAAGGCGAGCGGGTCGAAGCCCAACGAGCCCGGCAGGAAGTCCATCCCCAGGTTCAGCCCGTCGCTGGCCTTGAGCAGTTCCTGGACCTCGGGGTCGGGCTCACCGCGACCGATCACCGCGTCGAACTCCACCAGGGCCAGCTCGGGAACCGGCAACCCCAGGGCACGGCCCAGCTCACCGGTGAGGACCTCCGCGACCAGGGTCTTGCGCCCTTGTCCGGCCCCGATGAACTTGACCACGTACATCCCCAGGTCGTCGGCCTCGACCAGACCGGGGAGCGAACCTCCTTCGCGGAGCGGTAGCACGTACCGCGTCGCGATCACTTTCTTCAGCACGCCGGCCAGCATAGTTCCGATGCCCTCGCGGTACTGCGCGCCGGATCATTGGAACAAGGAACGCGTCAGTGGCCCGCTGCCGGATCGGGTCGACCGACCCTCGCCGCCACCCGCGGTCGCCATGAAAACGTCTTCTATCCACCCCTGAACACGTTCTAGAACCGCTCCACCCCGAACACGACACGCCGATCCACTCCTGTGCGTGGAATCAGTAGAGGGGGCGGCGTAGCCGCTCGAATTCATTTGTGAATAGGTGCTTTTATAGAAAAGCTTCGGCACCTTTACGACGTAGATTTATAGTGATCGAACGGAGGCCCCTGTCGTGCCTCCATCGGATCTCGGCGGATCTCGGGCTCTCCGAGCACAGGCCCGTTCCCACCGGAGTGCCCCGTCCCTCGGGGCGGGGCACTCCCCTCTCGGGAAGGCCCGCCCTCGACCAGGTCGCCTCCCCCACCCCACCCGCGTCCCGCCCATCGGATCAAAGGTTGTCCTCGGGCTGCTCGCCCCACTCCTCCTCGCCGTCCTGGCCGGGGCCGGGCAGAGTGGGCACCGGTGTGGGCTCGGAGTCCTCCCCCGGTGAGGGGTCCTGCTCCGGGTCGGACTCCTCGGCCTGCTCCTGCTCGGGCTGCGAGGGCGGCTCCGGCTGGGGGAACCGCATCAGCCACAGGTACAGCGCGAACACCAACACCAGCAGCAACAACAACAGCGCCCCCAGAGCGGCGATGAGCCACCAGTTGGCCTCACCACGGGCCACCTTGCTGTCGCGCGCACCGGCCAGAGCGCTCCAGCGCACCGCCGACACGCCCCGCTCCCCCGCCCAGTGCGGCATCACCATCGGACCGCTGCGCACCACCGGACCACCCCGACCGGCACGCTCCAGGAACGCCCCCGCGTCCTCTTCGTCCCCCTCCTCGTGAGGGCAGGCCACCCACAGGGCCGAACGACCCTTGGTGCGCGCCGCGACCACCTGGTCGCTCCGGCCCACCTCCCGGGCGAAACGCTCACGCGTGGGTTCGTCGATCCCGGCGGCGTCGTTGAGCATGGCCACGCTCACCTGTCGCCCGGTCTTGTCCCTGCCCAGGTAGACCACGCCCAGCCGCGACTCGCGCAACCGACCCGACAGCCGGTACCCGCCCAGTTGGCGCGGGTCCCCCTCGTGCAGCCCCATCGTGGGAACCGACATCGACGTACCCCCTTCCATCGACCTGCCCCGCGAGCGACGACCGTCGTTCCCACCACCCGTGCCGTGAACCGGACCACGACCTCGGAAACAGGTAGTGTCGCCAACAGGTGATCCAAAACCTACTCCTCATGGTGCCCTCACTGTCGGCACCGACGTACTGGGAAGGCGGGACATGGCAGAAACCTCACCCGGGAACGGTTCCTCCACTCCGAAACCGGACAACGCTCCGGGGGAACCCACCCGACTGCTGCGCGCGGCGCTGCACGAGGTCTCCACCGTCATCGTCGGCCAAGAACGCATGGTGGAACGTTCCCTCATCGCCTTGGTGGCCCGCGGGCACTGCCTCATCGAGGGCGTACCCGGCATCGCCAAGACCCTGGCCGTGTCCACCCTGGCCAAGGTCACCGGTGGTTCCTTCTCCCGCCTGCAGTTCACCCCCGACCTGGTGCCCTCCGACATCGTCGGCACACGCATCTACCACCCCTCCACCGAGAGCTTCGACGTCGAACTGGGCCCGGTCTTCGCCAACTTCGTCCTGGCCGACGAGATCAACCGCGCACCCGCCAAGGTCCAGTCCGCCCTGCTGGAGGTGATGGCCGAACGCCAGGTCTCCATCGGCGGCACCACCTACCCGCTGCCCTCGCCCTTCATCGTCATCGCCACCCAGAACCCCGTGGAGTCCGAGGGCGTCTACCCGCTGCCCGAGGCCCAGCGCGACCGGTTCCTGATGAAGGTCAACGTGCACCATCCCAAGGCCCACGAGGAGATGGAGATCCTGCGGCGGATGAGCTCCGAGCCGCCCACCGCCCATCAGGTCCTGGACCCGGTCACCCTGGGCG
Organism: Nocardiopsis listeri; assembly: GCF_020741345.1. Lineage (GTDB taxonomy): Bacteria > Actinomycetota > Actinomycetes > Streptosporangiales > Streptosporangiaceae > Nocardiopsis > Nocardiopsis listeri_A. Next base: position 8,144 of record NZ_DYZD01000054.1, read on the forward strand.
AGCTCCAGGCCGACGCCGAACGCGTGCACGTCCACCAGCTCATCGCCGACTACATCGTGCGCCTGGTCATGGCCACCCGAGAACCCGAGAACCACCAGATGCCCGACCTGCGCCAGGCCCTGGAGGTGGGCGCCAGCCCGCGCGCCACCCTGGGGTTGGTGGCCTCCGCCCGCGCCCTGGCGCTGCTGCGCGGACGCGACTACGTACTGCCCGACGACGTGCGCGTGCTGGCCCGCGACGTCATCGCCCACCGTCTGGTGCTGACCTTCGACGCCCTGGCCGACGGCATCACCACCGACCAGGTCGTGGACCGCATCCTGTCCACCGTCCCGGCTCCCCGGGTCATCTGGGACGAACCGCCCTCCGGCGAGACCGCCTCCTTCGCCTCGCACCGTTAGGGGGAGGCCCACCGTGAACGCACCCGCCATCGGCACCGACCCCCGGCTCCGGGCCGCCCTGCGCCGCCTGGACCTGCGCATCGTGCAACGTCTGGACGGCCTGCTGCACGGCGAACACCTGGGGCTGCGACAGGGACCGGGCTCGGAGGCGGCCGAGGCGCGCCTGTACCAGCCGGGCGAGGACGACGTGCGCCACATGGACTGGGCCGTCACCGCCCGCACCGACACCCCTCATGTGCGCGATCTGGTCGCCGACCGTGAACTGGAGAGCTGGACCCTGCTGGACATGTCCCCCAGCATGGACTTCGGCACCGGCATGTACTCCAAACGCGAGGTGGCCGTGGGCGCGCTGGTGGCCGCCAACCTGCTCACCCAACGGGTCGGTGACCGCTTCGGCGCCCACTTCCTGCACCAGGGACGAGTGCGCCGCTGGCCCGCCCGCTCGGGCAAGGAGGCCCTGCTGGCGTTGCTGGCCACCATCGCCGCCGCCCCCACCGGGGACCAACGCGCCGTCGACCCCGACAGCGCCACCCTGGCCGACGCCGTCACCGACCTGGTGCACTCCCGGCGCAGGCGCGGCCTGCGCGTGGTCGTCTCCGATTTCCTGGACACCCCCGCCTTCGGCGGCACCGTCACCTGGGAGCGCCCCCTGCGTCAGTTGTCCGCACGCCACCAGGTGCTGGTGGTCGAGGTCCTGGACCCCCGTGAACTGGACGTGCCCGAGGTGGGCGACGTGACCCTGCGCGACCCGACCACCGGCCGGGTGCGCGACGTGCGTCTGACCCGGGCGGTGCGCGAGCGATACCGTGAGGCCGCCACGGCCCAACGCGAGGCCATCCGCGCGGCACTGCGCCGCTGCGGCGTCCAGCACCTGGTGTTGCGCACCGACCGGGACTGGGTACTGGACATCGCGCGGTTCGTCATCGGACAGCGACGTACCGCGCACCACATGGCCCGCCACACCCCGGGGGTTCCCCGGTGAGGCGCGCCGAGGCGCACAAGGCGTGGGAGGGACCCACGCCGCCGATGTTGACGGGGGACTGAGGCCGCCATGACCTTCCTGGAACCCCAGCGGCTCTGGTGGCTGCTGCTCATCGTGTTGCTGGTGGCCGCCTATGTGTTCGCCCAGCGTCAGCGACGCGACTACACGTTGCGCTTCACCAACCTGGAGCTGCTCGACCAGGTCGCCCCGCACCGGCCCGACGTTCGTCGGCACGTCCCGGCCGGTCTGTTCGCCATGACGGTGGCGGTCCTGATCGCGGCCATGGCGGTCCCGGCGATGCCGGTGGAGGCCCCGCGTGAGCGGGCCACGATCATCGTGGCGGTGGACGTGTCGTTGTCCATGGCCGCCACCGACATCGAACCCGACCGGCTGCACGCGGCCAAGGAGTCGGCGCGCGGGTTCGTGGAGACCCTGCCCGACCGGTTCAACGTCGGGTTGGTCTCCTTCTCCTCCACCGCCACCGTGGTCTCCCCTCCCACCCAGGACCACGCTGCGGTCACCGGATCCATCGAGGGGTTGCGGCTGGGTCCGGGCACCGCCATCGGCGAAGGGGTCTTCGCCTCCATGGAGGCCATCCGCGGCTTCGACGAGGAGGCCGAGGAGGACCCGCCGCCCTCGGCCATCGTGCTGCTCTCCGACGGTGAGAACACCAGCGGCCGCGACATCGCCCAGGCCTCCGCGGAGGCCGCCGAGCAGGAGGTGCCCGTCTCCACGATCGCCTTCGGCAGTGGCGCGGCGATGATCGAGATCGACGGCTACCAGGTGCCGGCCGACATCGACAAGGAGGCCCTGCGAGGCCTGGCCCAGGACACCGGCGGTCACTTCTACGAGGCCGAGAGCGAGACCGAGCTGGACGAGGTCTACGAGGACATCGGCTCTTCGCTGGGCACCGAGTACGTCCATGAGGAGATCGTCACGCGCTTCGTCATGGTCGCGCTCCTGCTGTCGATGGCCACCGCGTTGACCTCCCTGCTGTGGTTCCAGCGCCTTCCCTGATCGATCCGAGACCCACCCCAAGAAAGGGTGACTTTGGTCACGTCCCTTTAGGTGGGCTTTACACCAATTCCTCTGATGTAACCGGTTAGCGTTGGCATGTTTGCCATGCCCAGCCACGACGAGGAACGATGCCGAACACACCCGCACCCCCGACCGCGCTCTGTTTCGATCTGGACGACACCCTCATCGACGACGTCGCCGCATCCTCCACCGGATTGCGCGCGGTCATGGAGCGGCTCGGACACCCCCACTTCGGCTCCGCCCGCGCCCTGTGGGACACCCAGACCGAAATCTCCTTCGGCGCCTACCTGCGCGGTCACCTGTCCCTGGACGAGCAGCGGCGCCAACGCATCCGCGCCCTGGCGGTCCAGGCCGGCCACAGCGACATCGCCGACCAGCACTGCGACGAGCTCTACCGTCTCTACCTGGACGCCCACCGCTCGGCCTGGCAGGTCTACCCCGACACCCACACCACCCTGGCCGCGCTGGGCCGGGCCGGCTACCGCCTGGCCGTGATCACCAACGGCGTCGAGGCCCTCCAGCACGCCAAGCTCCAGGCCCTGGAACTGACCGGCTACTTCCACACCGTGGTGTGCGCCGACACCGCCGGGTCCGGTAAGCCCGACCCGCGCATCTTCCACTTCGCCGCCCAGCGACTGGGCGTGGACCCCTCCGCCTGCTGGCACGTGGGCGACCAGGTCCAGGCCGACGCCGTGGGCGCCACCGCCGCACGTATGCACCCGGTCATCGTCGACCGCTCCGGTCGCCCGCCCTTCGAGGGTCTGAGCACCATCACCGACCTGGAGAGCCTGCCGCGCATGCTCGGACTGGCCGTCCCCGCCGGCGGCATCTGATGATCTCCGACGACGTGGTGGCCCGTCGGGTCACCGTGCACCTGGTCACCTCCGGCCCTCACGGACCGGAGCTTCGAGGTACGCGCGTGCGCTTCGGTCAAGATCCCCAGGAGCTCGCCCGCGAGCTGGGCGGGTTGGAGGCCGGCGCACCCTTGGCGGCCCTGGACGTGGTCACCGAGACCGTCAGCCTGTCGCGGAGTCGGGCCCTGCACGTGGACCGCATCGTCTACACCAGGCCCGAGCTGCGCTCGGCCTGGCCCTCGGTGGTGCCCGTCCAGGGTCTGACACCCACCGCGCCCGAGCTGTCCGAGGACGAACCCGGCCCCGGACCGCAGGACCTGCCACGGCTGCGCCGATTCGCCTCCTACGGCATCGTCACCGACCCGGCCGGGCGCATCCTGCTCAGCAAGATCGCCGAGGGCTTCCCCGGCGCCGGCACCTGGCACCTGCCCGGCGGTGGCGTGGACGCCGGTGAGGACGTGCGCGCGGCGCTGCGCCGCGAGGTGCTGGAGGAGACCGGACAACACGGGGTGGTCGGCGAACTCATCACGGTCTCCGGCCACCGACGCACGGTTCCCACCTCGGACCTGGACATCCACGCGATCTGGGTCTTCTCCCACGTGCACGTGGGCGCGCCCACCCGGGCCCACGTGACCGAGGAGAACGGTTCCACCTGCGACTGCAGGT
>NZ_DYZD01000055.1 GCF_020741345.1 Nocardiopsis listeri
ATGTACACCTCGGGGTGACCGAAGAACCAGAACAGGTGCTGCCACAGGATGGCACCACCGTGCGCCGGGTCGAACACGTGGGTGCCGACCATGCGGTCGGCGCCCAGGGCGATCAGGGCACCGGTCAGGACGGGGAACGCGATGAGCACCAGGACACCGGTGAGCATGGTGTTCCAGGTGAAGATCGGCATGCGGAACATCGTCATACCGGGTGCGCGCATGCACACGCCGGTGGTGATGAAGTTGACCGAACCGAGGATGGTGCCCAGACCGGACACCAGCAGGCCCATGACCCACAGGTCGCCGCCCAGACCCGGTGAGCGCACCGCGTCCGACAGCGGTGCGTAGGCGAACCAGCCGAAGCTGGCCGCGCCGCCCGGGGTCAGGAAGCCGGCGATGGTGATGAGGCCACCGAACAGGAACAGGTAGTAACTGAACAGGTTCATCCTCGGGAACGCCACGTCGGGGGCGCCGATCTGCAGCGGCATGATCACGTTCGAGAACCCGATGAACAGCGGGGTCGCGAACAACAACAGCATGACCGTGCCGTGCATGGTGAACATCTGGTTGAACTGCTCGTTCGTCAGGACCTGCAGTCCCGGCGCGAGCAGTTCCATGCGCATCAGGACCGCCAGCACTCCACCGAAGAGGAAGAAGCCGAAGGCGGTGATCAGGTACATGTACCCGATGACCTTGTGGTCGGTCGAGGTCAACCATCCCACCGCGAGCGAGCCCTTGTTCCTCACCCCTTCGGGCTCGGAAGTCCGCGTGTTCGTCTCCACCGTCATGAGGTTCCTTCTGAGGTTGCGTGTGAGCGGAGCCCGCCCCGTGGCGTCTGAAAAGGCGAGGGAAAGGGGATCTGCGAAAGTTCGAAAAACCTTCTCCCCCGACCCGGACCACCACAGGCGGAACGGCCGAGAAGTCGATTCGACCTCGAACACCGGATCGATGGAAGGCACGCTCTCGGCGGGGGTTCAATGAGTGGTTCCGCACTCGATCCGCCAACCTAGCAGGCCCGATGCCGTTTTCCCAGGAGGGCACGAGGAACTCGTCGGGCAATTCATGGGCAGCGATCGGGACAATTCACAACAGAAGGGTCATCGGCTCCGAATTCTTTCGGGACACCTCCCTTTGAATGGACGCGTCATATCTCGATATCGAACGTTTCGCACCGAGTCGGACCACGTCCGGTGATTGACGGACCCGGCGACCGGGCAGGGCGGCCGATGTCGACGGGAACGTTCGAAGTTCGACCCGAAGCGAGGTATGCCATGCGTGACGACGAGTTCCTGGCCCGTGTGCGTGAGCTCGGGGAGTACGAGGATCAGCGGGAGGCCGAGGAGGTGACCACGGCGGTCCTGTCCGTCCTCGCCACACGCCTTCCCGGTGGTTCCGTGGAGAAGTTGGCCGCACAACTGCCCGAGCCGCTGCGCGAGGGCTTCCGGGAGGCCGGACAGCCCGAGCCCGACACCTTCGGGGTCGAGGAGTTCCACCGGCGGGTGGCCGAGCTGGTCGGTGGGCGCGCCCTGACCGCGGAACAGGACGCGGGGGCCGTCCTGACGACCGTGGCCGAGGCGGTCTCCGGCGGTGAGCTGAACCAACTCCTGAGCCACCTGCCGTCCGGTTACGCCACGATGTTCGGCAAACCCGAACTCGCCTGACGTGGGCGGTCGGGCGAGACCGCCCACGGGGGACGTGTGCGGGTGCCGACATGGTCGTGGTTCGGTCAAGTCTCGGCGTTGTCCCGTGCGCGTCCCCGTGTTCGTGTCCCACGGTGGAGGACCGTGCCCCGGTGTCGATCCGGGGCACGGAACGCGTCGAGGGCCCGCGGGCCCGGGAGGTTTTCCATGAGCGTGTGGACATGGCTCGGATCGTGGCCGGTACTGCGGCAGGTCACCGGTGAGGACCGGATGGGGTTGGGGTCGGCCGCCAAGTCCGAGCGCAGCGAACGGTTGCGTCCGCGTACCGCGGAGGCCGATCGGGTGGTCAAGTCGATCTGCCCCTACTGCGCGGTGGGCTGTGGACAGAACGTCTACGTCCGCGACGAGAAGGTCGTCCAGATCGAAGGGGACCCCGACTCCCCCATCAGTCGGGGCCGCCTGTGCCCCAAGGGTTCGGCGAGTCTGCAGCTGACGACCGGCTCGTCCCGACGGGACAAGGTCCTGTACCGCCCTCCCTACGGCACCGACTGGGAGGAACTGGACCTGGACACCGCCATGCGGATGGTGGCGGACCGGGTGGTGCGCACCCGCGAGGAGACCTGGGAGCAGGAGTACGAGGGGCGGCGGGTGGCCCGCACCCTGGGTATCGCCAGTCTGGGCGGAGCGACGCTGGACAATGAGGAGAACTACCTCATCAAGAAGCTCTTCACCGCCCTCGGCGTGATCCAGGTCGAGAACCAGGCCCGGGTGTGCCACAGCTCGACCGTCGCGGGCCTGGGGACCTCCTTCGGCCGGGGCGGGGCCACCATGTTCCTACAGGACCTGCAGAACTCCGACTGCATCGTGATCGAGGGATCCAACTTCGCCGAGGCCCACCCGGTGGGGTTCCAGTGGGTGATGGAGGCCAAGGCGCGCGGCGCGGTCGTCATCCACGTCGACCCCCGGTTCAGTCGCACCAGCGCCCTGGCCGACCTGCACGTGCCCATCCGCGCCGGCACCGACATCGCGTTCCTCGGCGCGATCATCAACCACGTCCTAACCGAGGAGAAGTACTTCCACGACTACATGCTGGAGTACACCAACGCGGCGACCATCATCGGCGAGGACTTCCGCGACACCGAGGACCTGGACGGGCTGTTCTCCGGTTTTTCGGGGCAGGACCGTTCCTACGACGTCACCTCCTGGAGTTACGACGGCGCGGAGGTGGCCGCGGCCGCGGGAGATCGTGGCCAGCTGTACCGCAGTCAGGGCGATCCGCACCCGAGCATGAGGCATTCGGGCCGGCCCGAACAGCACGGCTCGGGTGGCGCCGTGATCCGGGAGCGGGCCAAGGAGGACCGCACGCTCACGGACCCGCGCTGCGTGTTCCAGATCCTCAAACGCCACTACTCGCGTTACACGCCCGAGTTGGTCGAGGAGGTGTGCGGCATCCCTCGGGACGTGTTCGAGCGGGTGTGCGATCACCTCACGGACAACTCCGGGCCCGACCGCACCAGCGCGTTCTGCTACGCCGTGGGCTGGACCCAGCACACGGTGGGGTCCCAGTACATCCGTACCGCCTCCATCCTCCAGCTGCTGCTGGGCAACATCGGTCGCCCCGGAGGCGGGATCCAGGCCTTGCGCGGTCACGCCAGCATCCAGGGGTCCAGCGACGTGCCGACCCTGTTCGACCTGTTGCCCGGCTACCTGCCCATGCCGCACGTGCACGAGGAGCAGGACCTGAACGGGTACGTCAAGGCCGCCGGGTACCCGCTCAAGGGCTTCTGGGCGAACATGAACTCCTACACGGTCAGTCTGCTCAAGGCCTGGTGGGGTGAACACGCCACCGCCGAGAACGACTTCCTCTTCGAGTACCTGCCCCGCCTCAGCGGGTCGCACAGCACCTACGACACGGTCATGGCCCAGATCGAGGGCGTCTGCAAGGGCTACTTCCTCATGGGCGAGAACCCGGCCGTGGGTTCGGCCAACGGCCGGGCCCAGCGCTTCGGGATGGCCGAACTGGACTGGCTGGTGGTGCGCGACTTCTCGCTGATCGAGAGCGCCACCTGGTGGAAGGACGGCCCCGAGATCGAGTCCGGGGAGATGCGCACCGAGGACATCGGCACGGAGGTGTTCTTCTTCCCCGCGGCCGCGCACACGGAGAAGTCCGGCACCTTCACCAACACCAACCGCACCCTGCAGTGGCACGATCGTGCGGTGCTGCCCAGCGGAGACCAGCGCAGCGACCTGTGGTTCATGTACCACCTGGGTCGCCTGCTCCGGGAACGACTCCACGACTCCACGGACCCCAAGGACCGCCCGCTGCTCGACCTGACCTGGGACTACCCGTTGGAGGAGGGGGACGAGCCCAGCGCCGAGGCGGTCCTGCGCGAGATCAACGGCCACGACGCCCAGGGCCGTCCCCTGAGCAAGTACACGCAGTTGCGCGAGGACGGTTCGACCAGCTGTGGCTGCTGGATCTACTGCGGCGTCTTCAAGGACGGCGTCAACCAGGCCGCCCGCAAGAGGCCGGGCCGAGAACAGGACTGGATCGCCGCCGAGTGGGCCTGGTCCTGGCCGGACAACCGGCGCGTGCTGTACAACCGCGCCTCCGCCGACCCCGAGGGGCGGCCCTGGAGCGAACGCAAGGCCCTGGTGTGGTGGGACGAGGAGTCCGGGCGCTGGAGCGGCTACGACGTCGCCGACTTCGAACCCGACAAGGCGCCCGGCTACCGGCCCCCGGAGGAGGCCCGGGGGGTGGACGCGCTCAGCGGTGTCGACCCGTTCATCATGCAGGCCGACGGCAAGGGGTGGCTGTACGCCCCGGCGGGGCTCAACGACGGCCCCATGCCCACGCACTACGAACCGCAGGACACCCCGTTCACCAACCCGCTGTACGGCCACCAGCGCAACCCCACCCGCGTGCTCTACCCGCATGAGCTCAACCGCTACCACCCGGCGGCCGACACCCCCGAGGCGTCGGTGTTCCCGTACGTGGTGACGACCTACCGGCTCACCGAGCACTTCACCGCCGGTGGGATGAGCCGGTGGACGCCCTACCTGGCGGAGCTGCAACCGGAGTTCTTCTGCGAGGTCGGCCCGGAGCTCGCGGCCGAGGAGCGGCTGGAGCACGGCGGGTGGGCCACGATCGTCACCGCCCGCAACGCCATCGAGGCCCGGGTGCTGGTCACCGACCGTATGAAGCCGTTGCGGGTACAGGGCCGGATCGTGCACCAGATCGGTCTGCCCTACCACTGGGGTCCCAACGGGTACTCGACCGGCGACGCCGCCAACGAGCTCATGTCCATCGCGCTGGACCCCAACGTGCACATCCAGGAGGTCAAGGCACTGACCGCGCACATCCGGCCCGGTCGGCGGCCCCGGGGTCCGGAGCGGGTGGCCCTGGTCGAGGAGTACAGGAACAGGGCCCGCATCACCGAACGGACCGGAACGGAGGACTGATGGCGCAGGACGAGAACCCGTCGCGCAAGGGCTTCTTCACCGACACCAGCGTGTGCATCGGATGCAAGGCGTGCGAGGTGGCCTGCAAGGAATGGAACATGGTGCCCGAGGACGGGCTGGACTTCCTGGCGACGTCCTTCGACAACAGTGGACGGCTCAGCGCCGACACCTGGCGGCACGTGGCCTTCATCGAACAACGTGAGCCCCTGGGACACCAGGATTCGGGGGTGGGTCGCCCCGCGGGGGACGGCCCCGGCCCGGTGGACCTGGGCATGCCCTCCTTCGACCTGCCCGGTCAGCGCACCGGGGGGCACGACGGGACGGGCGAGGGCGACTTCCGTTGGCTGATGTCCTCGGACGTGTGCAAGCACTGCACGAGCGCCGCATGCCTGGACGTGTGCCCCACCGGTGCGCTCTTTCGGACCGAGTTCGACACCGTGGTCGTGCAGGAGGACATCTGCAACGGATGCGGTTACTGCGTGCCCGCCTGTCCCTACGGGGTGATCGACCGCCGCGAGGTCGACGGTCGGGCCTGGAAGTGCACCCTGTGCTATGACCGGATCGGCGAAGGGCTGGAGCCGGCCTGTGCCAAGGCCTGTCCCACCGACTCCATCCAGTTCGGTGACGTGGACGAGCTGCGCGAGCGGGCACGGAAGCGGGTCGAGGACCTGCAGGAGGCGGGGGTGTCCTCGGCCCGGCTCTACGGGGAGGACCCGGACAACGGGGTCGACGGCACCGGGGCGTTCTTCCTGCTGTTGGACGAACCCGAGGTGTACGGCCTGCCACCGGACCCGGTGGTGACCACCCGGGACCTGCCGTCGATGTGGCGCCACGCCGGCGCGGCCGCGCTGGTGCTGCTGGCGGGGGCGACCGCGGCGTTCGCGGGGAGGCGGTCATGACCAACCCCGACAAGACCGGCGAGGGCGCGGGCACGGCCGGCCGCGAGGCGATCACCGGTGCGGCCGAGGTGGTCTCCGCCGAGCAACGCGAACGGCACGGGGACCGCCGCCGGCGCGGCGGACGCGGACGGCGCGGCCGGGGCGAGGACACCCGGGTGCCCGACGCCGACTTCCGCTCCTACCACGGCAGGCCGGTGCTCAACCAGATCGTGTGGCAGGCCCGCGACGTCGGCGGCTACCTCTTCCTGGGCGGTCTGGCCGGGGCCTCGTCCGTGCTGGCGGCGGGTGCCGAGTACACCGGTCGCCCCGACCTTGCCCGGTCGTTGAAGTACACCGCCCTGGTGGCCATCTGCGGTTCGACGGCGGCGCTCATCCACGACCTGGGGCGGCCCGAACGCTTCCTCAACATGCTGCGGGTGTTCAAGCCGACCTCGCCGATGAGCATGGGTTCGTGGATCCTCATGGGGTACGGACCGCTGGCCGGGGTGGCCGCGGTGACGGCCGCCACCGGGTGGTTTCCCCGGATCGGGCGGGCCGCCACGGCCGGCGCCGCTCTGACGGGTCCGCTCGTGGCCACCTACACGGCACCGCTGATCTGTGACACGGCCGTTCCCGCCTGGCACGAGGGGTACCGGGAGATGCCGTTCGTGTTCGTCTCCTCTGCCGCCTCCGCGGCCGGGGGCATGGGGCTGATCGTCGCGCCCACGGCGCAGAGCGGTCCGGCCCGCCGGGTCGCGGTGGGCGGCGCCCTGGTCGAGGTCGCGATGTCCACGTACATGGAACGCCGCATGGGGATGGTCGGTGAACCCTACGAACAGGGGCGGGCCGGGAAACTCACCCGTACCGCCAAGGCCCTCACCCTGGCCGGGGCGGTCGGTGCCGCGCTGGGGCGCCGCAGCCGTGCGGTGTCGGCGATCAGCGGGGCCGCGTTGCTCGCGGGTTCGGCGCTGACCCGGTTGGGCGTCTTCGAGGCCGGGGTGCAGTCGGCCGCCGACCCCAAGTACACGGTCGTCCCGCAGCGACGCCGCTTGGAGGAGCGCGAGAAGGAAGCGGCCAAGACCGGTTAGGACACCGCGCCCCCGCGTTCCTTGTCCCAGGAGCGCGGGGGCGCGGTGCGGTCGACGGTCAACGGCGGTGGGGCAGGAACTCCTGGATCTTGGTGGCCAGACCGCGGGCGGCGACGCCGGCCCGGTCGGGGTCCCCGTTCAGCAGGGCCTTGACGGTGTCGGTGACCTGTTCGGGTTCGGCCTGGGGCGGGATGGGAGGGACGTCCCCGTCACAGTGCACGTCGATCACCACGGGACCCTCGGCCTCCAGGGCCCGGTCCCACGCGGGTCCCATCTCCTCGGGCCGCTCCACGGTGATGCCCACCAGCCCCACCGACTCGGCGAAGACCGCGTACGACATGTCCGGCAGGTCCTGCGAGTAGGGGGTCTTGGGTGACCCGCCCATCGCACGCAGTTCCCAGGTGACCTGGTTGAGGTCGTTGTTGTGCAGGACGCACACCACCAGGCGCGGATCGTCCCACAGGTGCTGGTAGCGGCGCGCGGTCAGCAGTTCCATGAGCCCGTTCATCTGCATCGCCCCATCGCCCACCAGCGCGATCGCCGGGCGTGTGGGGTGCGCGAACTTGGCGCCGATCGCGTACGGTACGGCGCACCCCATGGTGGCGAGGGTGCCCGAGAGCGAACCACGGTTGTCCTCGCCCATGCGCAGGAACCGGGCATACCAGTTGGTGGCCGACCCCGAGTCGGCCGTGACCACGGCGTCCTGCGGCAGCCGGGAGGAGAGTTCGCGGACGATGAGCATCGGGTTGACCGGATCGGCGGAGACCTCGGCCTGGGCGTCCAGGACCGACCACCAGCGACGGACGTTGTCCTCGACGGTGGTGCGCCAGCGTCCACGTCCCTCGGCACGTTCGGCGGGCGGGTCCAGGCGTTCGTTGAGCGCGCGCAGCGTGTTCGCGGCGTCGCCCACGAGGTTGACCTGGGTAGGGTAGCGCATCCCGATGAACCTGGGATCGATGTCGATCTCCACGGCCCTTCGACCGAAGGGCGGCAGGAACTGGGAGTAGGGCAGGTTGGAACCCACGATGAGCAGGGTGTCGCAGTCGCGCATCAGCTCCCAGGACGGGCGGGTCCCCAGCAGCCCGATGGACCCGGTGACCTGTGGTAGATCGTCGGGGAGCACGTCCTTGCCCAGCAGTGCCTTGGCGATGCCGGCTCCGGTGGCCTCGGCCAGGGCCAGCACCTCCTCGGCCGCTCCCCTGGCGCCCTGTCCGACCAGGATCGCCACGCGTTCACCGGCGTCGATCACCTCGGCGGCGCGATCCAGTTCGCTCTCGGGCGGCAGCACGGTGCCCCCGCCCAGCACACGGTCGGGTGCGCTGGAGGGCACGTGCTTGAACGCGTGCTCGGGTGGCGAGTAGTCGAGTTCCTGCACGTCGGCGGGGATGATCACCGTGGTCGGCGCCCGCTCGGACAGGGCTGTGCGCACGGCCCGGTCCAGGACGTTGGGAAGTTGTTGGGGGACGTTGACCGTCTCCAGGAAGGCCGAGGAGACGTCCTTGAACAGGCTGTGCAGGTCGATCTCCTGCTGGTAGGCGCCGCCCATGGCGCTACGACTGGCCTGCCCGATGATGGACACCACCGGCACGTGGTCGAGCTTGGCGTCGTAGAGGCCGTTGAGCAGGTGAATGGCCCCCGGTCCCCCGGTGGCCATGCACACGCCCAAACGCCCGCCGAACTTGGCGTAGCCGACCGCTTCGAAGGCCGACATCTCCTCGTGGCGGCTCTGCACGAACCGGGGCCCGTCCTCGATCTCGCCCATCTGGGCGACCAGTCCGTTGACGCTGTCCCCGGGGTAACCGAAGATCTCGGTGACGCCCCACTGCGACAGCCGACGCAACAGGTGGTCGGCGACGCTCTGCACCATGTCCACTCCTCCTCGTTTCGTACGCCATGCCTCGTGCACCGGCCGATTCAGGCGCGAAAGACCACCTTGAAGGTCCCGTCCTCCTTGGCCTGGAACCGGCGGTAGGCCTCCGACGCCCCTTCCAAGGACACGTGATGGGTGGCGAAGTCCTCCACCTCCAGGACGTCGTCCTCGTCCAACAACGGGAGGATCTCGGGCACCCGGTGACGGACGTTGGCCTGTCCCATCCGCAATCGGATCTGCTTGTCGAAGAGCGTGAGCATGGGCAGCGGGTCGACCATGCCGCCATAGACACCGCTCAGGGAGGCGCCGAGCCGGTCCATCCCGACGTTCTCCATGAGCTTGGACGCGGCCCCCTTGGGCAGGAAGGAGGTCGCCCGCTGGACGAGCTCGTCGGTGCCTTGGGAGGAGTCGAACACCTCCACACCCCGAGCGGTGGCACGCGCACGCCGTTCGGGCACCGGATCCACACCGAACACGTGCTCGGCCCCCAGGTGCCGGGCCACACGGCAGGCCATCTCACCGATGGGTCCCAGCCCCAGGACTGCCACGGAACCCCCTTGGGGCACGTCGGCGTATTGGACGGCCTGCCAGGCCGTGGGCAGCACGTCCGACAGGTACAGGTAACGATCGTCGGGGCCCTCGTCGGGCACCACGACCGCGTTGTCCTGTGCCCGCCGAACCCGCAGGTACTCGGCCTGGGCACCGGGGACCGAACCGTAGAGCGAGCTGTAACCGTAAAGGCTCGCGCCCATCCCCTGCCTGGACACGGGTGTCATCGCACTGGGTCTGCAATCCGCTCTCGCGCATCGGACAGTGCCCACAGGAGATCTGGAAGGGGACCACCACGCGTTGGCCGGGGACCAGGGAGGTGACGTCCGCGCCGACCTCCTCGACCACGCCCGTGGGCTCGTGCCCGAGGATGTCACCGGTCCTGACGTCGCGTGTGCCGTTCCACAGCACTGCTCGCATGCTCTCCTCCTGATCGCGTGGCCTCTCTTGGAGGAAGCGCCCCGTTCGGCCCCCGGACCGGACGGAGGTCCCCCTCCCTTGTCCGGACACCGACCCTCAGCGGTTGGGCGCGGCCGCGCTCACGTCGGCCTGCGCGGACCGCTCGTCCACCACCTGGGCGAGGTCGCCCATGGTGACGACCCCGATCACCTCGTCGTCATCGACGACGGGCGGACGGCGCACGGTCGCCGTGCGCATCGTGTGGACGGCGTCCTTGACGCTGCTCTGGCGGGGTACGGTCACGACCTCGGTACTGCACACCTCACCGACGCGGACCATCGCGGGGGCGTCCCCTTCGGCCACACACCGCACCACGATGTCGCGGTCGGTGAGCATGCCGCGCAGGTGTCCCGAGGAGGTCACCACGAGGTCGCCCACGTCCTCGTCGCGCATGATCTCCGCGGTTTCGCGCAGGGTGGTGTCCGGCGTGACGGTGCGCACGCCCGTGTTCATGATCTCGGCGATGCCGTCCGCCATGGTCTTGTCCCTTCACGATCGTCGTTCTCCTCATCGGCCCTAACCGACCCCCTTCCGGGCGAAACGTCATGTACCTCCCGTTCTTGCCCGAGCTCATCGTTGTCCGGTCGCACGTATGAGTCGGCCACGCTCCGGGTAGCCACGTCCACGACTCGGGAGAGAGGGGGTCGTCACGATGGCGACGAGTGATCCGGAGGTCGACCGACTCTGGGAGGCATTCCACGCCTCGGTCAACATGACCGGCGAGGAGCTGCGGCGTTGGCTGCTCACCGACGCTTCGGGGGAGGAGGCGTTCCCCGCCGACGGTGATGTCTCCGTCGAGGGTGAACGCATCGTCCAACTCCTGGACAAGCGCAGGGGGGACGTGACCGACGACGACATCGAGCTGATGGAACGGGTCTCGCGGTTCGTACAGGAGGAACTGGCCGAACCACGACCCCAGGACGACGCCTGGCGCAGGAGGATGATGCGTGTGGGCCACGACCCGCTCAGCCCCGATTCGGGGCCGTCGGACACCTGACGCACATCTGGACGAACACACGTCGCGGTCGTGGTCGGAAGGGGTTCCTCCGACCACGACCGCGAACCGTCTCCGCCTCGTCCGGGCGATGGGTCAGGCGGAGACGGCGTCGGTGGTCCGCTCCCAGTGGCGGTGCAGGCCGATGAGCCGTGCGAACTCCTCGGTCAGGTCCGCGTCCGTGCCGGGCGAGCGCACCACCCCGTCGGTGGACTCGGTCTCCATCGGTGGGTGCGCCAGGGACTCGGGCACACCCGTCCCCGCGAGCAGGGAGGTCCCCTGGCCCACCGCCGCGATCGGCTTGTGGTGCTTGTAGGCCTCCAGGACGAAGTGCCGGGCCTCACCGTCGCCGGCGAGCGAGGCGACCGATTCGGCGCCTCCGGGCACCGCCACCGCGTCGTAGAGCACCGACGACACCGTCGTGTAGGAACGGTCCACCGGCAGGTCACCCCCCTCGCGGGTGCGTACGGACCCGTCCAACGGGGCCAGCATCTCCACGACGGCGCCCTTGGCCACGAGGGCGTCGCGCAGCGCCTCGGCCGATTCCCCGTCGACTCCGTGGTCGACGAGCACGGCGACCTGGCGTCCGGTCACATCACCGAAGGTCGTGTTGGCCTGGCTGAGCGCGGGTGAGGACCGGGTGTGACCCGAAACGCCGGGGTCTTCGGGCGGCTCCACGCCCACGCCCTCGGCGACGGCCACGGCCAGGGCGTGGTCGACCTCGACCAGGTTGGCCACCACCTTCTGGCGTACCGAGAGCTCCTCGCACTTGCCCAGTTCGAATCGGAAGGCCGCCAGCAGGTGGTCCCGCTCCCAGTCGGCGAGGCTGTTGTAGAACAACCTGGCCTGGGAGTAGTGGTCATTGAAGCTCTCCGCGCGCTTGCGGATCTTGGCGCCTTCGACCTTCTCCGTGTAGTGCCGGTACACGCCCTCGTCGGCCAGGGCCGGGCATCCCCCGCCCAGGGAGTTCTTGTGGTAGGAGGTCCCACCACGGTGCACCCTGTGCTGGGCGAACCCGTCACGCTGGTTGTTGCTCACCTCGGACACCGGCCGGTTGACGGGGATCTGTTGGAAGTTGGACCCGCCAAGACGCAGCAACTGGGTGTCCAGGTAGGAGAAGTTGCGGGCCTGGAGCAGCGGGTCGTTGGTGAAGTCGATCCCCGGAACGACGTTGGCGGTGTGGAAGGCGATCTGCTCGGTCTCTGCGAAGAAGTTGTCCGGGTTGCGGTCCAGGACCAGCCTGCCGATGGGCCGGACCGGGACCTTCTCCTCGGGGATGATCTTCGTGGCGTCCAGCAGGTCGAAGTCGAAGTCGTGCTCGTTCTCCTCGGGGACCAGCTGCACCCCCAGCTCCCATTCGGGGTACTGGCCGCGCTCGATGGACTCCCACAGGTCGCGTCGGTTGTAGTCGGGGTCCTTGCCCTGGACGCGCTGGGCCTCGTCCCACACCAGCGAGTGCGTTCCCAGCAGCGGTTTCCAGTGGAACTTGACGAACGTGCCCCGGCCCCGCGCGTCGACGAACCGGAAGGTGTGCACTCCGAACCCCTGCATGGTGCGGTAGCTGCGCGGGACCGCTCGGTCCGACATCAGCCACATCATCATGTGGGTGGTCTCCGGTTGCAGACC
Source organism: Nocardiopsis listeri (assembly GCF_020741345.1). Classification (GTDB taxonomy): domain Bacteria; phylum Actinomycetota; class Actinomycetes; order Streptosporangiales; family Streptosporangiaceae; genus Nocardiopsis; species Nocardiopsis listeri_A. The sequence continues at coordinate 12,567 of NZ_DYZD01000055.1, forward strand.
CACGAAGTCCCACAGGGTGTCGTGGGCCGACTGGGCCTGCGGGATCTCGTTGTGCGGTTCGGGCTTGACCGCGTGCACGAAGTCGGGGAACTTGATGCCGTCCTGGATGAAGAAGACCGGCATGTTGTTGCCGACCAGGTCGTAGTTGCCCTGCTCGGTGTAGAACTTGACCGCGAATCCGCGCACGTCGCGCACCGTGTCCGCCGATCCCCGCGATCCGGCCACGGTCGAGAACCTGACGAAGACCGGGGTGGTCACCTCCGGCCCGCTGAGGAAGTGCGCCGCGGTCAGGTCGGACAGGTCCTCGTAGGGCCTGAAGTGACCATAGGCGCCCGCTCCCCTGGCGTGGACCACCCGTTCGGGGATGCGCTCGTGGTCGAAGTGGGTGATCTTCTCCCGGGCGTGAAAGTCCTCCAGCAGGGTCGGTCCGCGCTCCCCCACGCTCAGCGCGTTGTCGGTGTCCTCGACCCGGACCCCGGTGTCGGTGGTCAATGGGGCCTCGGAGTCGGTCCGATTCGCATCCAGCTGTCGGTCCTTGGCGTCCCGTTCGGCATCGCTCATGGTCGAACCCTCCCGTCAGGTGATACGGCGTCGAGCCCGTCGTTGTGCGCCCTGACCGAAGAGGGACGCCGACAAACATCCGTGTCGGATGTGAGGGGGCCATGCCGGAGCCGAACCCGGAATTCTCCTCGAATACGCCTCATATCGCCCAACACAGGACAGTTTCTACCCAAGACCCCACATGCCCGTTTTCCCACCCCCTCACCTTGGGCAGCACCAAGGAGATGCGCTTTTCGCGCCGTTCGGGGAGTCCACCGATCCCCCCACCCCGTCCGGGTCGCACGAACCACTCGAATGACGACCACACCGGACACGTGAAGGATCAGGAGACACCATGCCCGTTCCCGTAGCGAACATCGGATCGACCAGAACCACCACGTCACCCGTCACCCGCCGCGAACCCCCTCAGAACGCCTCCGCGGAGGAACTGCTGGAGGCACTGAAGAGCCTGGACGAGGGCGACCCACTGGCCGGCCGGCTGCGTGAGCGCATCACACAGCACTACCTGCCGGTACTGCACCGCATCGCCAATCGGTACCGGGGACGCGGCGAGAGACTGGAGGACCTGCGCCAGACCGCCCACCTCGGGTTGGCCAAGGCGATCCGCGGCTACTCCCCCGATCGCGGCAAGGAGTTCATCCGCTACCTCACGCCCACCGTGGCCGGGGAGATCAAACGGCACTTCCGGGACCACACCTGGGCGGTGCACACCCCCCGAGATCCCCAGACACGCCGCTCGGAGATGATCAAGGTCCGCGCCGAACTGGAGCAACGCCTCAACCGCGCGCCCACCGTCGCCGAGATCGCCCGGGAGATGGGCATCACCGAAAAGCAGGTGGAGGAGGCCCGCCTGGTGTCGGAGGCCTACAACACCGTCTCGCTCAACGCACCCGAGCCACGTGAGGAAGGCGCTCCCACCACTCTCGAGCACCACCTCGGTGTGGAGGACCCCGCCCTGGACCTGGTCGTGGACCGTGCGACCGTCCGCCCGGCCCTGCGCGAACTCCCCTGGCGGGAGCGGCTCATCATCCGTCGTCGGTTCTTCGACGAGTGGACCCAGTCGCAGATCGCCGAGGAGGTGGGGTGTTCCCAGATGCACGTGTCGCGCCTGCTGGCCGCCTCCCTGCGCGGACTCCGCGAGACCATCGGTGAGGACGGGCGCTGAGGGACCGACCGGGGACGCGGAGCCGCGCGCCCGCGCCCCCGGTCACCAACACCTCCCAGAGCCGCTCCCCGTGCTCTGCCGCCGAAGGCGGAGCCTCGGCGTCGGAGCCCTGGCGGGGTGAGCGACGAGTGCGGACGGTGGTCGACCCGATCGGGTCGTGGGCGCCGGAAGGGAAGAACGATGAGCGGGCGAACGAATCGAGTGGAACGTCGGCCCTGGTTGAAGGGGGCGCTCAGGGGCGCGGTCGCCGCGATGGCCATGAGCGGAATGCGACAGGTCGCGGTGGGTGTCGGGATGATCGAACACACCCCGCCCGAGGCCATCCTGCGCGAGGGGGTCCCGACGTTGCTGCGCCAGGTGCCCGAGCATCGGCGCACCGCGGCCATCGAACTCGCGCACTGGAGCTACGGGGCGGCCGCGGGCGCGGCGTTCGGTCTCCTGCCGGGGCGTCTACGCGGGCGCCGGATGACCGGCCCGATCTACGGGGTTCTGGCCTGGGGTCTGTTCGAACTGGCCGTGGCGCCCTCGCTCGACCTCGCCCACGCGCGAAGGACTCGGCCACGGGAACGCCTGGCCCTGCTGGTGGATCACGTGTTCTTCGGTCTCATCGTCGGAGAGCCTCCCGAAGCCGAGATCAGCGGTCCCGAGGCCAAGGATCCCGAGCGGGAGACGGACTGAGCCCGAAGACGGTCGGGGCGGCGCCCGATCGGTTGGCGACGAATCTGATGATTCCGCCCATCTCGTGAGGGTTGTTTCGCTAATGTCGAGCCACCGCCACACCCCGTGATGCGGTGATCGGCGCTCGCTCCGCCGTCCCACTCCCCCAAGACGGAGCCGACATGTCCGCGTCCCCATCCCTGCCCCCACCCTCCACCGGCACCAAGAAGCCGCACCCTCTGGCCGCGATCGGGCTGGGCTGCGCCGGTTGCTCCGGTCTGGGCGCCCTCGGCTTGATCGGCCTGGCCGTGCTCGGCGCGCTGTTGCCCCCGCAGGAGGAACCCGCCACCGTGGAGGTGGCCGAGTCGCCCTCATTCGAGGAGGAGACCGAACCCGAACTGGTGGGGCTGTACCTGCCGGAGGCCGAGGAACTGCTCGACGATTCCGAACTGGAACTCGGCGCACTGCTGCTCGCCGCGAGCGGTGACGACGCGGAGTGGACCCGTTCTGCGCTGATCGTGTGCGAGCAGGAGGTGGTCGAGGAGACCGTCGACCTGGCGCTGGCCCCCGACGGCGTGGACTGCGGCGATGACGAACCCACCGAGGACTGGCCCGAACTGCCGGACTTCGCCGGGGACGACGTCGAGGAGGCTCGCGCCTGGGTGGAGGAGGCGGGTCTGGCCGTGGTGGCGCAGAGCGCGTTCGGCGATGTCGACGATCCCGAGGACACCGACGACCACCAGGTGTGCGGACAGCACCCCGAACAGGCACGGGCTCCGTTCGACGACGACCTCCGGGTGGAGCTGTTCGTGGTCTCCAACGGTCAGGACTGCCCGGCGGAGATGGGTGATCCCGGCCCGACGCCGGAACCGGAACCCGAACCCGAACCGGAACCCGAACCCGCGCCGCAGCCGGAACCCGAGCCCGAACCGGAACCGGAACCCGAGCCGGCACCGGAGCCCGCCCCGGTACCGGGCGTGCACCCCGGGGCGTTCTGTTCGCAGCACTGGCAGTACGGCCACACGAACAAGGGGACGCTGATGCAGTGCACGACCACCGCCGAGGACGAACGTTTCCGCTGGCGCGCGGCCTGACCCGGAAGGGCCGGGGGCGTGCGGGCGCGTTCCGGCCGTCGAGGATCCCGCGCGGCGTCCGGCGTCCCATCCCGCCCACTGCGGGGTGAGAACGCTCGTAGCACCAGGCCGGCCCCATGGTCTGTTGGAAGGCACAGACCCGACCTCGATCCCACTCGGCGTCGTGGACGGCCGAGGCCTCGCGCAACATCCGGCGGGGCCCGGACTCCCACAGGTGCCGGGCACAGGCCAGGTGTCCGCCGCGGCCGACACCCTCGCATCCGGATTTCAGCCCGGGACGGAATCTCGACCGGCGCCGACCAGGCTGGTGAACAGTGCCGGGTCGATGTTGCCGCCGGAGACCACCGCCACCGTCGCCTCCGGCCGCCCCGGGACGGTGTCGATCCTGCCCGACAACAGCGCCGCCGCGGCCAACGCTCCACTGGGCTCGGCCACCAACCGGGAACCGTGCGCGAGCGCGCCCACCGCGTGGGCGATCTCCTCCTCGGTGACGGTGACGATCTCGTCCAGGCGCGCCGACAGGTGCGCGAAGGTCGACTCCGACAGGCACACGCGCACTCCGTCGGCCATGGTGCGGTGGGTGAGTTCGGGTTCCCAGGTGACCATGTGTCCCTCACGCAGGCTCTGGGCGGCGTCGGCGGCCAGTTCGGGTTCCACCCCCACCACCCGCACCCGACGCGGACTCACGGCCCGGGCCACGGTGGCCACCCCCGACGCCAACCCTCCCCCTCCCACCGGGACGACCACGGTGGTGACCTCCGGGGACTCCTCCAGCACCTCCAGGCCGACGGTGCCCTGACCGGCGATCACACGCGCGTCGTCGAAGGGCGGCACGAACGCCAGGAGTTCGCGTTCGACCAGGTCCTCGGTGGCGGAGAGTCGTTCGGCCGGGGGCACGGTCACCACGCGTGCGCCCATCGCCCCGATACGATCCACCTTGACCCGCGGCGCGCCCTCGGGCACCACCACCGTGCAGGCCACCCCTTGGCGGGCGGCGGCGTGGGCCAGGGCCAGACCGTGGTTGCCGGAGGAGTGCGTGACGACCCCGCGTTCGCGCTGGGTGTCGTTGAGCCGCGCCACGGCGTTGGTGGCCCCGCGTAGCTTGAACGCACCGGTGGGCTGCAGGCTCTCGGGTTTGAGCAGGAAGGGCCGTCCGGTACTCGGCCCGGCGGTGAGGGGCGTGCGCACCACGTGTCCGTGGATCCTGGTGGCGGCGGCACGGACGTCCTCGGCGGAGACCAATCGCATGCGGCGAGTATGCCCCCATCCGGTCGCGGCACACGGAATAATCGGGTTCGATGCGTAGCGAATGGACCCCTGACGACCTTCCCGGCCGGGACTTCTACAAGTTGCTCACCTCGGTGGTGGTCCCACGCCCGATCGCGTGGGTCTCCACCACGTCCCCGGACGGCGTGGACAACCTGGCCCCGCACTCCTTCTTCACCGTCTCCTGTGTGGAGCCGCCGATCGTGCAGTTCACCTCGGTGGGCCGCAAGGACTCACTGCACAACGTGGAGCACACCGGTGAGTTCGTGATCAACCTGGCGGCCGAACCGCTGCAGGACCAGGTGAACGCGAGCGGAACCCCCTACCCGGCGCACACCAGCGAGTTCGACGCGCTGGGGATCGAGCGGGAGGCGAGCGCACAGGTGCGTCCACCCCGGGTGGCGG
>NZ_DYZD01000056.1 GCF_020741345.1 Nocardiopsis listeri
GGGACCTCGGCCGACGGCATCGACGTCGCCGCCGCCCGCCTCGAACTGGACGGCGACCTGGTCCGACTGACCCCGTTGGGCCACCTCACCCGCCCCTACTCGACGGCCCTGCGGTGGCAGATCCGCGCGGCACTGCCACCGGCGAACACCACGCTGGAGACGGTGTGCCAGGTCGACGCCCGCATCGGCCAGGAGTTCGGCGAGGCCGCGTCGGAGGCCGTACGAACCTTCTGCGGTGGCCACGCCGACCTGGTCGTCTCCCACGGGCAGACTCTCTTCCACTGGGTCACCGGCTCCACCGTGCACGGCACCCTCCAGATGGGTCAACCCGCCTGGATCGCCGAGGCCACCGGGCTTCCCGTGGTGTCCGACCTGCGCTCGGCGGACGTGGCCGCGGGCGGCCAGGGCGCACCGTTGGCCGCCGTCCTGGACACCCTTTTGCTGGGTGACCGGAGCGAGCCCACGGCGGCGCTCAACCTGGGCGGCATCGCCAACGTGACCGTGGTGCGCGAGGGCGCTCCACCCCTGGCCTTCGACACCGGGCCCGCCAACGCCCTGCTCGACGCCGCGATGCGCCTGGTCAGCGACGGAGAGTTCGACCTGGACGTCGACGGCGCGCTCGCACGGACCGGCACCCCCGATCCGGAGCTGCTGGAGTACCTGCTCGCCGAGCCCTACTACCGGCTGGCCCCGCCCAAGAGCACCGGACTGGAGCTGTTCGGCCCCGGTTACCTGGAGGAGGCACTGCGCAAGGCGGGCCGCCCCGAGGACGGGGACCTGCTCGCCACGCTGGTCGAGGTCACCGCGACCACCGTCGCCGACGCCCTGCGCCCGCACGGGGTGAGGGAGGTGATCTCCTCCGGTGGCGGCACCCGCAACCCCGTGCTGGTGGAGCGTCTGGCCGCCCACCTGGAGCCGGCCCGGCTCACCTTCAGCGACGCGATCGGGGTGGACGGGGACGCCAAGGAGGCGTACCTTTTCGCGCTGATCGGTTTCCTGAGTTGGCACGGGATCCCCGGTGTGGTCACCGGCTGCACGGGAGCCCACCGCTCGACCGTGGCGGGTCGTTTCACCCCCGGCGCCGAGCCCCTGCGTCTTCCCGAACCCGCCACACGGGTACCCGAGCGCCTTCGGATCGAGGCCGCTCGGGGTTGACCACGGTCGCCGCACCCCCGCGGCCGTGCCCCTCCCGCACCATGACCGCCCCGAGGAGCCGCCGGTGCAGACCGTCGACATCGTCGTCATCATCGTCTACCTGTTGTGTTCGGCCTGGTTGGGCCTGAAGCTGTCCGGTCGCCAACGCGACGTCAAGGACTACTTCATCGGCAACCGCGAACTGCCCTGGTGGGCCGTGTGCTTCTCGGTGGTGGCCACCGAGACCAGCGCGCTCACCGTGATCAGCGTCCCCGGGGTCGCCTATCTGGGCGACGTCACCTTCCTCCAGGTAGCCGTGGGCTACCTGATCGGCCGGATCGTGGTCGCCTACCTGCTGTTGCCCCGGTACTACCGGGGTGAGATGACCACGGCCTACGCCTACCTGGGTCTGCGCTTCGGTCGGGGCATGCAGGCCACCGCCTCGGTCACCTTCCTGTTCACCCGGCTGCTCGCCGACGGCGTACGCCTGTTCGCGGCGGCCATCCCGATGAAGATCATCCTGGACTCGATCGGGTTGGAGGCCTCCTACTTCACGATCGTCGCCGTCATGGGTGTGGTGACCATCCTCTACACCCTGGTGGGCGGTATCCGCGCGGTGGTCTGGGTGGACGTGCTCCAGATGGGCCTGTACTGCGTCGGCGGAGTGGTGACCCTGGTCGTCATCGCGACCGGCCTCGACGTGAACTTCCTGGCGGTAGCGGCGGAGGAGGGCAAGACCCGGTTCCTGGACTTCACCTCGAACCCGATCTCCGCCCCCTACGCCACGGTCACCGCGGTGCTGGGCGGAGCCCTGCTCTCCACCGCCTCCCACGGCGCCGACCAGCTCATCGTGCAGCGGCTCCTGGGTTGTCGCACCCTGCGCGACGCCCAGAAGGCGGTGATCGTCAGCGGCGTGGTGGTCTTCCTCCAGTTCGCGCTGTTCCTCACCGTGGGGCTGGCGCTGTACTCCTACTTCGAACACGCCACCGTGGAGCGGTTGGGGATGAGCACCTCCGACGAACTGTTCCCGGTGTTCATCGCCGAGGGACTGCCCACCGGGCTGTCGGGGCTCCTCCTGGCCGGGATCATGGCGGCCGCGATGAGCACCCTGTCGTCGTCGCTGTCGGCGTTGTCGTCCTCGACCATGGCCGACCTGTACGAGAAGTTCTCCCACCGTCGCTTGGAGGGTGGGCAGGCTCTGCGGATGAGTCGTCTGTTCACCCTGGGCTGGGGCCTGGTGTTCATCGGGGCGGCCGCCATGTTCACCGGCACCGACAACCCGGTGGTGGAACTGGGGTTGTCCGTCGCCAGCATCACCTACGGCGGCCTGCTGGGCGCGTTCTTCCTCGGTCTGTGGGTGCGGCGGGCCCGGCAGACCGACGCCGCGATCTCCTTCGCCGTGGCCGTGGCGACGATGGCCTGGCTGTTCCTGTTCGAACCGGAACTGGTGGGATTCACCTGGTACACCGCGATCGGGTCCGCTATCACGCTGGGGCTGGGGTACCTGCTGTCGCGACGCCACCGCGACGACTCCCCCACCGCCGAAGCCGAGGCCGAGCCCTCCCCCGCCAAGGAGGGACGCCCCTGAACGGCCGGAGCGCTCTCCCGGCTCGGGAGAGCGCTCCGCGGGTGTTCGGCCGGGCCGGCCGCCTCGAACAGCGCCTTCTCGTCGTAGGGCCCCTCGTACAGCACGGGTACCGCCGGCAGGCCCACCTCGGCGAGCACCTCGCGCAGGTCCTCGGCGTCCGGCCAGACCCGCCTGCCGTCCACGTCCAGGGCGATGTCGAACACCGCGTACCCGGGCCGGTCCCCATGGGCGGTCTCGCCGTACTTCAGGTCCTGGATCCCGGCGCCGAACACCTCACCGAACACACCCACCCGACGGGCACCGAACCGACGGGCCAGCGCACGCGCGGCCTCACCGACCTCGTGGGCGCGCACCGCCCTCCAGTACAGGTTCTCGCCGTCGTCGACCAGGGCGAGGTTCCTGCCGCCCTGCTCCGGGATGTAGACCGCCCATTCACCCGTCCGGTAGGCGCCCTTGGGCACGACGGCGTGGAACAGGCCGACCTTGGCCGGTTCCAGGGCGTCGGCGTCGGGGTGCGGAAGGATCGTGAGTCGCTCGGCGGTCACCCGAAGGGTGGACATGCTCGAACCTCCTGGGGGTGGCGTTCGTGTCCGGCTCACTATCGCCGCAACGGCATCGGCCCCACAAAGCCTTTTCCGTCGGGCGGGACTGGCCCCTAGAGTGGAGGGTCGACGTGGCGGGGTCGGACGGTCCCGCCCTCACGAGTTCCCCGCGGGGACGAACCGGAACGGATCTCCTTGTACCTGACCAACATCCGCCTCGACCCCTACCGCGCCACCGGAATGCAGGAGTGGACGGTGATGGGGAAGGCCGTGCGCGGAGCCGTCGATCCCGACCCGGAAGCGAAGGTCCGGGTGCTGTGGGCCCGGCTGGCCCCGGACATGCTGCTGGTCAGCTCCGATACCGCCCCGGCCTGGGGCAAGCTGCCCGGCGCGGTCTCGGCCACTTTCCATCCGATGCCCCTGCACGAGGCGGGTGAGACGGTCGAGTGGGAGCTGATCTCGGCCCCCACCGAGCGGCGTGGCCAGGACGGCAAGAGCGGCAAACGCGTCCCGGTCCCCGAGTCCGGGTTCGAGGCGTGGTTGGACCGGCGGCTGGAGGGTGCGTTGGAGGTGACCTCCGTGGGGTGGAAGCACCTGGGCGGCAGACCGGCCCGGTACCACTTCGACGGGCTCGCCACGGTGGTGGACGGCGAGCGGCTGCGCGAACTCTCGTTGAAGGGGATCGGTGCGGGGTTGCAGACCGGGGCCGGCCTGTTGCTCACTCAGGAGGCGTAAAAACCGGGAACGGACCTTCCGGCACCGAAGCACGCGATTCGACCGCGACAAAACCTGACATAAGCACCCTGAATGCCCCATATGCCACATAGAACGCATTCCGACCAACCTTGCGTAGGAGTGTTGCATTCAGGGGACAAATAATGAAGGTTTTCTCCTAAGCCCGAGCTGACCGTCGCACAGGGAACCCGGAACGGACCCACCAGGACCTTCCAGGCCCTGCCCGCACGACAGAAAGCCGCAAAGGAGCAACCTTGGCGTACCCGCACCGGAACCACCCCACGGCGCGCACCGGATCGACCACGGTTCCGATCCCCCACACCGCCGCACGTACCGCGCTGTTCGCCGGCGCCCTGACCGCCGCGCTCACCGCGGCCTTCCTGCACGCGCCCCAAGCCCTCGCCGAACCTTCCCCGGCAGGGCGGAACGCCTGCGAGACCGACCCCGAAGCGCCACCGAAGCAACAGATGCGCGCCGAGTGGATCGCCGGTGTGCAGAACATCGACTGGCCCTCCCGCCAGGGGCTGAGCGCCGATGAGCAGAAGGCCGAACTGGACGGCCTCTACGACGAGGCCGTCGACAACGGCCTCAACTCGGTGTTCGTACAGGTCAGGCCCACCGCGGACGCGTTTTGGCCCTCCCCCCTCGAACCATGGTCGGAGTGGCTGACCGGGGAGCAGGGCGGCGACCCCGGATACGACCCGTTGGAGTACGCGGTCGAGGAGGCGCACGCCCGCAACCTCGAGTTCCACGCCTGGTACAACCCCTACCGGGTCGCCATGCACGACGACCCGTCCCAGCTGGTCGAGGACCACCCGGCCCGCCAGAACCCGGACTGGGTCTTCGAGTACAACGGCCAGCTCTACTACAACCCCGGGATCCCCGAGGCGCGCGAGTTCGTGGTCGAGGCGATGATGGACTCGGTCGAGAACTACGACATCGACGGCGTCCACTTCGACGACTACTTCTACCCCTATCCGGCCGAGGGGCAGGAGATCCCGGACGAGGAGACCTTCGCCGAGCACGGTGGCGACTTCGACGACATCGAGGACTGGCGACGCGACAACGTCGACACCCTGGTCCGGGAGATGAGCGAGGCGATCAACGCCACCAAGCCGCACGTGAAGTTCGGCATCAGCCCGTTCGGCATCTGGCGCAACTCCTCCACCGACCCCGAGGGCTCCGAGACCAGCGGTTCGCAGTCCTACGACGACCAGTTCGCCGACAGCCGCAAGTGGGTCACCGAGGGTTGGCTCGACTACATCAACCCGCAGGTCTACTGGGAGATCGGGCTGCCCGTGGCCGACTACGCGGTGTTGGTCCCCTGGTGGGAGGAGGTCGCCGCGAGCACCGACACCCACCTGTACATCGGGCAGGCCGCCTACAAGGTCGGCAACGAGGGCGCCTGGTCGGACCCGAACGAACTCTCCTCGCACCTGGACTTCAACCGCGACCACGCGGGGGTGCACGGTGACGTGTACTTCAGCGCGAACTCGCTGCGCACCAACGCCCAGGAGGCCATGGAGACCGTGGTGACGGACCACTACTCCAGCCCGGCACTGATTCCGGTCAAGGAGGACCTGGGCGGGGCCGCGCCCGCGTCACCGGAGGCGAGCGCGACCGACGAGGGCACGTTGGAGATCACGGCCGGTTCGGGTGAGGCTCCCGCCTACTTCGCGGTGTACGGCTTCGAAGGAGAGCCCGACCCGGAGCAGGGCGAGTGCGGCATCGAGGACCCGCGCAACATGCTGGGTACGGTGCGCGCCGACGAAGACGGGGCGGCGACCTTCGACGTCTCCGACGGTTCGGGCACCACGTACTACGTGACCGCGTTGGACCGCCTGCACCACGAGAGCCGGGTGAGCGAAGCGGTACGGCTCCCCTAGGAACCGATTCGAAGAGCGTATGAGGGGCCCGGTGACCACCGGGCCCCTCATGTTCGCTCAGGGGTCTTCTCAGGAGGCAACGGTCATCGAGGCGCCGCGTCCCTGCGCCGGCGACTTCCGGGTACTGCCCACCGCCGAGATCCGTCGCCGAGTTCGCGCGCCTGGAGCCCGGAAGCGGCTGCGGCCTCCCGGGCGGCGCGTCGAGCATGCCGGAGTTCCCGGTCGACCACCTGGCGCCGGCCACCCCGGACAACACCCGACGCCCGGACGTGCCGGTGTACGTGTTGGTGGACGCGGGCGCGGCCTCGGCCTCGTCGGGTCTGAGCGTGTTCGTCTCCGTCGGTGCCCCCGAGGGACCCGCCTTTGATCCCACGGGGCCGGAGTCACGGAACCTCCGGTCTTCGAGGAATCGACCTTATACCCCCTCGGGGTACGGGTAGGGTGGTGTCCATGACGAGGATCGAACGGCGGCCACGGGGCCCGGGACGCGCGTGGGCGCGCGTCCTGGTACTGGTCGCGTTGCTGTTCGGGCTCGGAGCCATGCACACGCTGGGACACCTCCAGCACGAGGCCCACGCCGCCGCGGGTCCGGCCGCCGCCCACGACGTGATGGGCAACGCCGTGATGGGCCATGACGCGGCGGCCCCCGGCGACCACGCGGCGGACCTGCCCGAACTCGATCCCACCTCGGCCTGTCCGACCCTCGG
>NZ_DYZD01000057.1 GCF_020741345.1 Nocardiopsis listeri
CGAGTGGGACCGGCCCACCAGCGTCGAGGGGGTCATGAACCTCCTCATCATCGGGTCCGACGTCCGCTCGGGTGAGAACGCCGACTACGGCGAGGCCGAGGGCGAGCGCCCCGACACCATGCTCATCGCCAGCATCAACGTGGACAACGGCGCCGCCACCCTGGTCAACCTGCCCCGCGACCTCATGGTCGACCTGCCGGACTGCGAGGCGTCCGAGGGTTACGAGGGCATGGGCGCCCACCAGGGCATGGTCAACTCGGCGATGACCTTCGGCGGGGTGGGCTGCCAGTGGAAGACCGTGGAACAGGTCACCGGTGTGCACCTGGACCACTTCCTCATGATGGACTTCACCGGGTTCAAGGACATGGTGGACGCCCTGGGCGGGGTGGAGATGTGCATCCCCGAGTCGATCGACGACCCCAAGGCCCACCTTCGGCTGGACGCCGGGCTCCAGACGCTCGACGGCGAGGACTCCCTGGGCTTCGTCCGCTCCCGTTACGCCCAAGGTGACGGCAGCGACCTGTCGCGGATCGACCGCCAGCAGGAGTTCATGGGCGCCATGCTCCGCGAGGTCCTCAGCAGCGAGGTGATGACCAACCCGGTCACCATCACCAACTTCCTGGGCGCCGTCACCGACTCCATCAGCACCGACGACGACCTCACCGTCGAGACCATGACCGACATGGCCATCTCCATGCGCGAGGTCGACCTGGACCGGGTCCAGTTCGTCACCGTCCCCAACGGGGCCCACCCCGACGACGAGAACCGCATCATGATGAGCCAGCCCCAGGCCTCGGAGTTGTTCGAGGCGATCAACGCGGGCGTGGACCTGGCGGGTGAGGACGACGACACCTCCGACAACAAGGACGACGAGGAGACGGCTCCGGTCGATCCCTCCGACATCACGATCCAGGTGGTCAACAACACCGGCATCGACGGGCTCGCCCTGGAGATCCAGGCCGTCCTGGTCCAGGAGGGGTACGTGGTCACCGGTACGGGCAACCCCGAGCTGCGCGCCCCCGCCGCGACCACCGTCTACCACGGTCCGGGCGAGGAGGCGGCGGCCGAACTGCTCGCCGGTTCCCTGGAGAACGCCGTGACCGAGGAGGCCGAGGGGCTGGAGCAGACCCTCGAACTGGTCGCCGGGTCCGACTGGAACGGTTTCTCCGGGGGTTCCTCCGCCGAGACCGACCTGTCCATCACCGATGACCTGGGCGGAGTCACCGCCGAGGCCGACGAGGAGAGCGCCTGTTGAGGCGACCGGTCCGGCCGCCGAGCCCGGTGGCCGGACCGCTGACCGGGGTCTGACACACGGATACCGTTCCGGTAGCATCCGGTGGGTTACGTCCGAGTACACCACCGTGGTCCCTCCCGCGGCGGATCCCCTCCCGGACGGTCCCACCCCCTCCCGTGCCCCAGATCGGATCGCAGGTGCCCTCTTGGCCCCAAGAAACGTGTCCAAGGCCGCCGTCGCAGGCAAGATGACCCTTGGGAAATGGGCGGCGTGCGCCGCGACCGGCGTGCTCATCGCCGCGAGCCTGGTCGTCTACATCGGTTACCAGGGAATCTTCGGTATCGACACCGCGGATGTGGACCCCGACGGCTGGGGTGACCGTCCCGCCCAGGTCGAGGGACTGCACAACATCCTGCTGCTGGGCACCGACGAGCGTGCGGGGGACGACGCCTCCTACAACGAGCTGAACGGGATCCGCCCCGACGTCCTGGTCGTCATCAGTATCGACGTGGACAAGGGCGGGGTGACGATGGTCAACCTCCCGCGTGACACGATGGTCGAGATCCCCCCGTGCGAGGCGGCGGAGGGAGACGGCGCGGGCTGGGCCGGCGGCGTCGACCAGCTCAACCACGCCATGACCTACGGCGGGATGGACTGCCAGGGCAACACGGTGGAGACCATCACCGGCATCCACCTCGACCACATGGTCCTGGTGGACTTCGCCGGGTTCGAGCACATCGTCGACTCCATCGGCGGCATCGAGATGTGCGTTCCCGAGCCCGTGGACGACCCCAAGGCGCATATCAAGCTGGACGCGGGGGAGCAGAAGCTCAACGGCGAACAGGCGCTCGGTCTGGCCCGTTCCCGGGACAGCGCGGCCAACGGCAGCGACCTGGGGCGCATCGAGAACCAGCAGCGCATGATGGGCGCGATCCTGCGCGAGGTCACCTCCGGGGACATCCTGTCCAAACCCAACAACCTGATCTCCTTCCTGAACTCGGTCACCGACAGTCTCACCACCGACAGTGAGTTCACCGTCGACAAGATGACCGAGCTGGCCATCGCCATGCGCGAGGTCGACCTGGGGCGGATGAACATGGTCACGGCGCCCGTCGAGGACTACCCGGTCGATGTCAACAAGGTGCAGTTCCAGGAGGCCGCCGCGCAGGACCTGTTCGACTCGGTGGCCGCCGGCGAACTCGCCGAGGAGGACTCCGAGGATTCCGAGGAGTCCGGGGACGACCCGGGTGGTGTGGAACCCTCCGACGTGTCCCTGCTGCTGCTCAACAACACCGGGGTCGACGGTCTGGGCGTTCAGGTCGAGCCTCTGCTGGCCGAGGAGGGGTTCACGGTCACCGACACGACCAACCCCGAGCTGCGGGTCCCGGAGGTCACCACCGTCTACCACGGGCCCGACAAGGCCGAACACGCCGAGCTCCTGGCCGAGGCCGTCCAGGGCGGCGCTGAGATCGTGGAGGAGCCCTCCCTGGGGGAGGACCTGGAGTTGGTCATGAGCGGTGGCTGGGAGGGCGTCGCCGGCGTGGGCGGTGGCTCCGGCGGCGGTTCCAGCGTCGATGACCTGGGCGGCACCAACGCCGCCGAGGACGACGTCAGCTGCGACTGACCCGGCCTCGGATCCCTGGGACGTCACGGGCCCGCGCTCACGATGAGCGCGGGCCCGTTCTCGTTCTCCCGCCTTGTCGATGAACGATGAGGAGGAGCCCAGGTCCCTCGAAGCCTGGTCGTGCGGGGCGTCCGGATCCGGACGAGTTCCTCGTCGAGCGGGTCGGCGTCACCGTGGTCGACCCGTCGGTGCTCAAGAACGGGCGGGCCGAGGCGATCCGCCTCTCCACCCTGGCCGCCCTGCGCCGGGAACCCGAGTGTCGGCCGGGAGCACTCATCGGCTACCGCCCGGACCATTGGACCCGCCCACGCGAACGGGGCCGTCGCACCGGTCGGTGCGACGGCCCCGTGGAAGGTCCGTTGACGAGGGCGGAGGCGGCCCGGGTCAGCCCATCTTGCCGCGCATGCCCTTCGGCATCTTGGCGCCCTTGGGCATGGGTCCCTTGGGCATCTGCATCGCGGCCGGAAGTGCCTTGAGACGGTAGGTCAGCTCGGCGGTGCCGGACTTGTCCAGGTTGCGGGGCAGCTTCACCAGGGCCCGCTGCAGCTTGGAGACGGGCACCTGGTCCTCACCGTTGCCGACCTTGAAGTCGTAGATGGGCGTGTCGTTGGCGACACGCGACACCCGCTTCTTCTCACCGGCGATGAGGCCGCGCAGACGACCCGGGTCGCCCTCGCCCACCAGGATCACGCCGGGGCGGCCCACCACGCGGTGGACGACGTCCATCTGCTTGTTCGCGGCCACACCGGGCTCGACCACCCAGTTGCCGCGCATGTTCTCCAGGATCGCCATGCCGGCACCCAGCCGGCCGTCGAGCATCTTGTACTGCACCTTCTGGGCCGACCGGGTGAACATGATGAACCCGACCAGGAAGGCGATCGGCAGACCGGTCAGCGGCCAGATGATCCAGGAGCCGGTCCAGACGCCGATACCGATGAAGACGGCGAGGATCACGAGCGCGACGGTGATCGCGAGCGGGATCGTGCGCGGGCTCTGCTGGTGGACGACCTTGGCGACCATGCCGATCTGCTTCAACCGGCCCGGCTGCTTCTCGCCACCCTTACCGGCGGACGTGGTGTCGGACTTCTTCGCCATGGTTCTTTCAGGCAGCGCACACCGAGTGACTCGGTGGGGAAGGGTCCCTCTGCTGCCTTGCCTCCTCTACGCGGTCGACCTTCGGTGCGGCGCCTTGTCGGCGCCACGATCAGGGCGCCTCGGAACCACCAGGATATGTCTCCGAGCACCCACATGCGGAACGGTGGCCCTCGGGCCACCGTTCCAGGTTGGTCACGACTGTGACGAAACGTTCGTTATGCGTTGTTCGTGGCCGCCGCGGCCTGGGCCTCACGCTTCTCGCGCGCCTGCTTGTACAGGGTGCCCGCGCGGTAGGACGAACGCACCAGTGGACCGGACATGACACCGGCGAAGCCGATCTCCTCGGCCTCCTTGCCCAGCTCCACGAACTCCTGCGGCTTCACCCAGCGGTCGATCGGGTGGTGCAGCTTGGAGGGACGCAGGTACTGGGTGATGGTGAGCAGGTCACAGCCGGCCTCGTGCAGGTCGCGCATGGCCTCGCTGATCTCCTCACGGGTCTCGCCCATGCCCAGGATCAGGTTCGACTTGGTGACCAGGCCGTCCTCGCGGGCCATGGTGATGACGTCCAGGGAGCGCTGGTAGCGGAAGCCCGGGCGGATGCGCTTGAAGATCCGCGGCACCGTCTCCACGTTGTGCGCCAGCACCTCCGGACGCGAACCGAACACCTCGGCCAGCTGGTCGGGGTCGGCGTTGAAGTCCGGGATGAGCAGCTCGACGCCGGTGTCGGGGTTGAGCTCGTGGATCTTGCGGACCGTCTCGGCGTAGAGCCAGGCGCCGCCGTCCTCCAGGTCGTCACGGGCCACACCTGTGACGGTGGCGTAGCGCAGCTCCATCTTCTGGACGGAGGTGGCGACCTTGGTCGGCTCCATCTTGTCCAGGGCGGTGGGCTTACCGGTGGCGATCTGGCAGAAGTCGCAGCGCCGGGTGCACTGGTCACCACCGATGAGGAACGTGGCCTCCCGGTCCTCCCAACACTCGTAGATGTTGGGGCAGCCCGCCTCCTGACAGACGGTGTGCAGGCCCTCGCCCTTGACCAGGGACTGGAGCTCGGTGTACTCGGGCCCCATGTGCGCCTTGATCTTGATCCACGGCGGCTTTCTCTCGATGGGGGTCTCGCTGTTGCGCGCCTCCACGCGCAGCAGCTTGCGGCCCTCAGGAGCGATGGTCAACGCGAACCCGTTCCCTTCTGTACCCCTGTGACGGGGACCCTCGCGCCCCTTGTGGGGGCGGCACGTCCCGGTGGGGACTGGCTCATGGTGTGGTCTTTCATGCTCGGGCGGTGGCGTCGGTGAGCAGCTCGGCGCCGTCGGTGTGGCTGAATTCCGCCGCGCCGAGCACGTCGGCCAGGTGCCGTTCGAGGCGCGGTCGCACGTCGGCGACGGTGACGGCGCGCCCCAGTTCGTTGGTGAGCGAGGTGACCCCCGCGTCGGAGATCCCGCAGGGGACGATCCGGTCGAACCACGACATGTCATTGTCGCAGTTGAGGGCGAGTCCGTGCATCCCGACCCCGCGGGCGATTCGACAGCCGATCGCGGAGATCTTGCGTTCGATGAGGCCGCGCTCGGGATCGGCCTCCAGCCACACTCCGCTGCGACCCTCCACGCGCTCGCCGGTGAGGCCGTACTCCGCGATGGTGCGGATGACGGACTCCTCCAGCATGCGGACGTAGGCGATCACGTCGATGGGCTGGTCCAGCTTGACGATGGGGTACACCGTGAGCTGTCCGGGGCCGTGCCAGGTGATCTTGCCGCCTCGATCGATGTCCACGACGGGCGCGCCGGGATCGGTGATGGGACGATCCCACCTCCCGGTGCGTTTGCCCGCGGTGTAGACGGGTTCGTGTTCGAGGAACAGGACGGTGTCGGGCAGCTCGTCGGCGACGCGGCTCTGGTGGAGTCGTTTTTGGAGATCCCAACCCTGGTGGTACGGGACGGGAGTGTCGCCCAGCCATGCGTAAACGAGATCACTCACACCCCCACCTTACGCCCCGACGGGAGGGGCGGGTCGGGGCAGGATGTCGGAAAGCGCACTGTCGATGTCGGGCAGAAGGAAGGAATAGCCGGCCTTCTCCAGACGTTCGGGTCGGGCCCTCAGGTCCACGAGGGCGCTCTCCTCGGTGAAGCCGCCCAGGGCCACGTGGATCGCGGGAGAGGGGAAGGGCACGACGGCGGGGCGGCCCAGGGCCTTGGCGAGCGCCCGGGTGAAGTCCGCGTTGCTCACGGGTTCGGGCGCGCACAGGTTCACCGGGCCGGTCACGTCCGGTCGCTCCAGCAGGAACCGGATGGCGCCGACCTGGTCGACCAGCGAGATCCACGTCAGGTGCTGGGCGCCCGATCCCAGCCGGCCGCCGAGGCCCATGCGGTACAGCGGCAGCAGGGAACGGAGCATGCCGCCCTCCCGGGCCAGGACCACCCCACTGCGCAGGTGGGCCACCGACATCCCGGCCTCCCGTGCGGGGAGTGTGGCCTCCTCCCAGCCCCGGCACAGTTCGGCGAGGAAGCCCTCGCCGGAGGGGCCCTCCTCGGTGGCCACGGTGTCTCCGGTCGCGCCGTAGAAGTGGGTGCCCGAGGCGCTCAACAGACGCGTGGGCCGATGCTTCATCCCGGCCAGGGCCCGACACAGGCCCAGGGTGCCCTCCACCCGGCTACGACGGATCAGGCGGCGTCGACGACGGGTCCACAACCCGGGGCCGAAGGGTTCGCCGGCCAGGTGGACGACGGCCTCGGCCCCGCCCAGGGCCACGGCGTCCACCCGTCCCTGTTGCGCGCGCCACTCGGCCTCCTCCACCCCGGGCGTCTCGCTACGGCGTGGAGGACGCCGTACCAGGGTCACCACCGTGTGTCCGTCCGCCAGCAGGGAGGCGGTCAGCGCACGACCGACCATCCCGGTCGCACCCGTGATCGCCACTCTCATGCCCAGGGGTTTACCCGCTGGTAGGAGACCACTCGAAGTTTTCTCGACCTTTTTCGGTGAAAGCCCTGCGCGCGGTCCCCAGGTCTTCTAGGTTGAGTCGTGGGACAGGGAACTCCGCGTCAACGCGGAGATACCCTGGGCGATCTTCGGATCGTCCAGGCGGGCGCGAGCCCGCGCACAGACCTTTGATGATGGGGATCATCAGGGGATGGTGATTGGTGGGGTAGAAAGGCGGGGCGGTGCCGGAAACGGCACCGCCCCGTCCCCGTTGTTCAGCGTCTCCGCCGGCGATTGGGCCCACCCTCGTCCGCCGTCACGCTATCCCGGGTAGGGGCGGTCGCGTCTGGCGTGGCGTAGGGACTCGCCCCACCAGGCCAACTGGTCGAGCATCTCGTCCACCGCGGCCTCCGCGCCGCGCAACTCCTCGCCCCCGGCGCCGGCCATGAACAGACCTTGGGCGTTGTGCAGGCTCACCGAGGTGCGCACCGAGGTCACGTGCAGTTCGCTGAAGACCCCGCGCAACTGCTCCACGGCGCGCAGGCCGCCCGACATCCCTCCGTAGGAGACGAACGCGACCGGTTTGGCGAACCACTCCTTGCGGGCCGAGTCGATGGCGCTCTTGAGCGGCCCGGGGTACCCGTGGTTGTACTCGGGGGTCACCACCACGAAGGCGTCGGCGGCGTCGATCGCACGGGAGAATTCGGTGGCTTCGGCGCCCTGGTCGTCGGACCAGTGCTCGCCCACGTCGAGGACGTCGACGTCCACACCGGGGCGGGCCGCTACGAGGTCGAGGAACCAGGCCGCGATGACGGGACCCGTGCGTCCCCGACGACCGCCTCCGAGGAGGACGGCCACTCGAAGGTTCTCCTGGTGCATGTGAGTCCTTTTCCTGGGCACGAAGGGACGATCGTCACCAGCGTACGAGCTCAAGTTAGCTTGAGGTCAAGCCCGTGGAAGGTGACACCATGCTCACCATGGGGCGCCCGCTTCACGAGAACGGCCCGGGGCCGGCACCACGTACGG
>NZ_DYZD01000058.1 GCF_020741345.1 Nocardiopsis listeri
GCGGAGCACCTGGTGGACGGTACGACGGTGGCGGTGGACGGCGACGCGGGCACCGTCGAGGTGGATCCGGTCGCCGAGGTCGTCGAGCGCATCCAGGGTCGGGCCGAACGGCGCCGGATCCTGTTGGCCGAGTCCGGTGGGCCCGGCCGTACCGCCGACGGCGTGCCGATCGCGTTGCTGCTCAACGCGGGTGAGGGCGACCCGGATGAGGCCGCCGCGCACGACAGCGAGGGCATCGGACTGTTGCGCACCGAGTTCCTCTTCCTCGACCGGGCGGAGCCGCCCTCGGTGGCAGAGCAGACCAGGGCCTACACCCGGTTGTTCCGGGCGTTCGCCGGCCGGGTGGTGACGGTGCGGACCCTGGACGCGGGTTCGGACAAGCCCCTGGAGTTCGCGCCGACGGGAGAGGAGGCCAATCCGGCCCTGGGAGTGCGGGGGTTCCGTACTTCGAGGCTCCACCCACGGCTGCTCACCGACCAGCTCACCGCGATCTCCGCGGCCGAGCACGCGGTCGCCGCCGATGGTGCCTCCGCCCGGGTCCGGGTGATGGCTCCGATGGTCTCCACCCCGGCGGAGGCGGGCGAGTTCGCCGAGCTGGCGAGGTCGGCCGGGATCGACGAGGTCGGTGTGATGGTGGAGGTGCCGGCCGCCGCACTGCTGGCCGACCGGTTGCTGCGCCGAGTGGACTTCGTGTCGATCGGCACCAACGACCTGGCGCAGTACACCATGGGGGCCGACCGGACGCTGGACAGCCTGCCGGAGCTACTGGACCCATGGCAGCCGTCGTTGCTGCACCTGCTGGCCAAGGTGGGTCGGGCGGGGGAGGCGCTCGGCCAACCCGTGGGGGTGTGCGGTGAGGCCGCGGCCGACCCACTGCTCGCCGTGGTGCTGGTGGGACTCGGTGCGACCAGCCTGTCCATGGCCTCACCGGCACTGCCCGCGGTGCGCTACGTCCTGTCCAGGCACACGCACTCCGAATGTCGACGCCTCGCCGAGCTGGCTCTGGCGGCGGAGGACCCGGAGCAGGCCGTGAAGGTGGTGCGCGAGGCGGCGCATCCGGAGGCCCTGCGGCTCTGACCCGACCGGGGCGGTCGCCTTGGACCAACACCGGAACGCTCCGGGGAACCCACCGTCCGGGTCTTCCCCGGAGCGGCACCCTCTCCGCGTATGGCTCCGCCGACTCCGGGCGGGTCCGGTCAGGCGCCGGCGGGGGTGCCCCAGCCGTCACCGACGGCTTCGGGGATCAGGTCCAGCTGTTCCAGGAAACAGGTGAGCAGGCGGCCGATGTCCTCGCAGCCGGAGGCGCACCAGACCTGGTGCCCGTTGCTCAGGGCCGCGAAGAACACCGAGGCGACCAGCGACGGGCGGTGGTCGGTGGTGGGGTCCACACCGGCGCGTTCTCCCAGGACCTCCGCGAGGCGGGCCTGGCGCCGGTGGCAGTAGCGCATGTTCGCCTCGATCAGCTCGGGGCTGCGCGCGATGAGGTTGCCCGCGCTGCCCTGGAGGTGCAGGTCCTCGCGCTCCAGGTGCTCCCAGTGGTCGCGCGTGGCGTTGCGCAGGGCCCGGAAGGGCGCCTCGTCGGCGGGGCGTGCGCGCAGGGAGTCGAACAGGATCCGGTCCACGCCCTCCGCGGCCTCCAGGACCACGTCCTCCTTGGATGCGAAGTACCGGAAGAACGTGCGCTGTGAGACGTCGACCGCGGCGGCGATCTCCTCGGTGGTGGTCCCCTCGAACCCTCGCTCGTGGAACAGGCGAATCGCCGCGTCGATGAGGTCCCTGCGCATGCGCGCCTTCTTGCGCTCACGCAGCCCGGTCGGTTCGGAGCTCGTCACGGTCATGGACGGTCCCCTTCCTCTGCGACGTCGGGTCTCGCGCCTCCTTCGAGGATACATGCGGGTCGGTATGACGTCAGTCACTGACTTATTGCAGAGATTGCCAAGTGTCAGCGACTGACATAATCTCGCCCGGTAGCCAACGGGGATCATTCGGGGAAGACGGGGAATCCATGACCGCACAGACCGCCGCACCACCGGAACGGGCCGTCGAACGCCTCACCCGGAGTCCCTGGGCGACGTTGGTCGCCATCGCCTTCGGCGTGATGATGGTGGCCTTGGACGGGACCATCGTGGCCGTCGCGAACCCGGCGATCGGCGCGAGCCTCGGGGCCTCCCTCGCCGAGCTGCAGTGGGTCACCCACGGATACCTGCTGGGCCTCGCCGTCTTCCTCATCACCGCGGGCAAACTCGGCGACCGCTTCGGCCACCGGAACACCTACCTGGTGGGCGTGGTCGGCTTCGTCGCCGCCTCGGTGGCCATCGCCCTGTCCTCCGGGGTCATCATGCTGGTCGCCTTCCGGATCGTCCAAGGCGTTTTCGGGGCCCTCCTGCTGCCGTCGGCCATGGGCCTGATGCGCGCGAGCTTCCCGCCCAGCAAGCTCGGCCGGGCCTTCGGGGTGTTCGGCAGCCTGATCGGCGCGGCGACCGCCGGCGGCCCCATCCTGGGCGGCCTCCTCGTCGACGCGTTCAACTGGGAGGCGGTCTTCTACATCAACGTCCCGGTGGGCGTGATCGCCCTGGGCCTGGGCCTGTGGCTGCTGGCCGCCAATCGGCCCACCGACCCGGGAAGCCGGATGGACCTGCCCGGCATCGTCCTCATCAGCGTCGCCGTCTTCGCCCTGGTGTGGGCGCTGGTGGAGGCGCCGAGCATCGGCTGGGGCGACCCCGTCACCCTGGGTTCCCTGGGTGCGGCGATCCTGTTCGGCCTCGCCTTCGTGCTCTGGGAGCGCAAACCCGAACAGCCGCTCGTTCCGCTCGCGCTGTTCGCCAACCCGTCGCTGGCCATCGGTGTGGTGCTGATGGTCTTCATGGCCGTGAGCCTGATGGGTTCGCTGTTCTTCATCACCTTCTACCTGCAGGGCGTGCGGGGGATGAGCCCCGCCCAGACCGGTCTGCAGCTCATCTCGATGACCGCGACCATGGCCATCGTCTCCCCGATCGCGGGACGGATCCTCGACCGGGTCGGCGCACGGCCGCCCACCACCGTCGGCCTGCTGTCCGCGGGGGCGGGCATGTTCCTGCTCTCCCGGCTGACCCTGGACACCTCGGTGGCCTACCTCTCGGTCGGCTTCGTCCTGCTGGGCGTGGGGCTGAGCCTGGTGATGACCGGTGCGACCGCCGCGATCATCGGAAACGCGCCGGTGCGCTTCGCCGGCGTCGCCTCCGCCGTGCAACAGGCGGCGATGCAGCTCGGCGGTTCGCTGGGCACGGCGGTCTTGGGCGCTGTCATGTCCGCGACCATCGTCACGAAGCTGCCGGACCACTACAGCGCGTTCGGCCAGGACGCGCCCTCCGACGGCGCGCTGAGCGCCATGCAGAGCGTCATCGCCCAGGGCGGCGCTGTCCTGCCGGAAGGGGCCGAGGCCGACACCGTCTCCGCGGTCACCACGGCGAGCAACCTGGCCTTCCTGGACGGCCTGCACCTGGCCTTCCTCATCGCCGCGGGACTGCTGTTCGCGGGCGCGATCCTGTCGTTGTTCATGCGCGGGGGCAAGATGACCGACGGGCCCGCCGTGCACATCTGACCGGGGCGCGGCCCCGAGAGCGGCCCGCCCCCGAAGTACCGTGGCCCCGGAGGAATCCGTTCCTCCGGGGCCACGTCCTCGTCCGCGGGGTGCGGCTCAGGTCGTGTAGTCGGCGTTGATCCGGATGTAGCCCTCGGTCAGGTCGCAGCCGTAGACGGTGAAGTCACCGTCGGCGATACCCAGGTCGACACCGATCAGCACCTCCTCGCCCTTCATGTGCCGGGCGGCGCGCTCCAGGGTCTCCTCGGTGGCCTCGGCGGGGAAGGTCTCCACGTCACCGAAGACGATGCGCACGTTCTCCGGCAGCACGTCGGTCTCGTCCGAGCACTTGCCCACCGCCATCGCGACCCGGCCCCAGTTGGGATCGGCCCCGTGCACGGCGGTCTTGACCAGCGGAGAGTTCACCACGGCCTTGCCGATGCGTTTGGCCTGCGCGTCGTCGCGGGCCCCGGTGACCCGCACTTCGATGAGCTTGCCCGCGCCCTCGCCGTCGGAGGCGATCATCCGGACCAGTTTCAGCGCCGCCTCGTACAGGGCCTCCTCGAACTCGGCGACGTCCACCGGGCCGGCCACGCCGTTGGCGAGGATCGCGGCGGAGTCGCTCGTGGAGGTGTCGGTGTCGATGCTGAGCGCGTTGAAGGTGCGGTCCACCACCCGGCGGAACACCTCGTCCAGAACCGGCTGCTCCAGCTCGGCGTCGGTGAAGAACCAGGCCAGCATGGTCGCCATGTTCGGCTCGATCATGCCCACACCCTTGGCCATGCCGGTGAGGGTCGCCCCGCCCACCTTCGCGCTGACGATCTTGGGGTGGGTGTCGGTGGTCATCATCGCCGCCGCGGCGCGGTCCAGGTCGGCCGGCGGGAACTCGGCGGGCAACCCGTCCAAGTAGGTACGGATCCGCTCCATCGGATAGGGGCGACCGATGACCCCGGTGGAGGCGATCAGGAGGTCGTCGGGGTCGATGCCGGCGGCCCGGGCCACTCGTTCCCGCACCTCGCGCGCGTCCCGGGTCCCGATCCGCCCGGTGGCCACGTTGGCGTTGCGGGCCAGCACCGTCACTCCGCGGGCGCGACCGTCCGAGGCCGCCTCGCGGCTCAGGCGAACACTGGGCCCGGCGAACCGGGACCTGGTGAACACGGCGGACACCACCGCCGGGGTCTGGGAGACGACGGCGAAGAAATCGTCGTCGGGGTCCTTGATCCCCATGTTTCCGGCCACGCCGACGAAACCGGCGGGAACGGGGGTCTGGCTGCTCATCGTCCTCCTCGGAAAACTCCTGACGGCCAGCCTACTTCGCCACGCCCGACCACCTCGGTTACGGCCTCCACCTGCGAGGGTTTCGTACTGTTCGTTGACGACACGGGTGTGACAAGCCGGATCGAACGGGGTATCCGCCGAGAGTGGGGGAAGACCGCTCGGGGGGAGGCGTGTGGTGCACGATGGTGACTGGCTCACGGAGACGGGAGCGCGGATCCGTGGGGTCCTGAAGGTGATGGTGGACGCCGACTGGCTTCCGGGTGGGGCCGCGGTGATCGGTACCGGCGGTATGTGGGAGTTCGTCGCGGTCGGTCGGGTCGACGACGAACACGACACCGCACCGGACGTTTCCTACGACGTCGCGAGCCTGACGAAGGTGATGGCGACCTGGCCGTTGGTCGGTAGAGCGATCGCCGAGGGGGTTTTGGACCTCAACGCTCCGATGTCCGAATACTTCGAGGGGGAGGACCTTCCAGGGGCCTGGGTGACCACCCGGCAGATCCTCACGCACACCAGCCGACTGAACCAGGTGACCTGGTTGGAACGGTATGTGGGCACCGACCAGGACCTGGCCGAGGCCATCCTGTCCGATCCGTTGGAGGAACCCGGATACCTCTACATCGACCGTGGATTCATCCTGTTGGGGCTACTGCTGGAACGCCTGTACGGCAAGGGGCTGGACCGGTTGGCCGCCGACTTCTGGGCCGGTCTGGGAATGCGCTCGACCACCTTCGGTCCGCTGCCGCGTTCGCCGGGTGTGGCCCCCACCGAACGTCGACTCGTCGGAACCGCGCCCACCTGGGGCGTGGTGCACGACGAGGCCGCGGCGCTGATGGGCGGTGTGGCCGGACACGCCGGGGTGTTCACCACCGCCATCGATCTGGGCGCCTTCGCCCGGGAGATGCTGCGTCTGCACGAGGTCGGGGCGGAGGGGGAGATCCCCGGTTCGTACGTGCGGGAGAGCTGGACCCCGCAGGTGGACGCCGGCGGGCGACTCTCCCGCGGTCTGGGTTGGCTGGTCACCCCGGAAGGGGTCGTCTACCACAACGGGTTCACGGGGACGAGCCTGTTCATGCACCCCGAGAGCGGACGGTACGTGGGTGTGCTCACCAACGCCGTTCACCACGGGCGGGACCGCACCGGCCTGGTGGACCTGCGCAGCGCCGCCCGGTCGGCGCTCACGCCACAGGCCCACGAATCCTCGCCGTGAGCTCCCGAAGGAACACGGTGAGCCCGGCGGGTCCGGGAACGGTCAGGTCGGCGGCCTCGGCGACCGCCGTGACCTCGTCGGAGGACGAACAGACGGTGAGTCCGGGTGTCCCGTGTTCGCGCAGGGTGGTGACGACCGTGAATGCCGGCAGGTCACCGAGATCGTCACCGGCGTAGAGGACCGAACGTGCGGCCTTCTCCTCCACCAGTGAGGTGAGGGCCGCGCCCTTGTCCACACCCTGTGGACGGAGCTCGATCACCATCCTGCCGGGCTCCACTTTGAGGTCCGCGCGTTCGGCCAGTTCGGTCAGTGGGCCGGACAACAACTCCAACGCCCGGTCGGGGTCGTCGGCGCGGCGGGTGTGCACGGCCAGGGAACGACCCTTGTCCTCGATCCAGGTGCCCGCGGGAGCCCCGGAGGCGTCGACCACCGCGGGGAGTTCGGCACGGACCAGGGCCACCCCCGGCGGCGGGTCCGCGGCGACCACGCGGCCGTCCACCCAGCGTTCGGCCCCGTAGTGGCCCAGGACGACGACGTCGGGTATCCGGTCCAGGCCGCCGAGACGCACCGCGGTGGCCGCGGGGCGGCCGGTGATCACCGCGACGGTTCCGACCAGAGAGGACAGTGTGGCCAGCGCCTCCACGACCCCGGGTTGGGGTGCGGAGGCGCGAGGGTCGGCGACGATGGGGGCGAGCGTGCCGTCGAAGTCGAAGCCGGTCAGCGCCGTGGAGGGGTCGTCGAGCAGTGCCTTCAGGCCGGCGCGCCCGGCTTCGGTGCCGGGTGCGAGCGGGGTTCCGGGCTCGGATGGGAACATGCGGAAGACCTCGTCGTAGTCGTCGATGGGCCCCGCGGCGCGGGCCCTGGCGTGGACGGGTGGTCTCCGCCGAGGGGAGAGCGCGGGAGTTCGGATTCGTGCGGTCGCGGGGATCGTCCCTGTCGCACGTGCCGGACCGGTGACCGGACAACCGGTGGAACCGGCGGCCGGCGGGTCAGATCTGGATGCCGAGGCGGCGGGCGTTGCGTTGTCGTCGACGGTCGGCGCGCAGACGGCGCAGACGCTTGACGGTCATGGGGTCGAAGGCGAGCGCCTCCGGGCGCTCGACCAGACCGTTGAGCAGTTGGTAGTACCGGGTCGCGGAGAACCCGAACTCGTCGCGGATCGCCTGTTCCTTGGAGCCCTCGAACTTCCACCACTGGCGTTCGAAGGCGAGGATGCGCTGTTCGCGTTCGGCGAGGACCGACTGACCGTCCTTGGACGGACCGATATGCGGCATGGGACACCCCCTGGACGGGTAATTGGTTTGTCCGGATCGGCGCGACTCATGCTAGCGACTCGACATGCCGGATGAGGAGCGGAAAACTCAGGAGTGGCACCAGGGCTACAGTTGCCTTCCCTACCCCGGTGGTCACTTGTCCAAGCTTGGATCCTGTGCTCGTGACAGAATTGCGAGGGTCCGGGGAGGGCCCGGCGGAACGCCGACCGCAACGTTCGAGGGAGCCTGACGTGCTCGGGGGCAACAGCCGTAGCAGGACACATTCGCGCCATCTGTTGGGCGCCACGGCCGGGACCTGCGCGTCCTTGGTCGTACTGGGGTTGGCGGCGGCGCCCGCCGCCTCCTCGGAGATCCCCGACTTTCGCCCCGACCAGTGGGCCTTGACGTCCATCGGGGCGCAGGAGGTCTGGGAGGACACCCAGGGTCAGGGCGTCACCGTGGCGTTGCCCGGGGTGTCGATCGACGAGGAACACCCCGACCTGCGCGACAACGTGGAGATCGACGACGGGTTCGGTTCCAACGGGGCCGACGACGAGCAGGGGACCGCGGCGGCCGGTCTGGTGGCGGCGCACGGCCACGGCATGGACGCCGACGGCGGTGTGCTGGGGGTCGCCCCCGCGGCGGACGTCCTGGTGCTGCCCACCGAGGACGACCTGCCCGGTGCCATCCGCCACGCCGTGGACGAGGGTGTGCAGGTCGTCCTGCTGCCCGAGGAGATCGGCGGTGACGAGGACCTGACGGATGCCATCGCGGCGGCCGCGAGCGGCGGCGCCCTGGTGGTCGGTCCCGCGGGTGGGAACGCGGACGAGAACGTCCTCGAGGTGGCCGGTGTGGACGAGGACGGCGCGCTCGTCCCCGATTCGCCCGACGCCTCCGCGATCGACCTCGCCGCCCCAGGCTCGGAGCTGCGGACCGCAGGACAGGACCTGCGCCAGGTCGACGTGAGCGGGGCGCCCTACGCGGCAGCCGTCGCCGCCGGCGCGGCCGCGCTGCTGTCCGCCGAGTACCCGCAGTTGAGCCCGGCCCAGGTGCGCGATGCCCTGGTCGAGGGGTCCCGGCCGGGGCCCGACGGCCTGCCTTCGTTGCAGGTGAGCGAGGCCGTGGCCCAGGCGTCCGGTACGGCGGAGGACGTCCCCCTCATCGACGAGAACCTGGTGCAGGAGGAGGACGAGGGCGTCCCGGTGTGGGTGTGGTTCGCCCTGGCCGGTGTCGTGTTCGTGATCGTCCTGCTCGTGCTGGTGCTGTGGGTGCGTCGCAGCAGTGCCGACCCGTACGGGGTGAAGGCCGAACGGGAGGCCGAGGACGCGGAGTTGGCGGCGGCCCGGGCCGAGCAGGCCAAGGCCGAGGAGCGTCCGTCCCGGCGCAAGAAGGGCGGACGTCGCCGTAAGACCGGGTAGTCGCCAGGAGCGGTGGTCGGGTGGTCGGGTGGTCGGCCGGCGAAGGCCGACGAGGTGTGACGTGGGGCGTTCCCGGGTGGGGAGCGCCCCCTTCGTGTGTTCGGGGCGGGATGAGGGCGGCGCCGGACGGGTGAGGACGTGGTTCCCGCGAATACGACGTTACGGCTTCGCGCGGGAGCCGGAGGGCAGAGGCGATCCGGTGCCCGTGGAAAACCCCTGGGGGCGGGGAGGGGGCCCGGTTAGAGTGGCGCCGACCCCCACCCCTCCACGACGGGAGAAGTCGCATGGCGCGTAAGGCGGACGGAAGCGCTGGAGACGCCGACTACGGCGTGATCGCCAGGACCTACGGCGACCACCGTCGGCCCGACCCCCGGATCGCCTCCTTCGTGCACGCGGCCCTGCGTGACGCGCGCACGGTGCTCAACGTCGGAGCCGGCACGGGTTCCTACGAGCCGGCGGACCGGAAGGTCACTCCGGTGGAACCCTCGTCCAGCATGCGGGCCCGCAGACCCGCCGACCTCCCCGAAGCGGTGAACGCCACCGCCGAATCCCTGCCCTTCCCCGACGTCTCCTTCGACGCCGCCATGACCACGTTCAGCGTCCACCAGTGGTCGGATCTCCCGGCCGGACTGGCCGAGGTGCGACGGGTCACCGGTGGCCCGGTCGCGGTGCTCACCTGCGACCCGGACCTGGTGCGCCGTTTCTGGCTACACGAATACGCCCCGGAGGTCCTGGACACCGAGGCGCGACGCTACCCGACCGTCTCCGCCCTGGCCGACGGCCTGGGCGGGCGCACCACGGTCACCCGGGTGCCGATCCCCCTCGACTGTTCGGACGGTTTCAACGAGGCCTACTACGGGCGGCCGGAGATGCTGCTGGATCCCACGGCCAGGCAGGCATGTTCGGCGTGGAGCTTCGTCTCGGAGGAGGTCCACGAACGCTTCCGGGTGGACCTGTCCCGAGCGCTGGACGATGGGACGTGGGACCGAGACCACGGTCACCTTCGGTCGGCCCCGGAGCTGGCGGGTTCCCTCATCCTGCTGGTCTCGGTCCCCGAGTGAGCGGGGCGGTCGTTCGGGGACCGTTCGATGTTGTTCCAGGGGGCTTTCGGGCGACCGTCCGAGTACCTTCGGTGGGTGTGGTGGAGGCCGATTCCCGGTACCGGGGAGGAAGCGGCGGAAAGCGCCATCGCCGAACGTAACCGCAGGTCGACACATGGTCACTTCACGAATGCGCGTGCATATGTAAGGCACGCGAAGGCTCTTGACTCGGACAGCGCGGACGGCAAGGCTTTGAAAATGTCCTCCCTGGAATCCCCGTCCCTGCCCTCGCGCGGTGACACCCGGACCGATCCGCACAACCACCACCTGGTCAACGGTCGGGTCACCATCTCCCCCTACGACCCCAAGTGGCCCTACCTGTTCCAACGGGAGGCCGACCGCATCCGCCAGGTCCTCGGTGATCGTGTCCTGGCGATCGAGCACATCGGGTCCACAGCCGTGCCCGGTCTGGACGCCAAGGCCTGCATCGACATCCGCCTGGCGGTGGCCGACCCCACGGACGAGCCCGCCTACCTCCCGGAACTGGAGGGGATCGGGTACAGCGTCCTCATCCGATTCGAGGGCGAACAAGACCATCGGCTCCTCAAGGGCTCACGCGTCAACGTGAGCCTCTACGTCGGCACGAAGGACTGCCCGGCGCTCGAACGCATGAGCCTGTTCCGCGACCACCTGACCGCCGACGCCGGCGCGCGTGAACGCTACGCCGCCGTCAAGCGCGAACTGGGCGAGCGCGAATGGGAACGCCTCCGGGACTACACCGGGGCCAAGACGGAGATCATCACCGAACTCATGGCCGAGGCCGAGGCCTGGAAGGCGGCCCGGAGCCCGAACTGACCTCGGCGCGGTTCAGCCCAGGGAACGGATCTGCTCCTGGAACCAACGCCGGGGCGGCAACGCCACCGCCGCCTCCGCCAGTCGCTCCCGACGCTTGCGTCGCTCCGCCTCCGGCATCGTCAACGCCACGTGCAGCGCCTCCGCGGTCTCCACCGTGTCGTAGGGGTTGACCAACAGCGCGTCCTCGCCCAACTCGTCGGCCGCACCCGCCTCCCGGGACAGCACCAGGACGGAGTCGCGCTCGGACAGTACGGGGCCCTCCTTGGCCACCAGGTTCATTCCGTCCCGGATCGGGTTGACCAGCAGCACGTCCGCCATCTGGAACGAGGCCAGTGACCGCGGGTAGTCGTCGTTGACCTCCAGCACCACCGGCGTCCACTCGGGGGTGGCGAACTCCTCGTTGATCTCCTTGGCCGTCCGCAGTACCGAATCGGTGTAGGTCCGGTACTCGGGCACGTCGCCCCGGCTCGGGTACGCGAACGCCAGGTGCGTGACCCGTCCACGCCACTCCGGGTGCGCCCTCAGGAGTTCTCGGTAGGACTCCAGTCCGCGCACGATGTTCTTGGACAACTCGGTGCGGTCCACCCGCACGATCAGCCTGGTGTCGCCGACCAGGTCGGTCAGGGTCCGTCGGCGCTCGGCGACGGCCGGTCCCGAAGCGCTCTCCCGCAGCCCGTCGGCGTCCGCGCCCAAGGCGTGCACACCCACCTCGACCACGCGTCCGCCGTACTCGACCGTGCGCTGGCCGAGGTCGACGTCGGCACGCAGGATCTCCGAGCAGCAGCGCAGGAACGCCTCGGCCCATCGAGGGCTGTGGAAACCGAGCCGGTCGGCGCCGAGCATGCCCTCCAGGAGCTCCCGGGCCACGTGGGTCGGCAGCATCCGGAAGTACTCCGGGGGAGCCCACGGAGTGTGCGAGAAGTGCGCGATCCGCAGGTCGGGGCGGCGGGTCCGCAGAATGCGCGGCACCAGGGCCAGGTGGTAGTCCTGCACGGCCACCCGGGCGTTGTCCGCGGCGCCGCTCACCAACGCCTCGGCGAAGGCGTTGTTGTAGGCGGAGTAGTCCTCCCATCGCCTGCGGAACTCCGAACCGAAGGAGGGCTTGTTCGGGGTGTCGTACAACATGTGCTGCACGAACCACAGGATCGAGTTGGCCACTTCGGTGTAGGCGCCGGTCAGAGTCTCCTCTGGAATGTCCAACATGTGGACGCGCATGCCGTCGAGGTCGTGTTCCCGATCAAGACGGGCCTGCGGGGCCTCGGCCGCGGCTCGCCGGTCGGTGTCGGACAGCGCCGCGCACACCCACAGGGCATCGATCTCGGTCGCCACCGAACTCATCCCCGACACCAGTCCGCCGCCGCCTCTGCGGTGCTCCAGGGAGCCGTCGGCGGTCGTGGAGAAGGAGACCGGTCCTCTGTTGGAGGCGATGAGGATCTGTGCCTTGTCCACGTGTGAGGTCCTCTCAGGTGCGCGAACGGGTGCCGCGGTGGGAATGTGGGGAAGCCGTGGATGCACCCCCGGTGATCCGGAGGCGCACCCTAGGTCTCGCCGGAGCACCCGGGCCCCAAACCCACTCCTGGTCAACGGGGCGGATCGTCACACTCAACAGGCACGACACACGCGCGCCGCAACGCCGGCCAGGATCGTCTCATCATGTATCAGATGGCGAGACTGCGGATGTAATCCGGATCACCCGGCGTGGAAAACCGGTCAGGACGTCGGTTACAGTGACGATGCGTTCCCCGAGCGGAGACGCCACAACTTCATATTGCTCATCCAGAGGGGTGGAGGGACCGGCCCTGCGAAGCCCCGGCAACCATCTCGACATGTGGACGCACTGTCGCGTACCGGTCGAGGCAGGTGCCAACTCCGGCCTGGGGCCAAGGTGGCCACCAGGAAAGATGAGGGGAGACACCTCGCCATGGCGATCGCCGCCGCTGAACCCACCTCTGTCCGCGCCTTCGGTCCCGGAACCGCCCTCTCCTGTCGTGAGTGCGGCGAGCGGTACGAGCTCTCGCCGATCTTCGCCTGTCAGTTCTGTTTCGGCCCCCTTGAGATCGCCTACGACTTCGGGAACGTCACCCGCGAGGAGATCGAGAGCGGGCCCAAGAACATCTGGCGCTACCGCTCCCTCCTGCCGGTCCCCACGAACGTGGCCGAGCTGCCCAACATGAACCCCGGCCTCACACCGCTGGTCAGGGCCGATCGCCTCGCCGCCGAACTCGGGCTCAAGTCCCTGCACGTCAAGGACGACTCCGCCAACCCCACGCACTCCTTCAAGGACCGCGTGGTCGCGATCGCGGTCGAGGCCGCCCGCACCTTCGGGTTCACCACCCTGTCCTGCTCCTCCACCGGAAACCTCGCCGGCGCGGTCGGTGCCGCGGCCGCGCGGGCCGGCTTCGAGTCGTGCGTGTTCATCCCCGCCGGGCTGGAGGAGGGCAAGGTCGTCATGGCGGCCGTCTACGGCGGCAAGGTCGTGGCCATCGACGGCAACTACGACGACGTCAACCGCTTCTGCTCCGAACTCATCGGGGACGAGGCCGGTGAGAGCTGGGGCTTCACCAACGTCAACCTGCGGCCCTACTACGCCGAGGGTTCCAAGACGCTGGCCTACGAGATCGCCGAGCAGCTCGGTTGGCGTCTGCCCGAGCAGATCGTCATCCCGATCGCCTCCGGCTCCCAGCTCACCAAGATCGACAAGGGCTTCCAGGAGCTCATCAAGGTCGGGCTGGTCGAGGACCGTCCCTACAAGGTGTTCGGCGCGCAGGCCACGGGCTGCTCCCCGGTGGCCAAGGCGTGGGAGAGCGGCCACGACGTCATCCAGCCGGTCAAGCCGGACACGATCGCCAAGTCCCTGGCCATCGGCAACCCGGCGGACGGGCCGTACGTCCTGGACATCGCCGAGCGCACCGGTGGTTCGGTCGAGCACGTGGGCGACGACGAGATCGTCGACGCCATCAAGCTGCTGGCCCGCACCGAGGGCATCTTCGCCGAGACCGCGGGCGGTGTGACCACCGGCGTCCTGTGCAAGCTGGTCCGTGAGGGCAGGCTCGACCCCGAGGCCGAGACCGTCATCGTCAACACCGGTGACGGGCTCAAGACCCTCAACGCCGTCGACTCCGATGTCACCGCCACCATCAAACCCTCCCTGGACGCGTTCAAGGCCGAGGGCCTGGCCTGACCGTTGGGCCACGCGTCACCACCCACCACCGCACTCACCAGGAGATCCGCACATGAGCGCCAGCGTCCGCGTCCCCACCATCCTGCGTACCTACACCGACGACGCCGCCGAGGTCACCGCCGAGGGCGCCACCCTCGCCGAGATCCTCGACGACCTGGAGGCCAACCACCCGGGCATCCGGGCCCGCATCCTCGACGACAACGGCAAGGTGCGCCGTTTCGTGAACGTCTACGTCGGTGACGAGGACGTGCGTTTCGAGAAGGGCCTGCAGACCGAGGTCAAGGCCGGCCAGCAGGTGTCGATCATCCCCGCGGTCGCGGGGGGCTGCTGACGGTACGAACGACGAGGGGGCGGGCGCACCGAGCGCCCGCCCCCTCGTCGCTCGTCCGCCGGCCTCCCGACCTGGGAGGAGGTTTCTTCCGGGACGAGGGTGGCGATGTCGGCGACCCGTCGTGCTCGGAGCCGTGCGCGACACCTGGCCGGGGTCGCCCTGTTGGCGGTCCTCGGGATCGGGCTGTCCACGCTGTCCTGGCTGACCGTGTTGGTGGTCGGGTGGACCTACGTGTTCGCGCCGATCATCCAGGCCGTGACGATGCCGCTGCTCCTGCTGTCCGGGGTGCTGTTGCCGATGGAGCCGGCGCCCGGAGGAAGGGGCCGGGCAGACCCTGGAACCACTCGGTTCCAGGTGTCGTCTTCTGTTCGCCCAACGCTCAAAAGCCCTGGTTCGGGCATGTTCCCCCAGGTGATAAGTGTTCTCGGGGCTGTGGAAATCGTGACCACATCGTTTGCACTCTCCATGGTCGAGTGCTAAAAAGATGAGTGGTTAGCACTCATCTTGGTCGAGTGCTAATCGGATCGAGGCTGCGAGACCGTGGGCCTCCGGCAGCAGGGTTGCCGGTTCGACCACGGTCGTCCGTCGCGGGCGCACGCCTCGTCCCATCGCGTATCAGCCCGGTCACGGGAGGACAAGAACTCAATGGCAGCCAAACTGATCGCGTTCGACGAGGAGGCCCGTCGCGGCCTCGAGCGTGGCATGAACCAGCTCGCGGACGCCGTGAAGGTCACCCTCGGCCCCAAGGGCCGCAACGTCGTCCTGGAGAAGAAGTGGGGCGCCCCCACGATCACCAACGACGGTGTCTCCATCGCCAAGGAGATCGAGCTCGAGGACCCCTGGGAGAAGATCGGGGCCGAGCTGGTCAAGGAGGTCGCCAAGAAGACGGACGACGTCGCCGGTGACGGTACGACCACCGCCACCGTCCTGGCCCAGGCCCTCGTACGCGAGGGTCTGCGCAACGTCGCCGCCGGCGCCAACCCGGTGGGTCTCAAGCGTGGCATCGAGGCCGCCGTGGCCCGCATCAACGAGGAGCTCGGCAACCTCTCCAAGGAGGTCGAGACCAAGGAGCAGATCGCCTCCACCGCCTCGATCTCCGCCGGCGACGCCCAGATCGGTGAGAGCATCGCCGAGGCCATGGACAAGGTCGGCAAGGAAGGCGTCATCACCGTCGAGGAGGGGCAGACCTTCGGGCTCGAGCTGGAGCTCGCCGAGGGCATGCGCTTCGACAAGGGCTACATCTCGCCCTACTTCGCCACCGACCTTGAGCGCATGGAGACGGTCCTCGAGGACCCCTACATCCTCATCGTCAACTCCAAGATCTCCAACAACAACGAGTTCCTGCCCGTTGTCGAGAAGGTCCTGCAGGCCGGTCGTCCGCTGATGGTCATCGCCGAGGACGTCGCCGACGGTGCCCTGCAGACCCTGGTGGTCAACAAGATCCGCGGCACCTTCAAGTCCGTCGCCGTCAAGGCACCGGGCTTCGGTGACCGTCGTAAGGCACAGCTGCAGGACATCGCCATCCTCACCGGTGGCCAGGTCATCGCCGAGGAGGTCGGCCTGTCCCTGGAGACTGCCGACATCCCGCTGCTGGGTACCGCGCGCAAGGTCGTCGTCACCAAGGACGACACCACCATCGTCGACGGTGCCGGCTCCGCCGAGCAGCTCGAGGGCCGCGTGCGCCAGATCAAGCAGGAGATCGAGAACGCCGACTCCGACTACGACAAGGAGAAGCTGCAGGAGCGCCTGGCCAAGCTGGCCGGCGGTGTCGCAGTGCTCCAGGTCGGTGCGGCCACCGAGGTCGAACTCAAGGAGCGCAAGCACCGCATCGAAGATGCCGTGCGTAACGCCCGTGCCGCTGCCGAAGAGGGCATCGTCGCCGGTGGTGGCGCTGCACTGCTGCAGGTTGCCAGCGTGCTCGACGACAACCTCGGTCTGGAGGGTGACGAGGCCACCGGTGTGCAGATCGTGCGCGCCGCCCTGTCCTCGCCGCTGAAGCAGATCGCCACCAACGCCGGCCTGGAGCCGGGCGTCGTCGCCGACAAGGTGACCGGCCTCGAGGCCGGTCACGGTCTCAACGCCGCCACCGGTGAGTACGTCGACCTGCTCGCCGCCGGCATCTCCGACCCGGTGAAGGTGACCCGTTCCGCACTGCAGAACGCCGCCTCCATCGCCAGCCTCTTCCTGACCACCGAGGCTGTCGTCGCCGACAAGCCGGAGCCCGCCGCTGCTGCCCCGGGTGCCGATGAGATGGCCGGAATGGGCGGTATGGGCGGCTTCTAGTCCGTCTGTCGTATACCCCCATATGCGGCCCCCTGAGCCCGCCACAGTCACGGTGAACGCCGTTTCCTGTGGTGGGTTTCCCATATGGCGCGGGCATACCACGAAGCTTTCAATCAGTTCACTGAGCAGTGATGATCGGAGTGGATCGGTGCTCTTCCTTCCGGCGGTCGACGGTTCCCCGGGGAAAAGGATCGCGAACTGCTGTTGCGGAATCCCCGACAGTTGGTAGGTTCAGGAAAAGGTCCGGATGCCCCGGGCCGTACATGAACTTCAGGAGAGAACATCATGGATCTCGACGCGATCACCGAACTGCTCGGCAACCTGTCCACCTTCTTCGGCGGCTTCTCTGACGTCTTCAGTGGCCTCGGCGACATCTTCACCGGCGGCGCTGCACTGTCCTCCGAGTAGAAGAACAGCCCTGTCCCTGCGGGGACCTGAGATGAGCCCGGCTTCGGCCGGGCTTTTCTTGTGTCCGGTCGCAACCGGGGGTGGCCCTGTTTTCTTTCCGGTGAACGTCGACGGTTGCTCAACTAGAGTAGGGGTATGGGAAATGAGGAGTTCCACATCGTCGACCTGGCGGCGACCGAAGGCTATATCGTCGATGATTCGGACGAGGACGACCCCGTTCTGGTCACCCCGGACGGTCACCGGGTGGACACCTGGCGGGACAGCTACCCGTACCCGGAGCGGATGGGCCGCGAGGAGTACGAGACGATCAAGCGGTCCCTGCAGATCGAGCTGCTGAAGTGGCAGAACTGGACCAAGGAGACCGGCCAGAAGCACATCATCCTGTTCGAGGGCCGTGACGCCGCCGGTAAGGGTGGCACCATCAAGCGGTTCAACGAGCACCTCAACCCGCGTGGTGCGCGCACCGTCGCCCTGGAGAAGCCGAGCCCCCGCGAGTCGACGTCCTGGTACTTCCAGCGCTACATCGAGAACTTCCCCTGTGCCGGTGAGATCGTCTTCTTCGACCGCTCCTGGTACAACCGCTCCGGTGTGGAGCGGGTAATGGGCTTCTGCACCGATGACCAGCACTCGGAGTTCCTGCGGGAGGTACCGATGCTGGAGAACATGATCATGGGCTCCGGTATCAGCCTGACCAAGCTGTGGTTCTCGGTGACACAGAAGGAACAGCGGACCCGTTTCGCCATCCGCCAGGTGGACCCGGTGCGTCAGTGGAAGCTCTCGCCGATGGACCTGGCGTCCCTGGACAAGTGGGACGACTACACCCGGGCGAAGGAAGAGCAGTTCCGCTACACCGACACCAATGAGTCGCCCTGGATCACCATCAAGTCGAATGACAAGAAGCGCGCACGGCTGAACGCCATGCGCTACGTGCTCAGCAAGTTCGACTACACCGGCAAGGACTACGACGTGGTCGGGGAGCTGGACCCGAAGATCGTCAAGCGCGGTCGCGACCAGATCGGCGACTA
>NZ_DYZD01000059.1 GCF_020741345.1 Nocardiopsis listeri
CGTTGGACAGCTCCACGGACAGGCGCACCTCACGGTAGTCGTCGACAGTGGCCCGCACGTCGTCCAGGGCGCGTCGGGCCAGTTCCTCGACCTCGCCGATCTGCGCGGACGCCACTTCCGGTTCGCCTCCCTTGTCCAGGACCCGCCGGGCCAGTCCGGCCTTGACCGCGACGGTGGTGAGACTGTGGCCGAGGATGTCGTGAAGGTCGCGGGCGACGCGTTCGCGTTCACGGGCGGTGGCCAGCTCGGCGACCTGCTCGCGGGCTCGGCGCAGTTCGGCGTTGGCCTCCACGAGGGAGGCCAGGAGCCCCACCACCGCGGTGACGGAGGCGATCATGATCAGGTCGGGGACCCGGCCGAGCGCGTCACCGGTGGCCGCGCCCCAGACCAGAAGGCCCAGCATGGTGGCCCCGGTCAGGGTCAGGATCCACAACAGTGGCAGCATCGCGGCGATGACCACGAGGGCGTAGAGCAGCACCCAGGGATTCTGTGGCCCGAGCCAGACCAGGATCGCCCACCCGGCGGCGAGCAGCCCCGCACAGACCGGCGGTCGAAGCGCGGGCCACCGCTCCCCCGTCAAGGGGATGGCCGCCAGACAGGCGACGGTGTACAACGTGCCGACCAGCAACACCAGGGCGACGGGTCGGTCCGGGGCCGCCAACGTCCACCCCGGCAGGGAGAGCAGCCCCAACAGGGCGCCTCCGAGCCGGACGGGCCGGCGCCGTTCCACCAGACGGCGCCCCTCCGCCTCCCGAACGGCGGATGCCCGCTGCGTTCCCACCCCGTCGCCTCCCGCTCTGACGCCCCTCTCCGGGCACAGGCCGACTCTACGACGACGAGGGCCGGCGCACCCCTGACAACTGTCACGGTGTCCTCCTGATAAAACAATGAGGTCCGATCCACCTCCACCCGTCAACGTGGAGGTATGACAACGACGACACCGGTGATCGAGGTCGACTCGCTCACCAGAACCTACGGCGACACCACCGTCGTCGACCATCTCGACTTCACCGTCCACCCAGGACGGGTCACCGGCTTCCTGGGGGCCAACGGGGCGGGCAAGACCACGACGATGCGCATGCTCCTGGGCCTGGAGGAATCCACCTCGGGGCACGCCCGGATCGGCGGCATGGCCTATCGGGACCTGCCCGACCCGCTGCGCACGGTGGGCGCCCTGCTCGACCCGCAGGCCCCGCACCCCGGCCGCACCGCCCGCGACCACCTTCGGTGGCTGTGCCGGGCCGGACGGATCCCCCTCTCCCGAGCCGACCACCTGCTCGACCAGGTCGGTCTCGGCGAGGCGGCGGCCCGGCGGGTGGGTTCCTTCTCGTTGGGGATGCGCCAACGCCTGGGGATCGCCGCGATGCTGCTGGGCGATCCGGCGGTGCTGGTTCTGGACGAGCCGCTCAACGGGCTGGACCCCGAGGGCATCGCCTGGGTCCGGGCCCTGCTGCGCGACCTGGCCTCCCAAGGCCGCACCGTGTTCGTCTCCAGCCACCTGATGGGCGAGATGGAGGCCACCGCCGACCACGTGCTGGTGCTGAGGCGGGGCCGGTTGATCGCCGACCTGCCCGCCGAAGAACTCTCCCGCGGTACCGGCGCCGCTCGGGTACGGGTGGTCTCCCCCCAGGTGGAGAGGTTGACCCGTTCGGTCGCTGGGCGCGCCACGGTGCGCTCGGTCGGCGAAGACGCGGTGGAGGTGGTGGGGCTGGACGCCCCCGCGCTGGGCGCGTTGGCAGCGCGGGAGGGCCTGGAACTGCACGAACTCACCCCGTTGCGCACCGGCCTGGAGGAGGCCTTCCTCGCCTTGAACAGCGAGGACGAGGACGCGAAGGAAGGGATCGACCATGCTTGACCACCGAGGAACCACCGTCGAGGGGGCGAAGACGCGCAGGCCCGGGTTCGGGGCGGCCCTCGCCGCCGAGTGGTCCCGTTCGACCACGCTGGTCCAGGCACGCCTCGCCCCGGTGGTGTGCGCCCTGGTGGGGGCCGCGGTGGCCGGGTTGTTCCTGTTCACCGCCGAGACCACCACCGGCGGCTCGGTGTCGGCGATGTCGGCGTTGGACGTGGTGACCACCTCCATGTTGGGGGTGGACGCGGCGACGTTCGTGGTGGTGGTCCTGGTCGCCTCGTTGGTGGCCTCCGAACAGTCCACCGGCCTGAACCGGGTCGCCCTGTTGGCCGTCCCCCGGCGCGGGCGACGTTTGGCGGCCTCGGCCCTGGTGATGGCCGCGGGCGGGATGCTGTGCGGACTGGCGGCCGGACTGAGCGCCTTCGGGGCCGGACAGCTGGTGAGCGCGCTCTCCGACGGGACGACCATCTCGTTCACCGCGCCAGGGGTGGCGCGCATCATACTCGGAAGCGTGGTGATGGTCCCGTTCTACGGCACGGTGACCTTGGCCTGCACCACGGTGGCTCGTTCGTTGCCCGGCGGTGTGGTCGGAACGCTGGGGCTGTTCATCCTGCCGACGGTCCTGGCCTGGATCCCGGGCGACTCCCTGGACGGGATCCTGCGTTACCTGCCGGGCGAGGCGGTGCACGCGGTCGCCGGGTTCGGCGCCGGAACGGACACCCTCCACCCGGTGACGGCCCTGGTGGTACTGGCGGCGTGGGTGGTGGCGTTCGTCGGTGCGGCGCACCTGTGGACGCGGCGTCG
Organism: Nocardiopsis listeri; assembly: GCF_020741345.1. GTDB lineage: Bacteria > Actinomycetota > Actinomycetes > Streptosporangiales > Streptosporangiaceae > Nocardiopsis > Nocardiopsis listeri_A. The sequence continues at coordinate 2,657 of NZ_DYZD01000059.1, forward strand.
CAGCTGGTAAATCCGGCGAGACGGGACGTTCCGTCACCTAGACTGGACAAAGCGGTCTCCACTCTTCGAAAAACCACTTTCCTCACACGTCCCGGCGCGGAATACTGCCCTGTTCAGCGGGGTTGTCTCTGCGTCGGGACGAAGTCGGACTCAACGGTCATCGAAGCGTTCCCGTTCCTCTCCCCGCGATCCCCCGGACGTCCAGCCCACCCATGAGCGCCCAAGGAAGTAAGTGACCAGGCACACCCCACCGACCACCACGGACGAGGGCGCCGAACAGCGCGCCACCCGGCTCGTCATTCCGCTTCTCCTGGTCTCGGCGTTCGTCGTCATCCTGAATGAGACGATCATGGGTGTGGCCCTGCCCGCCCTCAGCCGGGACCTCGGGATCTCCGTCTCCACCGGGCAGTGGCTGACCTCGGCCTTCATGCTCGTGATGGCCGTGGTCATCCCCATCACCGGTTTCCTGCTGCAGCGGTTCCACCTCAGACAGGTCTTCATCACCGCGATGACCCTGTTCAGCCTGGGCACCCTGATCTGTTTCCTGGCGCCGAACTTCACGGTCCTGCTGCTGGGCCGGATCGTGCAGGCCTCCGGAACGGCGATCATGATGCCGCTGCTCATGACGACCGTGCTCAACATGGTCCCCAACGACCGCCGCGGCCGTGTGATGGGCAACATCTCCATCGTCATCGCGGTGGCGCCGGCCGTGGGACCGACCCTGTCCGGGCTCATCCTCAACATGCTGGACTGGCGTTGGCTGTTCGGCCTGGTCCTGCCGATCGCGCTGGTGGGCCTGTCCCTGGGCGCGATCTTCATCCGCAACATCACCGAACCGACCACCGCCCGCGTCGACGTGCTCTCGATCATCCTGTCGGCCTTCGCGTTCGGCGGCCTGGTCTACGGCTTCTCCAGCCTGGGCAAGGCCGCCGATGCCGGCGCCGGCATTCCTCCGGCCCTGGCCATCGGAGTGGGCGTCGTGGCCTTGGCGCTGTTCGTGTGGCGCCAACTGCGCTTGCAGCGTGAGGACCGGGCCCTGCTGGACCTGCGGGTCTTCGAGTCCCGCCAGTTCACCATCTCGATCAGTCTGGTGCTGGCCAGCTTCATGGCGCTGTTCGGCGTCATCATCCTGCTGCCGGTCTACATGCAGAACGTCCTCGGCCACGACACCCTCGCCACCGGCCTGGCGATGCTGCCCGGTGGTCTGGTGATGGGTCTGCTGGCCCCGATCGTCGGCCGCCTCTACGACCGGTTCGGGCCCCGCCCACTGGTCACACCGGGCGCGGCCGTGGTCACCCTGGTGATGTGGTCCATGACCACCTTCGACACCGAGACCACGATCGCCTCCATCGTGACCGCTCACGTGTTCTTGAGCATCGGTCTGGGCTTCATGTTCACCCCGTTGCTGACCGGTGCGCTGGGCTCCCTTCCACAGCGGTTGTACTCCTACGGCAGCGCCGTGGTCGGTACCGTGCAGCAGGTCGCCGGCGCCGCCGGCACGGCCGCGTTCATCGCGGTGATGACCGCGGTGGCCACGAGCCATGTCGAGGGCGGCATGGGCGCCGTCGCCGCCGAGGCCGGCGGTATCCACGTCGCGTTCATACTCGGTGCCGCCATCACCACCCTGGCGTTCTTCGCGACCTTCCTGGTCCGCCGTTCCGAGCCCGCCGAGTGATCTGGCACCCACGGAAGGGGCGGTGACCGATGAAACGGTCACCGCCCCTTCGTCGTGTTCGGGGTCAGACCCGGGCGTAGGCGTCCAGGTCCAGGCACGGCCAGGTCCCGACGTCGCGCAGCAATCGCCGATCGTGGGTGGACAGCACCACAGCGGCCTCGGTGGCTTGGAGGGCCTCGGTGAGCTCGTCCACCAGCGCGATCGACAGATGGTTGGTGGGCTCGTCCAACAGCAGCACGTGCGGCCGGTGGGTCAGGGCCAGTGCCAGGTCCAGGCGGCGGCGCTGACCCATGGACAGTTCACCGACCCGCTTGCCCGTCTCCCGTGGGCGCAACAACCCGAGCGAGGACAGGCCCACGGACCCGTTCGCGTCGGCGTACACGTCGGCGGCCCGGCGGTCCGGTGGCAGATCGGACTCCTGCCGCAACAGCACGACGCGGGCCTCGCCCGAGCCGTACACCCGGCCGGTG
>NZ_DYZD01000060.1 GCF_020741345.1 Nocardiopsis listeri
GCTGGCCACCGACGCCGAGATCGAGGTGGCGTCGGTGCGCGGCACCCGCAGGGTCAAGGCGCGCGACTTCTACCTGTCGTTTCGCAAGACGGCCCTGGCCGAGGACGAGCTGATCACCGCGATCCTGCTCCCCCACGCCACCGGGCCGCAGCAGTTCTCCAAGATCGGTACCCGCAACGCCATGGTCATCGCCGTGACCTCCTTCTCCCTGGCATTGGACACCGACAACCGGAAGGTGGGCACGGGGGTGGGCTCGGCCGGGCCGACTCCGCTGCGCGCCGAGGCCGCAGAGGAGTTCTTGGAGGCCGAGTTCGACTGGGAGGACGGTCGTCCCCTGGCCGAGTCCGTGGTGCGTCGCTTCGGCGATCTGGTGGCCGCGGCCGCCCGTCCCATCGACGACCAGCGCGGCAGCGCCGACTACCGCAAGCACGCCCTGTCGGTCATGGCTCGCCGTGCCCTGAGCTGGTCCGTCACCGACTACCGGAAGGAGTCCTCACGATGCGCGTGAATTTCAAGGTCAACGGTGAGGACGTCACCGCCGACAACGTCTGGCCGGGCGAGAGTCTGTTGTACGTACTGCGGGAGCGCCTGGGCCTACCCGGCAGCAAGAACGCCTGTGAGCAGGGTGAATGCGGGTCGTGCACGGTCTACTTCGACGGTGTGACCGCGTGTTCGTGCATGATCGCCGCAGGGCAGGCCGAGGGCCGCGAGGTCGGCACCGTGGAGGGCCTGGCCAAGGAGCCGGGCAAGGGCGGTGACCGTACCCTGGGCGATGTTCAGGAGGCGTTCGTGGAGGCGGGCGCCGTGCAGTGCGGCTTTTGCACCCCCGGCCTGCTGGTGCAGACCGACGACCTGCTGGAGCGCACGGTGGGCGCCGGTAAGGACGCCCCGGCCGACGCCGAGATCCGTGAGGCCCTGGCCGGCAACCTGTGCCGTTGCACCGGGTACGAGAAGATCATCGACGCGGTGCACCTGGCCGCCGAGCGCCGCGCCGAGGCCGGGAGCGCCTCATGAGCAAGGTCATCGTGATCGAGGGCGCCCACGTGGTGACGGTGGACGGCCCCGAGTACGCCGACGGTCACGTCGTGGTGCGCGACGGGCGTATCGCCGCGGTGGGCGCGGGCCCCGCCCCCACCGTGGAGGGTGACTTCGAGCGGATCGACGGCCGAGGATGCCTGGTCACCCCCGGTCTGGTCAACACGCACAACCACCTCTACCAGTGGGCGACGCAGGGCCTGTTCGCCGACGGCACCCTCTTCGAGTGGTTGGTGGGTTCCTACGAGATCTGGCACCGTCTGGACGCCGAGGTGGTGTCGGGGACGACGTCGGCCGGGCTGGCGCACCTGGCGCTGTCGGGCTGCACGACCGCATCGGACCACCACTACATCTACCCGGCCGGGCGCGGCGACATCGTGGCCGCCGAGGTCGAGGCCGCCCGTGAGGTGGGCATTCGTCTGGACCTGGCGCGCGGTTCGATGGATCGCGGCCACAGCCAGGGCGGTCTTCCCCCGGACAGTGTCGTGGAGTCCCTGGAGGGGGCCCTGTCGGGTACCGCCGCGGCGATCGACACCCACCATGACGCCTCCTTCGACTCCATGACCCGGATCGCGGTGGCCCCCTGCTCCCCGTTCTCGGTCTCTCGGGAGTTGATGGTCGACGCCGCGACGTTGGCCCGCCACAAGGGGGTGCGGCTGCACACCCACCTGGCCGAGACCCTCGACGAGGAGGAGAAGTGCCTGGCCGAGTTCGGGTGCACCCCCGTGGAGTACGCCGAGAAGCTGGGCTGGCTGGGCGATGACGTGTGGTTCGCGCACGCGGTGCACCTGTCGGACTCCGCGATCGGTCGGATCGCGGCCACCGGTACCGGTGTGGCACACTGCCCCACCTCCAACGCCCGCCTGGGCGCGGGCATCTGCCGGGTGACCGAACTGCTCGAGGCCGGCGCCAAGGTCGGTCTGGGCGTGGACGGCCCGGCCTCCAGCGAGCTGACCTCGATGGCCGGCGAGATGCACCAGGCTTTGTTGATGGCGCGGGCGCGCAAGGGCCCGCAGGCTCTCACCGCCCGACAGTCCCTGGAGATGGCCACGCTGGGTGGCGCCCGGGTGTTGGGCCGCGACCGCGAACTGGGGTCGTTGTCGGTGGGCAAGCTCGCCGACCTGGCCCTGTGGCGGGTGGACGGGTTCGGCCACGACGTCATCGACGACCCGGTGGTGGCGATGGTGTTCGGCCCCACGCCGCCCCTGGAGCGCCTGCTCGTCGGCGGTGACACCGTCGTCGACCACGGCGAAATGCGCACTTTGTCGGCCCAGACCGCCGCCGCGCGCGGCCGCGCCGCACACCGGAGTCTGACCCAGGAGGTGAGCCGCTGATGGCGGCGACGACCCGTACCGTCACGGACCTTTCCAGCACGACCAAGGACGGCGTGGGCGCCAGCCCGCGCCGCCCGGACGGCACGCTGAAGGTGACCGGCGAATTCGCCTACTCGTCGGACATGTGGATGGAGGACATGTTGTGGGGCGCCACCCTGCGCAGCCCCCACCCGCACGCGAGGATCCTCGGCATCGACATCACCGAGGCGCTCAAGGTGCCCGGTGTGCAGGCGGTGCTGACCCACGAGGACGTCCCCGGCGCCAAGCGCTACGGCCTGGAACACCAGGACCAGCCGGTGCTGGCCTTCGACAAGGTGCGATACAAGGGCGAGTCGGTGGCGATCGTAGCCGCCGATCATCCCGAGACCGCCCGGCGGGCGATGGAGCGCATCAAGGTCGAGTACGAGGTGCTGGCCCCGGTGAGCGACTCCCGGCGCGCGGCCCTGGATCCCGACTATCCGCTGGTGCACGACAAGGGTGAGCTGCCCGAGCACCCCGAGATCAACCAGAGCGGCAACCGGCTGCGCTACCAGCCCATCCGCACCGGTTCGTTCGTGGACGTGGCCGGCTCCAAGGAGGGTCAGGAGAAGACCCTGGAGCGGCTGCGCGCCGAGGCCGACGCCGTGGTGGCCACCGAGTACGAGGTGGGCATGCAGGACCAGGCGTTCCTGGGTCCGGAGTCGGGCCTGGCGGTCCCGGCCGAGGACGGCGGGGTGGACCTGTACGTGGCCACCCAGTGGCTGCACGTGGACCAGCGTCAGATCGCGCCGGCCCTGGGACTGTCCCAGGACAAGGTGCGGTTGACCCTGGCGGGCGTGGGCGGCGCGTTCGGAGCCCGTGAGGACCTGTCGATGCAGATCCACGCGTGCATGCTGGCGCTGCACACCGGCAAGCCGGTCAAGTTCGTCTACAACCGGGAGGAGTCCTTCTACGGACACGTGCACCGCCACCCGGCCAAGATGCGTTACGAGCACGGCGCCAAGGCGGACGGCACCCTGTTGTACGCCACCTTGGAGATCATCGTGGACGGCGGCGCGTACGCGTCGGCCACCCCCGCGGTGGTGGGTGTGGCCTCCTCCCTGGGCATCGGCCCCTATGAGGTGCCGAACGTGCTGGTGGACGCCTACGGGGTCTACACCACGAACCCGCCGTGCGGGGCGATGCGCGGCTTCGGCGCGGTGCAGGCCTGCTTCGGCTACGAGTCGCAGATGGACAAGCTCGCGGAGAAGCTGGGCATGCACCCGGTGGACCTTCGGCTCAAGAACGCCATGTCGCAGGGCTCCCGGATCATCACCGGCCAGGAGATCGACATGCCTCTGCCCATGGCGGAGATGTTGGAGCGATGCCGTGACCTGCCGATGCCGGTGGAGCGCACCGAGCTGGATGATCCCACCGACCAGCGCACCCTGCCCGGCGGCGTGGCCGGAACCACCCGCGGCGAGGGGGTGGTGCGCGGCGTGGGCTACGGGGTGGGTCTCAAGAACCTGTGCTTCTCCGAGGGCTTCGACGACTACTCCACCGCCCGTGTCCGCTTGGAGGTGGTCAACGGCGAACCGGTGGTGCTGGTGCACACGGCGGCCGCGGAGGTCGGCCAGGGGCTGGTGACCGTCAAGGGCCAGATCGCCCGCACCGAACTGGGTGTGGAGAAGGTCGTCATCGCACCCTCCGACACCCAGGTGGGATCGGCCGGTTCCTCGTCGGCCTCGCGTCAGTCGTACATGACCGGAGGCGCGGTGCGCACGGCGTGCGCGTCGGTGCGCGCAGAGGTGTTCGAACTGGCCCGGAGCAAGGGTCTGGTGCCGGCCGGGGCCGAGGACACCGAGTTGGCGTTGGACGGCGGCAAGATCGTCTCCGCCACCGACGGTGTGCTGGTGTCGCTGGCCGACCTCCTCGGAGAGTCCGCCCAGGGCGGCAAGGTCGTGGAGCACACCCGCGAGTACCACCACCGGCCCACCGAGATGATCGACCCGGAGCTGGGGCAGGGCGACTCGCACAACCAGTTCGGCATGTGCGTGCACCGCGCCGTGGTGGACGTCGACGTGGAGCTGGGTCTGGTGAAGGTCGTGGCCCTGGACGCGGTCCAGGACGTGGGCAAGATCCTGCACCCACAGCAGCTGGCCGGTCAGATCCAGGGTGGCTCCGCCCAGGGTCTGGGGTTGGCGCTGATGGAGGAGATCCAGGTCAAGGACAGCGAGATCCGCAACCCGTCCTTCACCGACTACCTCATCCCGACCATCCTCGACACCCCGCCGATGCGCATCGACGTGCTGGAGCGCCCCGACCCGCACGCTCCGTACGGGCTGCGGGGTGCGGGCGAGCCGCCGACGCTGTCGTCCACCCCGGCGATCGTCGCCGCGGTGCGCGACGCGACCAGGCGTCCGCTCACCCACGCGCCGGTGCGTCCGGAGGACATCGTCGGCATCGACCTGTAGGTCGCCCGGAGTGCCGTGAGGCATCCATCGAATCGGGAGGGGCGGCGTCCCCGTCGCCCCTCCCCTCCAAGACCCGCCCGCCCCGGACTCGGCCGACGCCCTCGGTCCCGGGGTGGGCGGCCGGAGGGACAACGCCGTCCCACCGTGCCCGAATACGACTACACAGAGTAGTCAACCCCCCTTAAAACACGGCTAGTCCGTGCTCATATCCCTCCAGGAGGGGACATGACCCGACTCGACGACTCCGGAGCGCGTTCCGCAGAGCGCTCCGCAACGGATCGATCCTGGCTCGACCGCTTCTTCCTCGTCAGCGAACGGGGGTCGACCTTCGGTCAGGAGGTCCGCGGAGGACTGACGACGTTCATGGCGATGGCCTACATCATCGTCCTGAACCCGCTCATCCTCAGCGGCGTCACCGACGTGAACGGTGACCAGCTCTCGGCCGGCCAGCTGACCACCATGACCGCCCTGGCAGCCGGGCTGGTCACCATCATGATGGGCGTGGTGGGCCGCGCCCCCATCGCCTGCGCCGCGGCCCTCGGCGTGATGGCGGTGGTCGCCTACCAGGCGGCGCCCGTGATGGCCTGGCCTGAGGTGATGGGCCTGGTCGTGTGGCAGGGCATCGCCATCATCCTCATGGTCCTCACCGGGGTGCGCACCGCGGTGATGAACGCGCTGCCGCACAACCTCAAGCTCGCCATCGGCGTGGGTATCGGCCTGTTCGTGTCCCTGATCGGTCTGGCCAACGTCGGCTTCGTCAGTGCCGGTGACGGCGACAGCCTCCTGCAGATCGGCGCCGCGGGCGGCGGTGGATACCTGAACGGATGGCCGATCCTGGTGTTCGTGGCCGGTCTGATCCTGGCCTCGGTGCTGCTGGCCCGCCGGGTCCCCGGTGCGATCTTCTACGGGATCATCGGCGCCACCGTCCTCGCGGTGGTCCTGCACCACGTGCTGGGCCTGGACCCCGAGTCCTGGGGCGGCGGCGTGCCCGAAGCGCCCGCCGGCCCGTTCGCGGCGCCCGACTTCGGGTTGCTGTTCCAGGTGGACCTGTTCGGCGCCTGGAGCACGGCCGGGCCGACCACCGCCGGGGTCATCCTGTTCACCCTGGTGTTGGCCGGGTTCTTCGACGCCCTGGGCACCATCCTCGCCATCGGCACCAAGGCCAACATCGCCGACGAGAACGGGCAGATGCCGCGGGTCAACCAGATCCTCATCACCGACGGCGCCGGCGCTGTGGCCGGTGGCCTGACCAGTTCCTCGGCGACGTTGGTGTTCGTGGAGTCCACCGTGGGGGTGAGCGAGGGGGCGCGCACCGGTCTGGCCAGCATCGTCACCGGGCTGTTCTTCCTCAGCGCGATCTTCTTCGCCCCGGTCTTCGGCATGGTGCCGGCCGAGGCGGCCTCGGTGGCGATGGTGCTGGTGGGCGCCATGATGATGATGCACGTGGGGCAGATCGCCTGGAACGACTTCTCGGTGGCCATCCCCGCGTTCCTGACGATCGTGATGATGCCGTTCGCCTACGACATCGCCAGCGGGATCGGGATCGGGATCATCGCGTACACGGTGATCAAGTCCGGTCAGGGTCGCTTCCGCGAGGTCGGTTGGCTGATGTGGATCCTGACCGCGGTGTTCTCCTTCCACTTCGCCATGCACGCGATGGGCCTGTAGGGAGCTCCGCTCGTCCGTGGCCGGGGCTTCGCGCCCCGGCCACGAGTGTGTTCGGAGGTGGGCCGCGGGCTCAGGGGGCGGCCGTGGCCAGGCAGCGGTCCAAAGCGCCGCGCAGGGCCACGTCGCGCGGGTCGTTCCAGATCCGCAGACCCATCCGGTTGGGAACGTAGCCGTAGCCGGTGCCGGTGGCCGGGTCGGCGAAGCCGAAGGAGCCGCCGGCCCCCGGGCTGCCGTAGGCGCGGTGGTCGGTGCCGAACCGCCATTCGGGGAAGGGTTTCCACAGCCCTGACGAGTATCGGGTGCGGACCTTGAGGTTGATGTCGCGTTCCCCCCCGGAGGGCGGTGCGGGCTGTTCCTCCAGGGCCCGCAGGCTTTCGTCGCGCACGCCCAGTATCGGCGCGCCCTGTGCGAACTCGCCGTAGAGCGCGGCCAGCGAGCGGGCGGTGGCGAAGCCGTTGCCGTGCGGCAGTTCCACCGAACGGTAGGCGGGGCCGGCGAGTTGGTCGGCGGTGCGCAGCGGTGGGTTGGCGAAGGTGCGCGCGGCGATGCTCCAGGGCAGGCAGCGCGCGAGTACGTGGCCGAGGGGGACGGCGGTGGGGTCGGCGACCAGGTCGCGCCAGGACCCTCCGGTCAGGCGGGCCAACCGTTCCTCGCCGATCCGCGCGGGAAGTCCCACGTACAGGTCCAGGCCCAGGGGGCCCGCGAGTTCCTCCGCCAGGTACGCGCCGACGGTGCGCCCGTCCACCCGGCGTAGCAGCTCGTTGACGTAGAGGCCGATGGTGACGCTGTGGTAGCCGTGTCGCGTGCCGGGCCTCCAGGCGGGTGCCTGGTCGGCCAGGGCCCGGGCGAGCCGGTCGTGGTCGGCCAGCAGGTCGGGGGTGAGTTCGGTGTCCAGGTAGGGCAGACCTGCCCGGTGGGAGAGCAGTTCGCCGACGGTGACGTGTCCCTTGCCGTGACGGGCGAAATCGGGCCAGTAGTGGGCCATCGGTCGGTCGTACTCGAACAGGCCCCGTGAGTGGGCGTGCGCCAGGACCAGGGAGGTCACGCCCTTGGTGGCCGAGAAGACGAGGGTGAGGGTGTCGGACTCCCAGGGGGCCCCGGTCTCGGGGTCGCGCGTTCCCGCCCACAGGTCGACCACCGGGCGGCCGGCGTGGTGGACGGCCACGGCGGCGCCGGTCTCCTCGTGTTCGGCGAAGTTGTTCCGGAAGGCCTCGCGGACCGGCTCGAAACCGGACTCGACCCAGCCGTGGATACGAGGGGGCGGGGTGAGGTGCATGAAGGGTTTCCTCGAGAGGGGGATGACGTGTACTTTCGTCGCCCGCCACAGTATGCGAAGCCCGAGCCGGCTACACGGTCGAACCGAGCACCGGGACGGGCTCGGGCCGGCGTTTCGGACGGAAAAGCCTTTGACAGTGGAGGAAACCGCCACCTAAGTTGACAGTGACAACTTTCGTCTGCCCGGGAAGTCGCCCCATGGACACCACCGTCAACGGCGCCCCCACGCCCACCCCCGACGAACCCGAGGTCAACGCCGCCGAGCACCTGCGCGACACGCTCGGCCTGACCGGCACCAAGATCGCCTGCGGAAGCGGGGTGTGCGGTGCCTGCACCATCCTGGTCGACGGCTCCCCCACCGCCTCCTGTCTGCTTCCCGGCGCCCATCTGGCCGGACGTTCGGTCACCACCGTGGAAGGACTGGGCGGCGACCACCCCGTTCAGCGCGCCTTCGCCGCGCACGACGGCCTCCAGTGCGGCTACTGCACCCCCGGCTTCGTGGTGGAGGCCTCCGTGTTCGTGGACGCCTGGCGGGCCGAGCACGGCGACACGGCACCGGACCGTGAGGCGATCGCCGACGCCTTGGCCGGACACCTGTGTCGGTGCGGGGCCTACGAGGGGATCTTCGCCGCCGTGGCCGCCGCCTGCGCCGGTGAGTTCGACACCGACCCCGTCGAGGCGCCGCCGCGCGCGGACGCCCCGGCCAAGGTGACCGGACGCGCCCGTTTCAGCGGTGACCACGCCCCGCCGGGCACCTGGACCGGGGTGATCGTACGCTCCACGGTGCCGCACGCCCGGGTCCTGAAAGTGCACCCCGCCCCCGACGGCGACGGCGGTCAGGCTCCCCTGGTGGACCTGTTGGGCGAGGACCGCACCGTCCGCCACGTGGGAAGGGCGATCGCCGCCGTGGCCGCGCCCACCCGTGCCGAGGCCCGTCGGCTGGCCGCGGCCGTACGGGTGGACCTGGAGCCGTTGCCCTCGGTGACCACCGTCGACGCCGCCCGCGCGCCAGAGGCACCACTGGTGTACCCGACCAGGACCGAGCGCGCCTCGGCGCCCTCATACGGCGAGGCGCCCACCCCCGGCGCGCCCTGGAACGGCAACGTGCGCGGGCCGGGGGTGCTGAGCTGGCGCGGCCCCACGGCCGTGTCCCGCCTGCGCGCCGCCCGGCTGCGTGAGGACCCCTTGCTGGTGGCCCAGGAGTACACCACCGCCACCCAGGTGCACTCCCCCTTGGAACCGCACGTGAGCGTGGCCTCCTGGGAGAACGGGCACCTGCACCTGCACGTGTCCACCCAGGCGTTGAGCAAGATGACCGCCAAGGTCGCCGACCGTTGGGACCTGCCCCGGGAGCGGGTGCACGTGGTGACCGAGTACGTGGGCGGCGGGTTCGGCGCCAAGGGCGCCTTGTCCCCGGACACGGTGGCCGCGGTGGAACTGGCCCGGCTGGTGGGCGCCCCGGTGCGGGTGTCGTTGGAGCGCTCCGAGGAACTCGTCGACGCCGGCCATCGACCCGGCAACCGCACTCGCGTGGCACTGCTGGCCGACTCCAAGGGCGACCTGCGGGCGCTGGCCATGGACTCGGTGGGCGACGGCGGGGTGTCCGTCGGTTCCAACGTCGCCACCCTGGCCGCGCTGATGTACGGGCGTTCGCCCCGACGGGTCCGCGACTTCGACGTGGTCACCAACCGGCCCCCGGGCGCGCCCATGCGCGGACCCGGCGGCCCGCCGATGGCGTGGGCGCTGGAGCAGGCCGTGGACACCATGGCGCTGCGGCTGGGTGAGGACCCGCTGTCGCTGCGGCGACGGTGGGACGGCAACCCCAAGCGTCGGGCACTGTACGAACGGGTGGCTCAGCTGCGGCTGTGGCGGGACCGTCCTCGCGGTGAGCGCACCGGCCGGTTCCGACGCGGCGTCGGGTTGGCCGCCGCGGGCTGGCCCTACCTGCTGGGACCGCAGGCGCAGGTGGAACTGACCGTGCGCGGCGGTGACCTGGTGGTGCGTTCGAGCACCCAGGACATCGGCACGGGCATCCGAACGGTGTTGGGCGACGTGGTCGCCGAGCGGCTGGGGATCGGCGCCGACGGCCTGACCGTGGAGATCGGGCACGGGTCCTCGGTGCACGGCACCGGCTCCTTCGGCAGCCGCACCACCACCTCGATGGGACCGGCCGCGGCCGACGCCGCCGACCGGTTGCGCGATGCCCTTCGCGAGCACTCCCCCGCCGTGCCGGCGTCGGGCCCCATCCCCGAGCACACCTTCAAGGAGGCCCTGTCCCAGGCCGAGGGGCTGCGGGTGGTGGGCGAACGCGGCCTGGACCGTTGGGGGCGACTCACCCCGAACATGGCCGGCGACCTGGCGGTGGGGCGCGGGATGAGCGGGGCCGTACACGTGATGGAGGTGGAGGTGGACACCCTGCTGGGCAGGGTGCGCCCCACCCGGTGCTGGGCGGGGATCGCCGCCGGGCGCGTCTACAACGAACGCATGGCCCGCAACCAGTGCGAGGGCGCCGTCGTCCAGGGCGTGGGCTACGCGCTGTTCGAGGAGCGGCGCGACGACCCGCGCACAGGGGTGGTGCTCTCCGACGACCTGGAGGAGTACCGGCTGCCCGGCATGGGCGACGTTCCCGAGACCGAGGTGTACTTCCACCAGGAGGGTTTCGAGCACGTGCCCGGCGGCGGGATCGGACTCGGCGAGGTGTCGGTGGTGGGGGTGGCCGCCGCGCTCGGCAACGCCGTCTTCGACGCCACCGGCGTCCGCCACCACGACCTGCCCCTGCGACCGGACCGACTGATCGGAGCGACGCGATGACCGTGACCCGACCCACGAGTGTGGCCGAGGTGTCGGCGGACCTGGCCAGGCGGGGGGTACGCCCGCGCGCCGGGGGCACCGACCTGACCTCCTGCCTGGAGGCGGGGGTGATCGCCCCGGGACCGCTGGTGGATCTGCTGGGGGTGTCCGGCCTGGACGAGGTGGGCTGGAACGCCGACGGTTCGGCCCGGGTGGGCGCGATGACCACCGTCGCCGCGTTGGGAGCCGACCCCGCTCTGGCCACGGCCTATCCGGCGCTGGCAGCCACCGCCCGGGCCCTGGCCACCCCGCAGATCCGGGGCACCGCCACCGTGGGCGGCAACCTGCTCCAGCGCAATCGTTGCGCCTACCTGCGCAACCCGGCCTTCGACTGCTTCCAGACCGGCGGGGACTCCTGCCCGGCCCGGGAGGGCGACCACCTGCGCGGGGTGGTGATCGACCAGGGACCGTGCGTGGCCCCGCACCCGTCGACGTTGGCGGTGGCGCTGCTCGCCTACGAGGCGAGCGTGCGCCTGGAGGGCGGACCGGTCTCCGAAATGGCGATCGTCGACCTGTACGAGGGCACCGACCCCACACGTGACCACACGTTGGGTCCGGGCGCGTTGTTGACGGATGTGTCCTTGCCGGTCCCGTCCCCGGGTGAGCGCTCCGCCCACCGAAGGGCGACCGGGCGTTCCAGGGCGGAGTGGCCGCTGGTGGAGGTGGTCGTCCGATTGGAGTGCGCCGACGGGGGCCGCGGCCCGGTGCGAAGGGCCGCGGTGGCGGTGGGCGCGGTGGCGCGCACCCCCTTGCGGCTACCCGAGGTGGAGAGCGCCTTGGTGGATGCGGCACCCGGTGGGAACGTGTCCGGTCGGGTGGAGGAGGCGTTGAGCGCCCTGGCCGATCGGTGTTCCCCCCTGCCCGCCACCGGGTACAAGGTCCCCTTGCTCCAGGGCGCGGTCCGTGATGCGATCGAGGCGGCCCTGGGGGTACCGAGCCGGTGACACGGGTTCGGGCCCCTCAAGGGACCACCTTCGGGTGGGCCGCCGTGGCGTGGCGGCCCACCCGATTCTTCGCCCGTCGGTGTCGGTTCAGCCGCGCAGGTGCGCCTGGTGGGCGAGTTCGCGGCACAGCACCGCGAAGTCCAGCCCTTGGGCCGCGGCCGCCATCGGGAAGGTGGACGTCTCGGTCAGGCCCGGGGCGACGTTGGTCTCCAAGAAGACGACCTCGCCGTCCGGGGCGACCATGAGGTCGGTGCGCGACAGGTCGCGAAGGCCCAGGGTGCGGTGCGCGGTCAGCGCCACCTCGGTGGCGGCGGCCAGCACCGACCCGTCCAGACGGGCCGGGCAGAAGAACTCGGTGCGGCCGGCGGTGTAGCGGGCCGCGTAGTCGTAGACCCCGCCGTCGGGGACGATCTCCACCGGGGGCAGGGCCACGGGCCCCTCACCGGTGTCCAGGACGCCCACGGCCAGTTCGGTGCCCTGGACCTGCTCCTCGACCAGAGCGGAGTCGCTATAGGCGAAGCAGGACATCAGCGCGGTGGACAGGTCCTTGACCGAGGCCACGGGGGTGGCGCCGAACGCCGAACCGCCACGGTCGGGCTTGACGAACAGCGGCAGCCCGAGTCGTTCGACGAGTTTGTCCAGGAGCGCGGGTGCGCCCAGGTCGTGGAAGGCGGACTTGGGCAGGGTGGCGCCACGCGGAACCCGAACGCCCTTCTCGGCCAGCAGGGCCTTGGCCGCGGGCTTGGCGTAGGCGAGCCGACAGGCCTGGGGGCGGGCGCCCACGTAGGGCACCCCGGCCAGTTCCAGGACCTCGCGGATCGCGCCGTCCTCACCGGCGGAGCCGTGCAGGACGGGAAAGACCACCTGGGGCGGGTCGTCGGCCAGGCGCTGGAGAAGCCCGGAGCCGACGTCGGCGACCTGCACTTCGACGTCGAGTCGGCGTAGGGCCTCGGCCACGCTGCGGCCGGATTGGACGCTCACCTCGTGTTCGGGGGACAGTCCCCCGGCGAGGACGAGGACCCGGTCAAGGTCGGCCACGGCGCGGACCTCCTTCTGTGCTGCTGTCATGGTGGCTGGTTCCCCTAACGGGTGGTCAGGGAAGGTCGGGGGTGGGTGCCTGGCTGCCCTCGGTGGGCGTGGCCATGGCGGGCCCGAACGTGTCACGCAGGTCCATCTCGCCCTCGATGGCTCCGACGAGCCTGCGTACGCCCTCCCGGATCTGTTCGGGTGTGGGGTAGCAAAAGCTCAACCGCATGCTGTCACGACCGCGACCGTCGGCGAAGAAGCCGGTGCCGGGAACGTAGGCGACACGGTGATTGACCGCGCGCGGCAGCATCGCCTTGGCGTCGATGCCCTCGGGAAGGGTGGCCCAGACGAAGAACCCGCCCTCGGGCCGGGTCCAGGTACAGCCGTCCGGCATCATCGTGTTGAGCGCGCCGAGCAGGGCGTCGCGCCGCTCGCCGTACATGCTGTTGAACGTCTTGATCTGCTCGCGCCAGGGGAAGGTGTTGAGGTAGCGGCGCACCACGAGCTGGTTGAACGTGGAGTGGCTGAGCATCGCCGACTCCGCCGCCAGCACGAGTTTGGCGCGCACCGCCGAGGGCGCCAGGGCCCAGCCGATGCGCAGGCCCGGCGAGAGCGTCTTGGACAGCGACCCCAGGTAGATGACGTTGCCCTCGCCCTGCGAGTACAGGGTGGGCTGTGGTTCGCCGTCGTAGCGGAGCAGACCGTAGGGGTTGTCCTCGACGATCAGGACGTCGTGGCGCTCGCAGACCTCCATCACCCGTGCGCGGCGCTCGGCGGACATGGTGATGCCGGCGGGGTTCTGGAAGTTGGGGATCGTGTAGAAGAACTTGACGGTGCGACCGGCCTTGGCCGCCTCGGTGAGGGCGCGGTCGAGTTCGTCGGCGTCGACGCCCTCGTCGTCCATGCTCACGTGGCGGATGTCGGCCTGGAACGCGGCGAAGGTGTTGATCGCGGTGACGTAGGTGGGCGCCTCGGTCAACACGATGTCGCCGGGGTCGACGAAGACGCGGGTGATCAGGTCCAGGGCCTGCTGGGATCCGACGGTGACGATGACGTCGTCGGGGACGGACCGGACCCCTTCCAAGGTCATGTAGTCGCAGATCTGCTCGCGCAGGACGGGGTCGCCCTGGGCGGAGCCGTACTGCAGGGCGGCGGCGCCCTCCTCGGAGATCACGTCCTTGGCCAGGTCGCCGATCTGGTCGAGCGGCAGGGCGGCGACGTTGGGCATGCCGCCCGCAAGGGAGACGATCTCGGGGCGGGACGCGACGGCGAAGAGTGCCCTGACCTCCGATGCGACCATGCCCTGTGCTCGATGTGCGTAGCGGCCGACGTGCGGGTCGATACGCGAGCCCTGTTGGCCGGGCTGCTGCTCTCGGTGGTCAGCGGACACGGTCCACCTCCGAAGGAAGGACGGTCTTGTGGGGTCTGCCGGGTCGTTCCGGGAGATCTTCGTTGATTCCTGGTTCGACGCCGCGCGGGTCCCCTTGGTTCACGCGAGGCCACCGGTGACGGCCGGGCCGCGGGTGGCTTTCGGTGAGTCGGTCGGGTCATGTTGAACCGTGGAACACGGTTCGGGAAATATCCGGAAGTCTAGCCCAGCGGTCGTGCGGGCACCCCCCATCAGGGTGTTCCTGTGCTCTGACGCACATGGTCGCGGGCGTTCGAGCGCCGCGTCGGTGACGGTACCCGGGTAGGCGATCCGACTCACACGCGAATGACCAGAACATGACGCACTTTTCACCCCTGCCACCCGAGTCGGACATGGGTGCTTTCTGGGTTTTCGAGGACATTGGTGCGGTGGGCCATCGCTCCCGGTGAGACGGGTGCGCCACCCGAGAACCGGAGGAGACCATGGGCGTCCGCTCGACCACCATCAGCATCTCCGCGACGCTGCTGCTGTGCGGCGCGCTGACCTCGTGCACCGACCCCGCACCCACCGAACAGGAGATCGACGCCGAGCGACTGGAACTGGCTCGGGCCGCCGACGCCCTGTCGGCTTCGGTGCTGCGACCGGGCGTCGAACGCGCCTTCGCCCGCAAGGGCCATCCCGTCGACGGCACGCTCACCTGCGCCTCCCCCGCGGCCACCGGGGAACCGGAGGCCTCCGGCTCCCCGTCCCCCTCGTCCGGGCCGACACGGGACGAGCAGGACACGGTCACCGCCGACGGTGTCCGGAGCGGGACCGCAGACGAGGACGAGGAACCCGTCAGCGGCGGTCTGGAGGTGGTCTGCGAGGGGTCGGACCGTGACGGGGCCGCGTTGCGTTTCGAGGGCCGACTCTCGTCCGAGGCCCTGGCCGAACGCACCGCGGGCGACGACAGTCTGCCCGGCTCCTTCACCGGGGCCGTCGACGGCGAGGAGGTGTTCACGATGGACTGCTTCCAGTGCGCGCCGCAGGAACCGCAAGAGGACGAGTCGGAGTCGGACGAACTCGCCGGCGAAGAGGAACCCGCCGCCCCCGGGACCGGGTGAAGACTCGATGGCGGTGCGGCCCGGTAACTCACACGACGGTCCAGGCCGCACCGCATCGTACGCGCTCGCTCCCGGAGGATTCCCCCGAACCTCCTGTGGAGCACTCCCCAAAAACGCGTCCGTCCTTGCCCCCGTAACCCCCCTCAAGGTCCGCAGGACACGGACGCGCCCCGCACCGGTGAACCCCTCCGTGCCCTCTCTTGCCCGAAGGTCTCCACCGGTGGGCGGGCCGCGCACCTCCAAGTTGATCTCATCGGCCCGCACTCGGCAACGGTTGCAACAGGTTGCGGGCCAATCACCCAGGGTGACCACACGACGACGCGTCCGGACGTCGGGTCGTCTCGCCCCGGCCGGTCGAACAGGGGTGTCCCCCATCGCGATCCAAAAGTGCCCGCACCCCCGGTGCCAACGAATCGGGGAGCAGGTTCACCGAGGTCTGTGAACCGATCACCCGAACCGTGACCTCGTCCGCGAAGCGGTAGGGGCGACTCTCGATCACTCCGCCCAGGTTGCGCCTGATCCTGGACAGTTCCGCGCGCACGGTGACCACGTGGGCGTCGGCGCCGAACACGTCCTTGGACAACTCGGCGCCCGAACGCCCCGCCCGGTGCACCGCCAACAGGAGCAGGAGTTCGGTGTGGCGCGGGGTCAGGTTGTGCACCCACTCTCCGCTCGGGCCGGCCACCGTCACCGTGGACGCCCCGGGTTTGCGCAGGTCCAGGGTGACCGAGGTGGAACCGGCCCGTTCCCCGGGGCGCGGGCGGATGAGCCAACCGCCCGGCAGGGGTTCCAGACCGCACTCCCCCAGGGCGGGGATCCAGGCCGTGCCGCTCTCGCAGTGCTTGGGCAACAACACCCGGCGGACCGGTTCCATGTGCACCGCGGCGGCGGTCCAGCCGCTGTCGTCCACCACCAGGGCGGGTCGGGTCAGCCCGGCCAACAGGGGCGCGGCCACCGAGCGCAACCGTTCCAGGTGGGTGTGGTGCAACCCTTGCAGGTGCGCCTGGGCCAGTTGGGCGACCGCGTTGACCAGGGCCAGGGTGGAGGGGTGGATGGTGGACACCGGACCGGTGACGTCGATGGCGCCCAGCAGTCGCCCGTCCCGGGGGTCGTACACGGGGGCGCAGGCGCAGGTGAGGGTGTGCAGGTTGCGCACGAAGTGTTCGGCGGAGTAGACCTGCACGGGGCGACCGACCACCAGCGCGGTGCCGATGGCGTTGGTGCCTATGCTGCCCTCGTTCCAGAAGGAACCCTCCACCAGCCCGACCCGGTCACCGACCGAGCGCATCCTATGGGACCCCTCGCGCCAGAGCACCTGCCCCGAGGAGTCGGTGACCAGCATGATGTGGTCGGCCTGGTCGGCCACCGAGACCAGGGAACGACGGATGAGCGGCATCACCTCGGCGATGGGCGAGGCGTCCCGTTGGCGTTGGAGTTCGTCCAGGCGGGCCACCCGTGGCGGGGGTCCGCAATCGGGATCGATGCCGAATCCACGCATACGTTCCCAGGAGTCCTCGATCACCGGACGCAACGGCGCGGGCGTTGGGCGCCCTGCGAGCAGCGCGTCGTGGGATCGGCGGAGCAGGTCGGCGTGCTCGCGCGCGTCCACCCCGGAGGGTAGCGCCGTGTCCAGCGATGGAAACGTCATGTGGGTCATCGGGGCACGTTCCCCCGCCCGGAAGACGGGAGGACTCGCCCCTTCCTCCTTCTACGTGGCCAGGCCCCGAAAGACCGGGGTTCGAGTTAGGCGTCAGTTTCCTGGTTCGACTGCGGCGGGGCCGAGAGAACCGGGAGAGTCCCTTGTTTCGGAAGTCATTTCGGTTCGATCCTTCCGTTTCCTGCTCGAATTATCCTTGGGTCATACCGAACACGCTCGTGCGGGTTTTCCGGGGTAGTGCCCTGGTTCGAGCCACTGGTGGGGGTTTCGGCACGGGGGTGTGCAGGTCATACGGATGGGGGTCGAAACGGATAACATCCCCAGATTCGAAGCAACTCACGAAACGTCGACGAAAATGGCCGGATGCGGCCAAACGGCGAGTCCCTAATTCCCCCTGTTCTTCGCCCGTTCACACAGGTGAGCCGGGTTATCGCGGGTTTTCGGTCGGGTACCCGCACGTGCATCGGCCCGTGCGGGGTCTCATGAAGGTTCCTGTGCATCACAAGGACGGCGGGTGAGGGCGAACCACAGACGCATGCGCTGTTCGGGATCGGCCAGGTCCACGCCCAGGTCCCGTTCGATCCGCCCGATCCGGTAGCGGACGCTGTTGCGGTGCACGCCGAGGTCGGTGGCGGCCCGATCCCAGTTACCGTGCCTGGCCAGCCAGGTGTGCAGGGTCGCGCGAAGGGTGTGCGCGGCCGAGGTTGCCTCGTCCAACGGGCCGAGGATGTCCCGGGCGCCCCGGCCGGCGCCGCCGGGGTCGATGAGCGCGTCGAAGGGGTCGGTGGCCGGCGACCACAGCCGTGGTTCGTCCACGGCGCGGGCGCGCACCAACAGAGCGGCGGCCCGGCGATCGGCGGCGGGCAGGTCGTCGGGCGTGGTGGCCTCGCTCAGGGCGCCGATCCACCCATGGGAGCGCAGGAGCTCGAGGTGGTCGTGATGGGCCTGTTCCCCCCGGTCGGCGAGGACCGCGCGCACGACACCGCCGCCTTCCTCGGAGCCGGGGGCCAGATCGCTCAGGTGGGTGCCCAAGGGCAGGGCCGCGGCGGCGGTGCGGTGCCCTCGGGAGGCGGGCACCGCCCGCAGGACCCGGTATCCGTCCTCGCGGGCGCCGCCCGGGGTTGCGGCGCGAGGCTCGGGGGTGCGGGTGTCGGTGAGTTCGGTCAGGGCCGCGATGGCGCGGGGGTTCAGTTCACCGTCCAACAGCAGCGCGGTGAGCGGCAGGCCGGGAGCGGGCGGCTCCTCGCCCTCGGCGCGCAGCAGCAGATCGAGCAGGGCTGTGGCGGTGCGCAACACCTCCCTGTCGGTGATGCCCAGGGGTTCGGGGCGGCCCACCAGGACCACGCCCTGATGTTCGGGCGGGGTGCCCACGGTGTGCAGGAAGACCTCGTCGGGACCGCTGTCGGCCTTGGCGCTGCGCGGCCCCGTGGGGGAGGTGAGTTTGGTGATCAGGGTGCGCAGTTCGGGATCGAGGTCGGTCGGCGCCCCCACGGTGCGCCGCACTCGCGCGTCGGGGTCGGCGGGGACGAGGGCGACCCAGGCTCCGAGTGCGTCGGCCAGCACCGCGGGCAGCCGTTCGACTGGGGTGGGCGCGGTGACGGCGCGGGCCAGGGCCTGGTGGGACTCGCCCAGACGACGCAGGTCGCGCAGGTGGCGCTCCTCCAGTTCCTCCCCCACGGCGCGGCTGACCGCGGCGAAGGGAGAGTTCTGCGGCACCTCCAACAGCGCAAGACCCTGCAGCCGACACTGTTCGACGAGGTCGGCGGGGACGGTCTGGTGTACGGGCGCCACTCCGAAGCCGAGGGCCCCGACCCCCGCGCGCACCAGTGAGGCCACGTAGGTGCGCACCTCCTGGGTGTCGGTGGGCAGGTTGGCCCCGGAGGTGAGGAGGAGTTCTCCGCCACGCAGGTAGTCGGCGGCCACGACGAGTTCGCTCGCCACCGCCCAGGTGATCGGCGGGTCACCGACCTCGACCACCGTGGTCAGGCCCAGATCGCGGCGGGCCACCACCACGCTCAAGGGCACGTGGTGGGCGTCGATCCCCTTCTTCGCCATGTTCCTCGTCCCCCTCGTTCCCCGGCCCGTCCGAGCCGATCCCCGTGTCCTGGACATGACGTACACGAGGACGCCTTCCGATCCGACTGGACGATTCATCCAAAGTCAACCGAGGAGTGGTGCGGTTCGGCCACTGGAGTGGAGCCTACCGACTACCTACGCTGACCGAAGCGATGTGACCTGCGTCAACATCCCCATGGCCCGACCCTGCGCACCACCCCTGCCCCCCGAACCACTCCCCGCAAAGGAGCTTCATGCTCATCGACACCGCGGTGATCGCCGCCTACCTCCTGGGCATGGTCGGCCTGGGCTGGTGGGGCATGCGCCGCGCCAAGAGCAAGTCCGACTACCTGGTCGCCGGCCGCCGCCTGGGCCCGCTGATGTACGCGGGCACCATGGCCGCCGTGGTCCTGGGCGGCGCCTCCACCGTCGGCGGGATCGGCCTTGGCTACACCTACGGGATCTCCGGAGCCTGGCTGGTCGTGGCCATCGGTGTCGGCATCCTGGCCCTGCACCTGTTCTTCGCCGAGCGCATCTCGCGGCTGAGGGTCTTCACCGTCTCCGAGATGCTGGACCTGCGCTACGGCGGGGACTCCCGAATCGTGTCGGCCCTGGTCATGTGGGGTTACACCTTCGTTCTGACGGTGCCCTCGACCCTGGCCTTCTCCACCATCTTCAGCGGTCTGTTCGAACTGCCGCGCGTGGTCGCGATCATCCTGGGCGGCTCCATCGTGGTGCTGTACTCCACGATGGGCGGCATGTGGTCGGTGACGATGACCGACATGGCCCAGTTCGCGATCAAGACGATCGGGCTCCTGTTCATCCTGACCCCGGTGGCGGTGTGGTCGGCCGGCGGTTTCTCCGGGATGCGCGAGTCGTTGGACCCCTCCTACTTCGACCCCACCGCCATCGGCGGGCAGACCGTACTCACCTACTTCGTCATCTACTCGCTGGGCCTGCTCATCGGCCAGGACATCTGGCAGCGCGTCTTCACCGGCCGCGACGACAAGGTCGCCAAGGTGGGCGGCATCGGCGCGGGCGTGTACTGCCTGATCTACGGCGTGTGCGGCGCGCTCATCGGCACGGCCGCCGCGGTGATGTTCCCGAACCTGGCCGACCCCGACCACTCCTTCACCCTCATGGTGGAGGCGACCCTGCCCACGGGTGTGGCCGGCCTGGTCCTGGCCGCCGCCCTGTCCGCGGTGATGTCCACCGCCAGCGGCGCCCTCATCGCCTGCTCCACGGTGACCTCCACCGACCTGTGGCCGCGTGTGCGCGCCCTGTTCGGCGCGAAGAGGTCCGCGGAGGGCGACCAGGACGGTGACGAGGTGGCCGCCGGCCGGGTGTTCACGCTGCTCCTGGGGGTGGCGAGCATCTGCGTGGCGTTGGCCGTGGACAACGTGGTCGCCGCGCTCACGCTGGCCTACAACATCCTGGTCGGCGGCCTGCTCGTCGCGATCCTCGGTGGCCTGGTATGGCGTCGGGGAACCCGCGTGGGCGCCCTGGCCTCGATGCTGGCCGGTTCCGTGGCCGTCATCGTGACCATGGCGATCACCGGACTGCTCGCCAACGAACCCATCTACGTGGGGCTGGGCACCGCGCTGGTGGTCTACGTGGCCGTCAGCCTGCTCACCCCGCCCACCGACCCCGCGGTACTGGAGCTGTGGCAGCGCCGTCTGCGCGGCCAGGACATCGGCTCCGAGACCGCGACGGAAACCGACGAGGACGCCACAAGCGTCGCGTCCACCGACCCGCCCCGGGACCGCTGACACCCACCACGGAACCGACGACACAGGAATGGATCAAATGAACGCACCGATCGGACCCACCGACTCCAGCCTCGTACCGCGTTTCGCCGGCCCGGCGACCTTCGCCCGGCTGCCCCGCATCGACCAGGTGGAACGGGCCGACATCGCCGTGATCGGGGTGCCCTTCGACACCGGTGTCTCCTACCGTCCCGGGGCCCGTTTCGGCCCCTCGGCGATCCGTGAGGCCAGCCGGCTGCTGCGTCCCTACAACCCCGGCCTGGACGTGTCCCCATTCGAGCGCCTCCAGGTGGTGGACGGTGGCGACATCGCGGTGAACCCGTACTCGGTCGGGGACGCCGTGGAGACCCTGGACCAGGGCGCCTCCGAGTTCGTGCGCGCCGGGACCCGCCTGGTGACCCTGGGCGGCGACCACACGATCGCGCTGCCCCTGCTCAGGTCCCTGTACCGCGTGCACGGCCCGATCGCCATGCTGCACTTCGACGCCCACCTGGACACCTGGGACACCTACTTCGGTGAGCCCTACACGCACGGCACCCCGTTCCGACGCGCGGTGGAGGAGGGCATCCTCGACACCGAGGCGATCGCCCACGTGGGCACCCGTGGCCCCCTGTACGGCAAGCGCGACCTGGAGGACGACCGTCGCTTCGGGTTCGGCATCGTCACCGCCGCCGACGTGCTGCGCAAGGGCGTGGACGAGATCGCCGACGCGCTGCGTCAGCGCATCGGGAACCGGCCGCTGTACGTGTCGGTGGACATCGACGTCCTGGACCCGGCGCACGCCCCGGGCACCGGCACCCCGGAGGCCGGCGGGATCACGAGCAGGGAGCTGCTGGAGATCCTGCGCGGGTTGGCCGACCTGAACCTGGTGGGCGCCGACGTGGTGGAGGTCGCCCCGGCCTACGACCACGCCCAGATCACCTCCACCGCTGCCTCGCACGTGGCCTACGACCTGGTGAGCCTGCTGGCCCTGAACCACCAGCGCAAGACGGAGGCCTGATCACATGGGTGGGAGCGCGCCGCGCAACGGTGGCGACCTGGTCACCGAGACCCTGACCGCGTTGGGGTCCCGGGTGTGCTTCGGCATCCCCGGCCAGCACGCGCTGGGGCTGTTCGACGCGCTGCGTCGAGCCCCCGGGCTGCGGTTCGTGTCGGCCAGGGTGGAGAACAACGCGGCCTTCGCCGCGGACGGGCACGCCCGGGCCACCGGTGAGGTCACCCCGTTGTTGGTCTCCACCGGGCCCGGCGCGCTGCTCACCCTGGCCTCGTTGCAGGAGTCCCGGGCGGCCTCGGCTCCGGTGCTGGTGATCAGCGGCCAGGTGCCGCGGGCGGGGCTGGGCGGTGGCCGCCACGGCTACCTGCACGAGCTGCCCGAACAGGCGGCCTCCTTCGACAACGTCACCAAGTCGACGTTCACGGTCCGGCACGCCTCGCAGATTCCCTCGGCGCTGGTCGAGGCCTGGCGGACCGCCGCCCGGGCGCCCGCCGGCCCGGTGCTGGTGGAGATCCCGCAGGACGTGCTGCTGGAACCGACCGTCGTGCCTCCGGTGAGGGACGTGTCCGCTGCACCGACCCCGCTGGTTCCGCGCGCGGAGGTGGTGGACGAGGCGGTCCGCCTGTTGGACGGGGCGCGACGTCCGGTGGTGCTGGCCGGTGGCGGCGTGAGCCGTGCGGGCGGCCGGAAGGCGCTGCTGGAGCTGGCCGAGGCCCTTCGGGCACCGGTGGCCACCACCTTCGGCGGCAAGGACGCCTTCCCTTGGGACCATCCGCTCTCGCTGCGGTCGTGGATCGAGGACCGGTACACCACCGCGTATCTGGAGGAGGCCGACGTGCTCCTGGTGGTGGGTTCGGGGCTGGGCGAGTTGTCCAGTAACTACCACACCATGGCGCCGCGAGGACGGGTGGTGCAGGTGGAGGCCGACCTCGGCAAGCTGGAGTCCAACGTTGCGGCGCTGGGGATCCACGGCGACGCGGCCACGACCCTGGCGGCACTGGCCGCGAAGGTGCGGCCCCGCGTGAAGGATCCGGAGGTCGAGGCCGAGGTCGCCCGGGTTCTGGCCAGTGTGGCCGAACGGCTGGCCGGGCAGGATCTGGCCGCCGAACAGACCGTTCTGGCGGCGGTGCGCGCGGCACTCCCCGATGACGCTCCGAGCTTTTGGGACATGACCGTGTTGGCGTACTGGGCGTGGTCGGCGTGGGACCCGCGCGAGGGCGCGATGCACTCGGCGCAGGGCTCCGGTGGACTCGGCTACGGGTTCCCCGCCGCGCTGGGCGCCGCCTCGACCGGAAGGGGTCCGGTGCTGGCGGTCTCCGGTGACGGCGGCGCCATGTACTCGATCGCGGAGCTGGCCACCGCGCGCCAGCACGACCTGGACGTGACGTGGTTGATCGTCGACGACGGCGGCTACGGGATCCTGCGCGAGTACATGGAGGGCGCCTTCGGGGAGGCCACCCACACGGAGCTGACCCGACCCGACTTCGTGGCCCTGGCCGCCTCGTTCGGGGTGCCCGCGACCCTCACCTCACCGGAGACGGTGAAGGTCGATCTGGCCGCCGCGCTGGCCGTCCCGGGACCGAGCGTGGTGGTGCTTCCCATGCACGTGAACATGTTCGCCCCCACCCACCTGGACGACCCCATGCCCTGACCAGGACCCGGGTCAGGTCCCGAACATCCGCCGTCCGCACCGGACGGTCGACCCGCCCTCGGGGCACGCGTCAACGGCGCCGCGTGCCCCGAGGACACCCGAACATCCGAGTCCCCGATGGGACACCGGTGTTCCGTTCCCGAGACGGCACGCGTCGACGACGCCGCGCGCCCGTCCCTGCTCGTTGAATCCCCGCTCCTTTCATCCCTCAGCAGTGCAGCCCTCAGGAGTACAGCCGTGTCCCAGTCCCGACCCGCCCCCGTGACGGTGGTGGAGACCCACGGGGTCGCACCGATCCCGGTCTCCGACCAGTCCTCACGCCCCTTCGACCTGTTCCGTCTCACCTTCGGCGGCGCCAACACCTTCGCCACGATCATCCTGGGCACCCTGCCCATCGCCTACGGTCTGGGGTTCGCCGCGGCGGCCGCCGCCACCGTGGTCGGTGTGGTGCTCGGGGCGCTCATCCTCTCCCCCATGGCACTGTTCGGTCCCCGGACGCGCACCAACAACGCCGTCTCCTCCGGAGCGCACTTCGGCGTGGTGGGGCGTGCCCTGGGCTCCCTGCTGTCGTTGCTCACCGCCGTCACGTTCTTCTCGATCTCGGTGTGGGTGAGCGGTGACGCCATCGTCGGCGCCGCGCACCGGCTGGGGTTGCCCGGCGGCGACGCGCTGCGCGCGGTCTCCTACGGTGTGATCGCCGTGGCGGTGTTCGTGGTGTGCGTGTACGGCTACCAGTTCATGTTGCTCATCAACAAGATCGCCGTGGTGGCCGGCAGCGCCCTGATGTTGCTGGGCTTCGTGGCCTATGGGGGCGCGTTCGACCCCTCCTTCGCCGGCAGCGGCGACCACATCCTGGGCGGATTCTGGCCCACCTGGGTGCTGGCCGTGCTGACGGTGATGGCCAACCCGGTCTCCTTCGGCGGGTTCCTGGGCGACTGGTCGCGTTACATCCCGGCCACGACCTCCACCCGCCGACAGTTGGTGGCCCCGTTCATGGCCCAGCTGTGCACCCTGCTGCCGTTCGGGTTCGGGCTGTTCACCGCCACCCTGGTCGCCGACCCCGACCGCTACGTGTCCGGGCTGGCCGCCGTCTCCCCCTTCTGGTACGCGCTTCCGCTGCTGTTGGTGGCGCTGGTGGGGGGACTGTCCACCGGCACCACGGCGCTGTACGGCACCGGGCTGGACTTCTCCTCGCTGGTCCCTCGCCTGAACCGGGTACAGGGCACCGTCGTGGTGGGTTTCCTGGCCCTGGCGCTGGTGTTCGTGGGCACGTTCCTGTTCGACTTCGTCGAAACGATCAACGCCTTCGCGATCCTCATCGTCCTGCTCACCTCCCCCTGGATGGTGATCATGATGCTGGGCTACGTGTTCCGGCGCGGCCACTACCTGGTCGAGGACCTACAGGTGTTCAACGAGGGACGCCGGGGCGGCAGGTACTGGTTCCGCTCGGGCGTCAACTGGCGCGCGATGACCGCGTGGCTGCTGTCCGCTCTGGCCGCCCTGCTGTTCGCCAACACCCCGCTGTTGGTCGGCCCGTTGGGGAACCTGGCCGCCGGCATCGACATCAGCCTTCCGGTGGCGCTGGCGACCGCCGCGATCGTCTACCCCACGGCGCTGTTCCTCTTCCCCGAACCGCGCTCGGTGTTCGGCCCCAAGGGCCCGCGCCTGGTGCCGGCACGCGAGGACAGCGAACCGGCCCCCGCAGCCACCACCGAGGACGCGCCGACCATCGCGGCGCACTGAGACCACCCACGACTTCGATCGAAGGACCACCATGAGCAGCCACGATCCCCTGTACAGCCTGGTCGACGGTGAGCCCCTGCACCCCAGGGGCGGGGCGACCCTGGACCTGGTCGACCCCGTCACCGGACAGGTGACCGGCCGGGCCGGGGTCTGCGGCCCCGCCGAGGTGGAGTCCGCCATGGACTCCGCGGCCCGCGCCTTCCGGTCCTGGCGCCGAGCCACACCCGCGCAGCGCCAGGACGCCCTGCTGGCGATCGCCGACGCCCTGGTCGAACACGCCGAGGAGTTCGCCGACGCCGAGTGCCGCGAGACCGGCAAGCCGCGCGCGTCGTTCCTGGACGAGGAGATCCCGTTCTGCGTGGACACCCTGCGATTCTTCGCCGGGTCAGCCCGACACCTGGAGGGCAAGGCCGCGGCCGAGTACGCCACCGATCGCACCTCCTGGATCCGCCGCGAACCGGTGGGCGTGTGCGTGGGCATCACTCCGTGGAACTACCCGCTGATGATGGCGGTGTGGAAGATCGGCCCGGCGCTGGCCGCGGGCAACACGGTGGTGCTCAAGCCCGCCGAGTCCACCCCGAGCACCACGGTCCTGCTCGCCGAGATCGCCGCACGGGCGCTCCCCGCCGGTGTGGTCAACGCGGTGGTGGGCGACCGTGACACCGGCCGCCTGTTGGTGGAGCACCCGGCCACGCGCCTGGTGTCGGTCACCGGTTCGACCAGGGCGGGGGCACAGGTGGCCAAGGCGGCCGCCGACGACATCAAGCGCGTGCACCTGGAGCTCGGCGGCAACGCCCCGGCGGTGGTCTTCGACGACGCCGACGTGGCCGGCGCCGCGGCCGGTGTGGTCGCGGGCGGTTTCCTCAACGCCGGACAGGACTGCACCGCCGCCACCCGGGTCATCGTCCAGGAGGGGGTGCACGACGAGTTCGTCGCCGAGCTGACCCGTCTGGCGTCGGCGCAGGTCACCGGCCTGCCCTCGGACCAGGAGAGCGACTTCGGGCCGCTCAACAACGCCGACCAGTTCGCCCGGGTCACCGGGCTCTTGGAACGCCTGCCCGCGCACGCCAGGGTGGAGACGGGCGGACATCGGGTGGGCGAGGCCGGGTTCTTCCTCGCGCCCACCGTGGTCTCCGC
Organism: Nocardiopsis listeri; assembly: GCF_020741345.1. Classification (GTDB taxonomy): domain Bacteria; phylum Actinomycetota; class Actinomycetes; order Streptosporangiales; family Streptosporangiaceae; genus Nocardiopsis; species Nocardiopsis listeri_A. Next base: position 26,040 of record NZ_DYZD01000060.1, read on the forward strand.
TCTGCGCGCCGATGACGAGATCGTGCTGGAGGAGGTGTTCGGCCCGGTGGTGACCGTGCAGCGCTTCGCGGACGAGAGCGAGGCGGTCGAACTGGCCAACGGGGTCGAGCAGGGACTCGCCTCGTCGGTGTGGACCCGTGACCACGCGCGGGCGATGCGGGTCTGCGCCGAGCTGGACTTCGGCGCGGTGTGGCTCAACACCCACGGCGACCTGCTCTCGGAGATGCCGCACGGGGGCTTCAAGCGGTCCGGGTACGGCAAGGACCTGTCGGCCTACAGCCTGGAGGACTACACCCGCGTCAAGCACGTGATGAGCGCCCTGGACTGACGCCGTTCGTGGACCGCCGCGCGCGGACCCGCCCAGGGGCCTTCCTCTAGACCCTGGCGGGTCCGCGTGTGCGCAGGTGGGACCAGGTGAGCTCGGCGACGTGTCCGGCCATCGTGTCGGGGGTCTCGTCCGGGTGGTCCAGGAGCCAGTCCGCGAAGGCGTCGGCGGTGCTCACCGCCACCCGGGCCAACAGTTGGGCGTCGCGGACGTCCATGTCGCCGTAGTCGTCGCGGGTGCAGGCGGTGATGAGATCGGCCATCTCCGCGGTGACACGGTCGCGCATACGGGCGGTCTCGGCCTCGAAGGGCCGCCCCTGCGCGGCGGCGCGCCGGTAGAGCACGGTCCAGCTCTCGCGGTTGTCGACCACGAACGCGAAGAAGGCGCGCATGCCACGGCGCAGCGGGTCGTCGTCGATGGGACTGGGTGCGTGCACGGCGCTACGGATGGCCTCGATGAGGCGTTCCATCTCCCGGCGCACGCAGGCGGTGAAAATACCCTCCTTGGAACCCAGGTAGTGGTACGCGGTGGGTTTGGAGGTCCCGGCGGCCGTCGCGATCTCCTCCACGCTGACGGTGTGGTAGTCGCCCCGGGAGAACGCGGAAACGGCGGCGTCGATCAGCTGTTGTTCCCTGACCCCGCGCGGGAGCCTGCGTTGTTTGGTCTTCACGTGAACCGACCCTAACGGGATCGGTGGAGGTGGCCAGGGGAGACCGTGGGCGTGGCGGGCCGCCCGAGCCGGGACCGGTCGGCCTCGCGCGTGTGACCTGTGGGGCCGCGGCCGCATTGAATCCCGGGGGTGGCGCATCCCACATTCCGAGACGTTCGAGTGGGCGGATTCCGCACGGACGTGCGCGGAACCCGCCTCTTTCGTTCGGCCGTCAGGAAGGGGAGTCGCGCAGTTCCAGGGTGCAGCACTTGGCGCCGCCCCCGGCCTTGCGGAGTTCGTCGAGTTCGATCGGATGGACCGTGTATCCCAGGGACCGGAGCCTCTCGGCGAGCGCGGTGGCCTCGGCGGCGATGACCACGTTGCGGCCGTCACCGACGGCGTTCAGGCCCAGGACGGCCGCGTCCTCCTCGGTGGCCAGGAGCGCGTCGGGGTACAGGGCGCGCAGCACCCGACGGCTGCCCTCGGAGAACGCGCCCGGGTAGTAGGCGATCCGCTGTCCCGACAGGGCGAACAGCGCGGTGTCCAGGTGGTAGAAGCGCGGGTCGACCAGTTGCAGGGTGACGACCGGGCGATCCAGGAGTCGTTCTGCCTCCTGGTGGGCGGCGGCCTCGGTGCGAAAACCCGTGGCGGCCAGGATGACGTCGTCCAGGGTGATGAAGTCGCCCTCACCCTCGTTGACGTGTTTGGGTTCGTTGGTCTCGACGTAGCCGGCCTTGCGGAACCAGTCGAGGTAGGCGGGCCCTTCGGGGGTGCGTTCGGCGCTGGCGAACCGGGCCCCGTAGACCCGACCGTCCACGACCAGGCCACCGTTGGCGGCGAAGACCATGTCGGGCAGGCCTTCGATGGGGGCTATCTCGCTCACGCGGTGCCCCAGGGACAGGTAGAGGTCGCGGAGCCCTTCCCACTGCCGAACGGCGCGGTCGCGGTCCACGCCCAAGGCGGGATTCATCCAGGGGTTGATCGCGTATTCCACCGCGAAGTAGGTGGGACGGCACATCAAATAGTGCCGGGGCGCCGCCACCGGCGCCGGGTCTGCGGGTCGAGCCATGGAACCTCCCCATCGAGGTGCCCCGGAGGCCGAACGGCCCGCGGTGGTTCAGGCCTTTACCACCGCGTTTTTCCGGGCGGACATTCGTTGGATACCCATACCGGGAGGGCGTCAATATCGACCTTTCCGCGAACGACTCGAAAACGGAAGGTTCCAACGCGCCCCGCCCCTCGCGATCCCGTTCGAGGACGCCCCCGACCAACAGACCGACCGGCCGGTATTGTTAGGGTCGCGCCAGTTCCCTGATTGGAGTACCCCCATCATGAGCACGACCGTCAAGGCAGCCGTCTTCCACGAGACCGGTGCACCCCCGAAGATCCGTTCCCTGGTCCTGCCCACCCCCGGCCCCGGGCAGGTACTGGTACGCCTGGCGGCGGCGGGTGTGTGTCACTCCGACCTGTCCCTGTCCAACGGCACCCTGGCCCAGTCCTGGCCCGCCGTCCTGGGCCACGAGGGCGCCGGCACCGTCGAGGAGGTCGGCCCCGAAGTCGAACATCTGACGCCCGGCCAACAGGTCGTCCTGAACTGGGCGCCCGCCTGTCGAGAGTGCTGGTTCTGCCTCCAGGGGGAGCCCTACCTGTGCGAACACGCCCTGGACGGCACCCTGACCCCCTACGCCGAACTGACCGACGGCACCCCCGTCTACGCCGGCTTGAGCACGGGCGCCTTCGCCGAGGCCACCGTCGTCTCGGCCAAGGCCGTGATCCCGCTGCCCGATGGGATCGACCCGGCGGTCGGGGCCGTGCTGGGATGTGCGGTGGTCACCGGATGGGGCGCCGTCAACAACGCCGCCCGACTGCGCGAGGGGCAGTCCGCGGTGGTCCTGGGCTTGGGCGGGGTCGGTCTGTCCGTGCTCCAGGCGGCCCGGGTGGCCGGGGCCGGCCCTCTGATCGCGGTGGACGTCTCCCCCGACAAGGAGGAGTTGGCCCGCTCTTTGGGCGCCACCGACTTCCTGGTCGCCGACGGAAGCACCCACAAGGCCGTGCGGGGGCTGACCGGCGGGCGCGGCGCCGACCACGCCTTCGAGGTGGTGGGCAAGGCCCAGGTGGTGCGCACGGCCTGGAACAGTGTGCGCCGGGGCGGAACCGTGACCGTGGTGGGCCTCGGCTCGGCCAAGGACGAGGTGTCCTTCAACGCCCTGGAACTGTTCCACCAGGGCCGTACCGTGCAGGGATGCGTGTACGGCTCCAGCGACCCGGACCGGGACATCCCGCTGCTGGCCGAATCGGTGCGCTCCGGCGATCTGCGCCTGTCGGCGATGGTCACCGACGAGATCCCCCTGGAGGGTGTTCCCGAGGCCTTCGAACGCATGGGTCAGGGCAGGGGCGGGCGGTCACTGGTGCGGTTCGGGGCTTGAGAAGAGCGTTCGGGGGCCGTGGTGTCGGACGGACACCACGGCCCCCGAACGGGGGCGTCCCCATGGGGGTCCCCTCACGGCACACCATGGGGACCCGTCTCAGGACAGGACGTCGCGCAGTTCCTCCAGGAACCGCAGGAGGGCCACCGAACCGGGGTCGCGCTCACCGGCCCCGCGCTCACCCACCCAGGCCGCACGACCCCTGGCCGACGTCAGTCCGCTGGTCTCCTCCACGGCGCGCCCGGCCGCGGAGGCCGCGTCCCGCGCGGCCGCCCTCGGGTCCTGTGCGCCGCTCAAGGCCTCCTCCACCGACAGCAGCCCGTCCACGAACGTCTTGTCGCCGGGCTCGGCGCCGCCTCGCTCCCGCACCCTGCGGGACACCGCGGCCGTGAGACGCGCGGCGTCACGGACCGAGATGGAGTCGGATTCCTCGCACTCGGCGGCCGCGGCGAGCAGGCCCGCGCCGGTCAAGGCCGCGAACGTGGAGGGATTGGCCGCCGCGAACGCCGTCGCCGCGGCGCGCAGCACGTCGGCGTGGTGCGCGTCCTCGGGCAGCGTCAGCAGCACCTCACGAACGGCCGACGCGCCCGAGGAGACCGTGATCCCCAGGTCACCGTCGCCGAGCCGCGAGTCCAGCAGGCGCAGTTCCTCCGCGTGGGAGGGCATGCGCTCCATGGCGGCGATCAGGGTGGTGCGCAGCGCGCTGACCGAACCGGTTCGGCGCACGGCGGGGGCCGCGCCCGCGCCCGACTCCGCACCCGGCGCACCCGCCTCTTCGGTACGCGCGCTCGGCGCGGGCGTGTTGCCCTGCCCGAAGAACGGGGACGCCGCCGGGGCGTCGATCAGTTCGGCCAGTTCGTCGTCGAGCAGCAGCACGGAAACCGAGGCACCCGCCATCTCCAGGCTCGTCGCGAACTCGCCGATGTAGCGCCGATGGATGACCACACCGCGCTCCCCCAGCACCTGGTGGACCCGGCGGTAGATCAGGTAGAGCTCCTCCAGCGGGGTGGAGCCCAGTCCGTTCACCAGGACCACGACCCGGTCCCCCGCCTCGGGGTCCAGTTCGCCGAGGATCTCGGTGAGGAAGCGGTCGGTGATCTGGTCGGCGGTCTCCAACGGGCCCCGGTGGCTTCCGGGTTCGCCGTGGATACCGATCCCGACCTCCATCTCCCCCTCGTCGAGGGTGAAGGTGGGTTCACCGGCGGCGGGCAGGATGGTGGGCGACAGGCCCACGCCCATCGTGCGGGTGGCGTCCACGGTGCGCTGGGCCACCGACCGCACCTTCTCCAAATCGTCGCCGCGTTCGGCGGCGGCACCCGCCGTCTTGTAGGCGAAGAACAACCCGGCCACCCCGCGCCTGGTCGCTTCCTTGCCACGGGGGGCGGAGAGCACGTCGTCGGTGCCCAGTACGGTCGCCGTCTCGATCCCCTCCGCCGCGACGACGTCCCCGGCCAGGTCGAAGTTGTAGACGTCGCCGCCGTAGTTGCCGTACAGGTACAGCACACCGGCCCCGCCGTGGCTCGCACGCGTGGCGGCGGCGATCTGTTCTGCGGACGGGGAGGAGAAGACGTTGCCCACGGCCACCCCGGTGGCCAGGCCCTGTCCCACGTAGCCGAGGAACAAGGGGAGGTGACCGGAGCCACCCCCCGTCACGATGCCGACGCGTCCCCGGACGGGCGCGTCGGCGCGCACCAGCGCCCTGCGGTCGGCGGTCGCCGCGCGCAGCCGGTCGGGGTGCGCCATGAGCAGCGACTCGGTGACCTCGTCGACGAAGTCCTCGGGCCGGTTGATGATCTTCTTCAGCGCCATGAGCGCTCACACACCTCTCGCACTAGCACCGTCGGGTTCAGGCCAGGGACCGCGCGGTCTCCTTCAGGACCTCCAGGTCGGCCTCGGAGACGGCGTCACCGCACACGCGGGCGGGTCCGGCGGAGATCCCCTGCACCTCCAGGCCCGCCTTCAGGTGCGGGATGCTGCCGCTCTTGACCGCCGCCACAGCACGCTCCACCAGGGGCTGCGCGGCGCGCACGCCCTCGGTGTCACCGCTGTTGAGGGCGTCGCGAAGCGCCACGAACGGCTGGGGGAAGACGGAGGAGACGCCCGAGACCACACCCAGACCGCCCGCGCGCACGAACTCCTCGAAGGCGATGTCGTTGCCGGACAGGACGTCGAACCCTTCGGGGGCCTGCGCGAGGTAGGCGGCCACCGACTCGTCGCTCTCACCGCTGATCTTCACGCCGCGAACGCCGACGTCGCGCAGACGCCGCAGCACCGAGGGCTCGGCCGGGGTGGTGGAACGTGCCCGGAACAGGTAGGCGTGCACCTCGGCGTCGCCGGCCGCCGCCACCAGACGCTCGTAGTAGCGCACCATCGCATCCTCGGGAGAGGGCAGGAAGTAGGGGGTGATGGCGGCGAGCCGGGTCGCCCCGGCGGCCACGGAGGCGCGGACCAGGGACTCGGCCTGACGAGGCGCCGCCGCGCCGACGTGGGCGTAGACCCCCTCGGGTCCGAAGACGTCCAGGGCCAGGCGGATGACCTCGATGCGCTCGGTGTCGTCGAGGGCGGTGAACTCGCCGGTGGTGCCGGCGACGAACACACCGTCGACACCGCGGTCGCGGACCGCGGTGAACAGCGCCGTCGCGCTGCCCGGGTCGAGGGCCTCGTCACGGGCGAACGGGGTGGGAAGGGCGGTGATCACCTTCGCGTGGACGGACATGGGTGTTTCTCCTCGGGTGGGAAGGGGCGGGAAGGGTGGCCGCCGCCGGGTCAGGACGTTGGAGTGGTGGCGCTCTCGGCGGAGCGGGCACGGCGTGCGCGCCAGGCGTTGCGGATCGGCGGCACGATGAGGGCGAGCGCGCTCACGGCCAGCAGACCGAGGGCGATGGGGCTGGTCAGGATGTTCGCCGGCCCGCCGATCTCCAGGGCTCGGCGAAGGTTGCCCTCGGCCAGACCACCGAGGATCAGGCCCAGGACGACCGGGCCGGGAGGGATGCCGAAGCGCTTCAGGAACAGACCGATGACACCGAAGACGAGCATCACGGCCACGTCGAAGACACTGTTGTTCACGGCGTAGGTGCCGACCATGCAGAACACGAGGATGACGGCCCACAGGAAATGCTGCGGCAGTTCCAGGAGCTTGGCCACTCCCCGCATGCGCAGGACGCTGATCACGAGCGCGACGATGGTCGCGATGACCATGATCCCGGCGATGCTGTAGACGAGGTCGGGCTGGTTGGAGAACAGGGACGGGCCCGGTTGGATGCCCCAGACCACCATGGAGCCGATCATCACGGCCATCACGGAGTCGCCGGGCAGGCCCAGGGCCAGGGTCGTGGTGACCGAACCGCCCAGGGTGGAGTTGGACGAGGTGTCCGCGGCGGTGATGCCCTCCAGCGAGCCCTTACCGAACTCCTCGGGTCGCTTGGAGAGCCGGCGTGCCTGATCCCAGCCGAGGATGCCGGCGATGTCGCCGCCGGTGGCGGGCACGATGCCGACCACGCCGCCCACGCCGCTGCCGATGGCCAACGGCTTGAGCATGGTGCGCCAGTCCCGACGGGTGGGGAACCAGCGACCGAAGTCCTTGATCGGTTCCACCCCGCGGCCCTTGCGGTGCACGAGGATCTGGTTCATCACCTCGGCGATGCCGAAGAGTCCGATGATCGCTGCGATGAAGGGAATGCCGTCGGAGAGTTCGGACGCACCGAAGGTGAACCGAGGCGTACCGGTGATGGGGTCGCGGCCCACGGTGGCCAGGAGCAGACCGAATCCGCCCGCGATGAGGCCCTTGACGATCCGCCCGCCGGACACACCGATCATCATCGTCAGACCGAACACGACCAGCGCGAACATCTCGGCGGGGCCGAAGTTCAGGGCCAGCCTGGACAGCGGGATCGCGGCGACCATGAGCAGGACGATGCCCACGAGCGTTCCCCACGCCGAGGCGAAGGCGGACGAGGTCAGCGCCAGTCCCGCCTGGCCCTTGCGGGCCATGGCGTAGCCGTCGAAGGTGGTGGCGATGGACGCCGGGGTGCCAGGGGTGTTGATGAGGATCGCCGGCACCCGGTCGCCGAAGTTCGCCGACACGTAGATCGTCAGCAGGACCGCCAGGCCCGGAAGCGGATCCAGCGAGAGCGTGAAACCACTGGCCAGGGCGACGGCCATGGTGGCGGTCACACCGGGGAAGGCGCCGACGAGCATGCCCAGCAGGGCGCCCGCGGCGATGCACAGCAGGACCAAGGGGTCCAGGAGGGCGCTGAAGCCCTCGACGATCGGACTCATAGTGGCACTCTCAGGAGGACGCCGAACAGAAGGTAGAGAATCGCGGTCACGGCGACCGGGAAGAGGATCAACGCCTTCCACCCGCGGCCGCCGCCCAACCAGGTCAGGGCGATGAACAGCGCCAACGTGGAGACCCGGAAGTCGATGAAGTACCAAAGGACGCCGTAGCCCACGATCGAGGCGAGCATCGCGGTGAGTCGCCACGCACCCTGGCGGGTGGCCTCTTCGGGCACGTCCTCCTCCACCGTGACGGTCGGGCGGAACAGCACCCCCGCGGCCAGGCACACGCTCAGCAGCAGGATGAATACGGCCAACAGCTCCGGCCACCATCGCGGGCTGAACTGGGTGAGGCGGGCCCCCTCCGGGATCTGCGAGGCGAGGACGAAGGCGACCACGGCGAAGGCCGCGGCGGCCAGGGCGGGAAGCAGGTCCCGCAGTCTGCGTCCCGGACGCGCCGTGCTCGTGGCGGGCGCGTCCGGGTTCGTGGTCGTGTCACTCACGGGGCTCAGTCCTGGCCTTCGAGCAGCTCGCCGAAGCGGGCGTACTCCTCGTCGACGAACTCGGCGAACTCGTCCGAGGGCACGTTGACGGGGATGTTGCCCGAGTCGGTGATGATCGTCTGGAACTCCTCGGAGGAGGCCCCCTCGGCGAACGCCTCCTCCAGCGTGGAACGGACCCCGTCGGGCAGGCCGGTCGGCGCGCCGATGCCGCCCCAGCCACCGATCACGATGTCCACGCCCTGTTCGGTGGCGGTCTGCACGTCGGGCAGCGACTCGGAGGGCTCGGCGTCGAAGACGGCCAGGACACGGAGTTGGTCGTCGGCGTGCGCCGGAGCGGTCTCGGAGATGCCCGCGACCACGGCGTCGACCTGACCGCCGACGGCGGCCGTGACGGCGGGGGCGCCGCCGTCGAAGGGCACCGGCTGGAACTCGGTGTCGGTGACCCGGCCCAGCTCGGTGGTGGCGGCCTCCCAGATGGAACCCGCGCCCGAGTTGGACACCGCGATGGAGCCGGGCTCGGAGCGAGCGGCCTCGACCAGGTCCTCCAGGGTCTGGTAGGGGCTGTCCTCGGGGACGGCGATGGTGGCGGGGACCGACACCATCTGGCCGATGAGGTCGTAGTCGGCCGGGTCGACCTCGTAGCCCTGGTAACCGAGCATGACGCTCTCGACCGGCAGGTAGCCGATGGTGTAACCGTCGGCCGACTTTCCGGCGAGGTTCTCCAGGCCTACGGACCCGGCGCCGCCGCTGCGGTTCTCCACGACGATGCTCTGCCCCAGGGTGTTCTCCATTTCGGAGGCCAGGGTGCGGGCCGCGAGGTCGGAGGCGCCTCCGGCCTCGTAGGGCACGACGAGGGTGAGTTCCTGGCTGGGGTAGTCCGAGGCGTCCTCGTTGACGCCGCCCCGGTCGGCGCAGCCGGCGGTGAGAGCGGTGATCGCCAGTGCGGCCGCGGACAAGCGGAAGGTGGTGGAACGCATGGTGTTCTCCGATTTCGGTGGAACCGGCTCCCTGGAAGGGTCGCGGAACATGGGCCGAGGGTCTTCGGGACGGGCCGTCCCGTGGGATCAGTTGGACGTGGGCTGTGTGTAAGGGGCCCTGAGCCGGAGCCTGGCGTTGTCCAGGTGGCCGCGGAGCTCGTCGAAGACGGCGTCGGGCTCACCGGACTCGATCAGGTCGGCGAGGATCTCGTGCGCGCGGACGGAGGGGCCCAGGTCCTCGTAGCGCTCGTTGGAGGCCAGCAGGAGCACCTCGATGGTGGGCCGGTACTGCGCCCACACGTCGGCGAGGCGCCGGTGTCCGGCGACGTCGTAGAAGACCGAGTGGAAGTGCACGTCGGCGGCGGTGAAGGCGTCGGGATCCCGGTCCTCTCGGGCCTTGCGCATCCGCTCCAGGGGAGCGCGCAGGCCGTCGGTGAGCCTGTCCCGGTCCTTGTTCAGCCCGATCTCCAAGGCGAGCCGTTCGAGGGATCCGCGCAGCGAGAAGAGTTCGTCGATGTCGTCCCCGCCCAGGCCCACGACGGTGGCGCTGCGGCGGTTGGTGTCGATGAGCCCCTCGGAGGCGAGGATCTTGAGGGCGTCGCGGATGGGTCCGCGACTCAGGTCGAACTGCTCGGCCAGGTGGCCCTCGACCAGTGACGCACCGGGAGCGTAGCGCCCGGTGATGATCAGGCGCCGGAGTTCTCCGGCGACCTTCTCGCCGAGTGCCCGTTGCTTGATGGGCAGGATCTCCGACATGTCGTCCTTTCGGTTAACTGTTAACGGTTAACCAGATTGGATCACGGTGTGACGTGTGTCAACTGTCGACCCATAACGTGTTCCATGCGCCCGATGCCCGATTCCACGGAAACCCTTGCGCCACCGGACCTCCGGACTCCTCGCGGACCGAAAAAACAGATGGAGCACCTGACCCCGGATAATCCCGGAGGGCGACCATTCCAACACCCAGAGCCACGAACAGGTGTCCGCGGGATGAACGCAGGGAGCCCACCGGGTGCCCTCACCGCCGGGTGCGCTCTCGGGTGTTCACCCTTCTCGCGGATTCACGCCGTGCGCTCACGCCCGGTGACGGCCGGTTTGTCACCACCTGACAAAGGATGTGGTGCCCGGCGCACACGCCCCTTGCCGTTGGACCCGGGCCGGTGCACAGTCTTCATCACCACGTACCAGGACCGGCGAGGAGTCACCCATGAGCACCGACCAGACCGACGCGATCGTCGTCGGGGCAGGGCTGGCCGGACTGGCCGCGGCCGCCGAGCTGGCCGACGCGGGCAAGCGGGTGATCCTGCTGGACCAGGAACCCGAACAGTCCCTGGGCGGCCAGGCGTTCTGGTCCTTCGGCGGGTTGTTCTTCGTGGACTCCCCCGAACAGCGCCGCATGGGCGTGAAGGACTCCAAGGAGCTCGCGCTCCAGGACTGGATGGGCACCGCCGACTTCGACCGGCCCGAGGACGCCTGGCCGCGCAGGTGGGCCGAGGCCTACGTCGACTTCGCCGCCGGGGAGAAGTACTCGTGGCTGCGTCGACAGGGTCTGAAGATCTTCCCCGTCGTGGGCTGGGCCGAACGCGGCGGGTACCTGGCCAACGGGCACGGCAACTCGGTACCCCGGTTCCACATCACGTGGGGCACCGGCCCCGGCGTGGTCGCCCCCTTCGAGCGCCGGGTGCGCGCCGCCGCCGAGAAGGGCCTGGTGGAGCTGCGATTCCGCCACCGGGTGGACGAACTGGTCGTGACCAACGGGACGGTCACCGGGGTGCGTGGCACGGTGCTGGCGCCCAGCGACGTCGAACGCGGACGCCCCAGCAACCGGGACGCCGTGGGCGAGTTCGAGGTGGGCGCCCAGGCGATCGTCGTCACCGCCGGCGGGATCGGCGCCGACCACGACCTGGTCCGACAGAACTGGCCCGAGCGCCTGGGCAAGGCCCCCGAGCACATGCTGTCGGGGGTGCCCGCCCACGTGGACGGGAGAATGCTCGGCATCACCGAGAAGGCCGGCGGTGAGATCATCAACCGCGACCGGATGTGGCACTACACCGAGGGAATCAAGAACTGGGACCCGATCTGGGACAAGCACGGCATCCGCATCCTGCCCGGCCCCTCCTCGCTGTGGCTGGACGCGACCGGCAAGCGGCTGCCCGCGCCCTACCTACCCGGGTTCGACACCCTGGGGACCTTGGACCACATCATGAGGAGCGGCCACGAGTACACGTGGTTCGTGCTCTCCCAGAAGATCATCGAGAAGGAGTTCGGTCTGTCGGGGTCGGAGCAGAACCCCGACCTGACCGGCAAGGACCTCAAGCTGGTGCTGCAACGGGTCCTGCCGGGCGCCCCTGGCCCGGTGGAGGCGTTCAAGCAGAACGGTGCCGACTTCGTGGTCGCCGACAAGCTTCCCGAGCTGATCCGCAAGATGAAGGAGGTCGCCGGCGACGACGTGCTCGACGCCGGCACGGTGACCCGCGAGGTGGTGGCCCGCGACCGCGAGATGGTCAACACCTTCACCAAGGACCTACAGGTCATGGCGATCCACAGCGCTCGCAACTACCGAGGTGACAAGCTCGCACGGGTGGCGACCCCGCACCAGATCCTGGACCCGAAGGCGGGCCCGCTGATCGCCGTGCGACTGCACATCCTCACCCGCAAGACCCTGGGCGGCCTGCACACCGACCTGGACGCCCGCGTGCTGCGCGCCGACGGCACCCCGCTTCCGGGGGTGTACGCGGCCGGCGAGGTCGCCGGGTTCGGCGGCGGTGGCGTGCACGGCTACCGGTCCCTGGAGGGCACCTTCCTGGGCGGCTGCATCTTCTCCGGCCGCACGGCCGGAAGGGCCGCCGCGGCGGCGCTGGGCTAGGCACGACGCGGAAGGGGGTGGGACCGGCACCGGCCGGTCCCACCCCCTTCTTTTTTGGTCGATATCAAGAGCCGAATGATGTGGGTTCTTATTCGCGAATTTCGCCATTTCCACCTCACGCTCCCCAGAACTCCGCAACGTTGGTCTCCATGCGATCAAGGAGGCATTATGAGTGTCATGACTATCGGCAAGACGGACCCGGAACCGGCACCGCTCACCGTGGAGGATCTGCGAAGGATTCCGGACGACGGGCGGCGCTACGAGCTGGTCGACGGGAGGCTTGACGCGTCCCCCGCCCCCGTCAGCTTCCACACACTGGCCACCGCACGTCTTACCGCCCACCTCAGCAACTGCGCCCCGTCTGGACTTCTGATCATGGACGGTCCAGGGGTCATTCTCAATGCGGAACGTACGCGTTACCGAGTCCCGGACTTGGCCGTGATTCGTAGCGAGGATTTCCAGATGCCCTACACGACCACACCTCCGCTGCTGGCGGTGGAGGTGGTCTCACCCGAGAGCGTGTTCCGTGATCACTACACGAAACGGCAGGAGTACGCCGCCTTCGGCATTCCTTCGTACTGGGTCCTCACTCCCGATCCCGACAAGCCGAGCATCATCGAACTGCGGTTGAAGGACGGTGAGTACACGGAGGTGGCCCCGGTGTTCGGTGAGGACGTCCTGGACACCGAACAGCCCTTCCCGGTACGGGTCGTACCGCAGTGGCTCCTGCGCTTGGACGGTGACTGGCGTCAACACGTTGGTGGACCGAAGGAGGCGGAGGATGCGAAGACGGCGCAGGAAACGGAGAAGCCGGAGAGCGGCTTGTAGCCCCCGCCACGTCGACGCGAAGCCGGGTGTCCCCTCGGGCACCCGGCTTCGTCATGCCCGCTCCGGCCCCTCCTCGGGCCTCGCTTCGGGTTCCTCGGAGGCGGCCTTGGACTTTCGCGGTCTGCCGCGACGCGGGATGTCCCTCGCCTCCTTGGGCATGCGACCCGCGTCGTCCAACGCACGACGGAGCAGGAACTCGATCTGGGCGTTGGTGCTGCGCAGCTCCTGCCCGGCCCAACGCGCGAGCGCGTCGTGGACGGCGGGATCGAGCCGCAGCAGCACCTTCTTGCGCTCGGACAAGGCACCTCACCCGGATTTACTGGTACAGGGTCCCGGTGTTGACGACGGGGCTGGCGGGGCGGTCGGAGCACAGCACCACGAGCAGGTTGCTGACCATGGCGGCCTTGCGCTCCTCGTCCAGGTCCACCACGTCCTCGTCGGCCAGGCGTTCCAGGGCGCGGTCCACGAGGCTGACCGCGCCCTCGACGATCTCGGCGCGGGCGGCGATCATCGCACTGGCCTGCTGACGCTGGAGCATGGCCTGAGCGATCTCCGGCGCGTAGGCCAGGTGGGTGAACCGGGACTCCACGATCTTCACACCCGCGGCGTCCACGCGTTCTGCGACCTCCTTGGACAGCTGCTCGGTGATGGCGTCGGCACTGTCGCGCAGGGAGGTGCCGTCGCCGTCTCCGTAGGAGTCGTAGGGGTACTTGCCGGCGATGTGGCGCACGGCCGCCTCGGTCTGGGTGGAGACGAATTGGATGAAGTCGTCGACCTCGAAGGAGGCGCGGGCGGTGTCCTCGACCTGCCAGACCACGACGGCGGCGATCTCGATGGGACTGCCGGAGGCGTCGTTGACCTTCATGACGGAGGTCTCGTGGTTACGGATCCGGGTGGAGATCGCGTTGCGCACGGTGAGCGGGTTGACCCAGCGCAGGCCGTCGGTGCGGATGGTACCGACGTAGCGGCCGAAGAACTGCACGACCTGGGCCTCGTTGGGGGCGACCATGGTCAGCCCGAAGGACAGGACGGCGCCGATCAGCGCCAAGGCCACGCCGATCGCGATGAGGAACATGGGCAGCTCGAGCAGCGGCAGCAGGGCGATACCGACGCCGCTCAGGAGGAGGACCATCGCGACCACGAACATGGGGATCCCGCCGTACCCGAAGGCGGCGCGTTCGCGGTACTGGGGTGTGGGTCTGGTGACGCCGGGGGTCTCGCTCATCTCGGTTCCTTCCTTGGGTGATGACTGGAGTATAGCATTGTGATATCACTTTTAATGGCAAGTCCGCCCCGGCGGCCCCCGACCGAGAGGAGACGTCCACGCCATGAGCAACGACGCTCTGCGCCTGCGACCGCCCAACCACCGAGTGGACCGTCGAGCCGTGGGGTGGTGGACGACCCAGGCCCTGTCCGTGACGGTCGTCCTCACCGCCATCCCCGTCGTGCCCGCGCTGATCTGGGAGCCCGTGCGGTTCTGGTTCCTCGTCGCGGCCGGGGTCGTGGGCGGGATCGGATTGCTGATCACCCTGGTGATGCCGCAGTGGCGCTACCGCGTCCACCGTTGGGAGATCACCGACACCGCCGTGTACACCTCCAGCGGTTGGCTGTGGCAGGAATGGCGGGTCGCGCCGATGTCTCGCATCCAGACCGTGGACACCGCGCGCGGACCGCTGCAGAGGGCCTTCGGGCTGTCCAGCGTGACCGTGACGACGGCCTCCGCCGCCGGGCCCATCGAGATCAGCGGGCTCGACCACACCCTCGCCACCGAAGTGGCCGACCAACTCACCGACAGCACCGAAGCGGTTCCGGGGGACGCGACATGACCTCCCACGACGACCACCGTCCAGAAGAGCCCGTCCCGAACGTCGCGCGCCCCGAAGCCGACCCGACCACGGCGGACCAGCACGCGCCGGACCCGAGCCCACCAGGGCAGGACGCCCCCGCCGAGACCGGCGAACCGACCGGGGACTGGCCGGGGCTGAGCCCCCTTTCGGTGTGGGCCGACACGGCGATCGTGGCGCTGTTCATGGTCCCCACCGCCATCGTCGCCACCGTCGTCCTGGTCGTGGCCGACCAGCCGCTGTGGGCGTTGCTGCCACTGCCGGCCACCGGCGCGTTCATCGCCCTGATGACCTTCCTGGACATGCTGCGGCTGCGCGCGGTGCGCTATCGGGTCACCGCCGACCGCATGGAGATGCGTTCGGGCATCATCGCCAAGGCCTACCGCTCCATCCCGCGTGAACGTGTGCGCAGTGTGGACGTGGCCGCCCCGATCTACGTGCGGGTCTTCGGCCTGTGCACGGTGACCGTGGGCACCGGTGAGAAGGTCGGATCCGGCGCCGACCAGCTGAAGTTGGAGTTCGTCACCGCCGAGCAGGGCGAACGGTTGCGCCGCGAGCTGCTACGGCGGGCCGGGAGCGCCGGTACCTCCCGAGCCCCTGAGGAGGGGGAGGACGAGCCGGTCGACGAGGACGGCACCGAGCTGGCCCGGCTGGATCCGCGCTGGTTCGCCTACGCGCCCGCCACCACCGCCACCTTCGGTATCGGTCTCGGTGTCATCGCCGCCCTCCTCGGCGCCAACGCCCAGTCGGGCGGGCACGGGTGGGCGTGGATCTCCGAACAGGCGGGGTTGCCCGGTTCGCAGCAGATGGCCGACTTCGTGATGTCCCGTCTGTTGCTCGTGGTTCCCCTGTTCTTGGTGGGTCTTCTGCTGTCCGGTGTGGTCATCCTGTTGTTGGCCGCGGTGGAGACCTGGTGGAACTATCGCCTGACCCGGGAGTCCGACGGCACGGTGCGGTTGCGCCGGGGCCTGCTGACCAGTGTCTCCCTGTCGGTGGAGGGCCGCCGCCTGAACGGTGTGGTCCTGCACGAGCCCTTCGTGCTGCGCTCGGTGCGCGGGGCGAGCATCCAGGCGGTCGCGACCGGGCTGGAGGGCGGCGACGACAAGAAGACCAGTGCCAAGAGCCGGTTGTCCCCGGCCATGCCCCGCTCTCGGGCCCGTGCCCTGGGCGCGGCGCTGATGCGCCAGGAGCGGTCCCCGTTGGACGTTCCGTTGGCCACGCATCCCAGGGCCGCGCTGCGCCGCCGGTTCACCCGGGCGACCTTCGTGACCCTGGCGGGGGTGGCGCTGGCCGGTGGACTGGCGTGGCTGCACATGGTCGCCACCGAGAGTTGGTGGGAACTGGCGCGCACGATCGAGGAGCACGTCATCCCGATCCCGCTGGTGGTCGAGAGCGTGGAGGCCACCCCCGGGTGGGGCTGGTTCTCGCTCGCGATCGTGCTGGGCGTGCTCGCGTTCTGGTACGCGGTGGGTTCCTACCGAGGCCTGGGGCACGGTCTGCACCCCGAGTACCTGGTGCTGCGCAAGGGCATGGGTGTGCGGGACACGGTCACCCTGGAGCGGTCGGCGGTGATCGGCTGGCGGATCACCCGCTCGCCCTTCCAGCGCAGGTTGGGGCTGGCCGACGTGTCGGCGACCACGGCCGCGGGCGCCGGAATGTACTCCGCCCTGGACGTGGGGATGGGGCAGGGGCTGGCCTGGGCGGACGAGGCGGTTCCGGAACTGCTCGCGCCCTTCCTGGAACGCCCCGAGGCCAACGGGGAGACCGAGGGTTCACGCCCCACGCTGCTTCCCTGAGCGGGCGACAGCGGCGTTGAAGGCCGGGTCCGAGTGTGCGAACGAAGTGAATGAGGCCCCGTGCCGGGCGCCCGGCTTCCCCGCGGGCGCCCGGCACGGGGCCTCTTCGTCCACCGGGTCGCGAAGGTCAGGAGACGGGGTTGTCCCTGAAGGGAGGACCGTCGGCGCACAACCCGCTGGTGTGGGTCAGCGCCATCTCCACGATCGGATAGATGTCGAACAGGCGCCGCATGCCCAGGGCTTCCAGGACCCGTTCGGCGATGGAGGACGGCTCGGCCAAGACCATGTGCGCGCCCCGCGCCTTGAGGGCCCGATGGACGGCGACCAGGGCGCGCACGCCACTGGCGTCGAAGAATCCGAGCCCGGACATGTCCACGACCAGGCAGTTGCAACGGGAGGTCTCGACCGCGTCGAGAAGACGTTCACGCAGCCGATCGGCGGTGGCCAGGTCCACTTCTCCGTGGACGCGCACCACCGTCACCCCCGTACAGGAGATACGTTCCCGGGCCGAGAACGGTACATCCTTCGCCACTCGGGCCACCTCTCACCGGACGTAACCTTTCCACTACGCAACCGCGTACGAGATCGTAACCTCTCCAGAGAGGTTGCGGGAGGCTTTTGATGAGAAAACCCCCCGAAATCTCGCCGATGTGGCTCCGCGGGCAGTTCGGTCTCACCTCACCGCGTGTTCGCCTGACCCTTCCGCCCCGGGCCACGCTCCACAGAGCCCCCACAGATCTCTCTCGGACACTCCCGAAGACGGACCCGCACCGTGCTTTCCCGCCTCCCGTGCGGTAAAAGCGGTACTTGGACGCCCGCGTGAGGCCGGTGCTCCCGAACCCCTCGGGGCGCGGGAGGATGACCGCATCGAGGGACACGACCAGAGCGAAGGGAGGGAGCGGCCCATCGACCGTCCCGAGCGGACGACGGCCGCGCACCCCATGACCGAAACCGCCGACACCCAGCCCGGCTGGTTCTCCTCCGAGGAGTTGGAGAATGTCCGTGGCCGTATGCCCGTGCTCTACGTCCAGGCGGTACCCGTCCGAGTCGACGAGAGCGGCGAGGTGACACACGTGGGCCTGCTCATGCGGGCCGGCTCGGACGGAAGCTTCAACCGCTCGGTGGTCTCGGGCCGGGTGCTGTACCACGAACGGGTGCGCGACGCGCTCCTGCGCCACCTGGAGAAGGACCTGGGTCCGGTGGCCCTGCCCCGCATCCCCAGCTCCCCACAGCCGTTCACGGTCGCCGAGTACTTCCCCACCCCCGGGATCACCCCGTTCCACGACCCCCGCCAGCACGCGGTGGCCATGGCCTACGTCGTTCCGGTGAGCGGTGACTGCCAGCCCCGCCAGGACGCTCTGGACCTGGTGTGGTTCACCCCGGACGAGGCCACCGGCCCTCAGGTGCGCGAGGAGATGCAGGGTGGCCAGGGTGTCCTGGTCCGCCAGGCCCTGGCCTTCGTCGGGCACGCCCCCTGACGCTTCGCGGGGCCGCCGAAGACCGGCGGCCCCGCCCCTTCCCGGCCTCCACCGGGCCCTATGCTTCCGAAGACGCACCCGGCACACCAGGAGGAGGACGGCGCGGATGGTTCCCGAACGGGTCGACCAGGCGGCACGGCGCGAGGAGATCCGCTCCTCGGCGATCCGGGTGCTGTCCCGTGAGGGCTTCGCCGTCACCAAGGGCGAGGACAGGGCCGCCGAGGTCGCACTCATGGCCGAACGCACCGATCGCCTGTCGCAAAGTGCACTCCAACCGCACCGCCCCGCGGTGGAGCGGCTGACCGGACTGCTGCGATCGACCGTGGAGCTGTGGGCCGAACAGCCCGACCTCGCCCGGGTCCTGACCGACCTGTGGGCGGCCGAACGCACCCCGGCCCCGGCCGGTACCCCGGACATGACCGCCGTATACCGCACCCACCGGGCCGTGGTCATCGAACTGCTGCGCGAAGGCGTTCGGGAGGGCGACCTGCGCCCCGGCGCGGGCCCGGCCGAGGCGGCCGTGCTCATCGGCGCCATCGAGGGTTGCCTGGTGCAGTGGCTCATCGATCCGTCGGTGCCCTTGACGGAACTCTCCACCCCGATCATCGGGGCGTGCCTGTCCGATCTGCGCGACGATCGGGCGCGGGGCCCCGGTTCGGCATAAGCTGGAGTCCATGCTCGACTCCCTCGTGGCCGACGTCCTCGCCATGGTTCCCCCGACCGACGGGGAGAACGCCCGCCGTATCGTGCTCGGGTTGGCCGGTGCCCCGGCCGCGGGCAAGTCCACCCTGGCCCGTTACCTGGTGCACGTGGTGAACGAGACCCTGGGTGCGGGTACCGCCGGCTACCTGCCCATGGACGGCTACCACTTGTCCAACGCACAGCTCGAACGGCTGGGCAGGAGCGACCGCAAGGGCGCCCCCGACACCTTCGACGTCCACGGCTACCTGGCGATGCTGCGCCGGTTGCCGGTGGAGACCGACCGCCCGGTCTACGTGCCCGACTACGACCGTCGGCTGCACGAGCCGGTCGCCGCACGCCACGTGATCGAACCGCACACCCGCCTGGTGGTGACCGAGGGCAACTACCTGGCCTCCGACCATGCCCCCTGGGACCAGGTACGGGGGCTGTTGGCCGAACTCTGGTACGTGGAGGCCACCGACCTGGTGCGCGAGCGCCGACTGCACCGACGACAAAGGGCCGGCGGCGCCGGCGCGAGCGCCGCCCGGGAGTGGGTGGAGCGCAGCGACCGGCCCAACGGCGAGCTGGTGAAGCGTTTCCGGGACAACTGCACCCGGGTGGTCCGGGTCGGCGGGGTGCCGCGGATCCGTTCGGGGCAGCACTCCCCCACCCGCCGCCGTTGACGCTGCGCCCCATCAAGCGGTCAGGGCCGCGGCCCGCGCGCGGTGACGGCGTTGGAAACGACGTCCCGACCAGCGCACCAGCCTCAGGTACAGGTCGGGCCGGGCCTGTCCACCACGCAATCCGCCGTAGGCGCCGGCCACGATGAACTCCTTGTACAGGGCGGCCGTGCGGCCGGTGAGCACGAAGCCCGTGGGGGTGTCGTCGCCGCGCACGAACTGGACGAGTCCGTCGCGTCGGCCCAGACTCACGCACTGGAACAGGTAGCCGAAGCCCGGCCCTTGGTGGGTCCGCCCGGTACCGCGGGCGACGCTCCCACCGAGGGCGTCGGCGATCGTGTCGGCGGCGCTCCACCCCATGGGCAGACCCATCGCGCAGGACATGCGCAGTTCCCGGCCGTCCACCGCCCGGGCGTGCGCGGCGTCGCCCACCACGAGGATCTCCGGGTGGGACACCGAGCGTTGGTCCGCGTCCACCAGGGCGCGTCCGGCCTCGTCGACGCTCGGCCCGGCCGTCGTCAGGGGGCCGCAGACATCGAAACCGGTGTTCCACACCACCACGTCGGCGTCCACACGACCACCGTCGGCCAGGTCGAGCCCGGCGGTGTCCACTTCGATCACCCCGGTGTGTTCTCGTACGGTCACCCCGAGACGGTCCAGGACCCGGCGCAGGTGGGCGCGACCGCGGTCACCGACCCCGGTGCCGATCCGCCCCCTGGTGATGAGTTCGACCCGCAGGTCGGGGTGGTTCTCTGCGAATTCGGTGGCCACTTCCACACCTGTCAGACCGCCGCCGACCACGGCCAGGGTGCGCGGTGGGTTCCGGCGGACGTGGTCGGCCAGTCGGCGGGCCGCGGTGAGCGAGGCGGTGTTGTACGTGTGTTCGGCGGCCCCGGGTACGGGCGCGGGCGCGGCGTCACTGCCCAGGGCGTAGACGAGCGTGTCGTAGCGCAGCTCGCGCCGTTCCCCTTCGGTGTGGACTTCGACGGTTCGAGCGTCGGCGTCCAGATTCCGGACCCTGCCCAGGACCAGGTCGATCCCGGTGCCGTCGAGGGATTCGGTGAGGGGGTGGACCCCCACCTCCCGACCGGCGGCGACCTGGTGCAGGCGGACGCGTTCGACGAAGTCGGGGACGGCGTTGACCAGGGTGACGCGCAGGTCGAGGGAGCGTTCGCGGGCGTGGTGGGCGGCGCGTCCGGCGGCGGCGAGTCCGGAGTAGCCGGCGCCGAGCACCAGCAGTTCGTGTGCCATGGGATCCTCCTCGGCTTGGAGAGCTGGTTTCCATCCACATGACGAGACGGGCACCGGCGGGCGTGACATCATGCCGAGTGGCCCTGATCACCAACGACGCGAGAAGCCCGAGGTGGCAGGGGTTGTCGCATTCAGACCACACGCCCCGACATGGACACCGGCCCCCACATGCCCACATGGTGAGACAAATGTTCCACATAGTGTCCACGGGGACTAATATCCAGCCATCAACCCGCACTGACCTGGAAAGAAGTCACATGACGGACGTCTCCGCAGGGAAACCGTCGCCGCAACGGCCACCGGCCGAGTCGGCGCAACCCCCGACCAACCCCAAGCGGAAGGTCCTCACGGCGAGCCTCGTGGGCACGTCCATCGAGTTCTACGACTTCTACGTCTACGCGACCGCCGCGGTCCTGGTCTTTCCCTACCTGTTCTTCCCCGAGGGCGACATGATGGCGGCCCGCCTGCAGTCGCTGGCGACCTTCGCCATCGCCTTCGTGGCCCGCCCCATCGGCTCCTGGCTCTTCGGGCACTTCGGCGACCGCATCGGCCGCAAGACCACCCTCGTGGCCTCCCTGCTGACCATGGGCATCGCGACCGTGGCGATCGGCCTGCTGCCCACCTACGCACAGATCGGTGTGGCCGCGCCCCTGCTGCTGGCGCTGTGCCGATTCGGTCAGGGGCTGGGACTGGGCGGAGAGTGGGGCGGTGCGGCGCTGTTGGCCACCGAGAACGCCCCCGCCGGCAAACGCGGCTTCTACGGCACGTTCCCCCAGATGGGCGCGCCGATCGGGTTCTTCCTGGCCAACGGGGTCTTCCTCATCCTGAGCCAGACCATGAGCGACGAGACGTTCCTGGCCTACGGCTGGCGGATCCCCTTCCTGATCTCCACCGTGCTGATCGTCATCGGCCTGTGGGTGCGCCTGACCCTGCACGAGACCCCGGCCTTCGCCAAGATCGTCGCCTCCGGTGAGCGCGTCAAGACCCCCATCGTCGAGGTGTTCCGCAGCAACTGGCCGGCCGTTGTCATCGGAACGCTGATCATGCTGGCCACCTACGTGTTGTTCTACCTGATGACGGTGTTCTCGCTGGGCTTCGGCACCGACCCGGACACCGGCCTGGGATACGAGCGTTCGCAGTTCCTGGTGTTCCTGCT
Source organism: Nocardiopsis listeri (assembly GCF_020741345.1). GTDB lineage: Bacteria > Actinomycetota > Actinomycetes > Streptosporangiales > Streptosporangiaceae > Nocardiopsis > Nocardiopsis listeri_A. The sequence goes on from NZ_DYZD01000060.1 coordinate 47,775, forward strand.
CATCGGTGTGGTGTTCTTCGGGATCTTCACCCCGATCTCGGGTCTGCTGGCCGACCGCTTCGGCCGCAAGCCCACCCTGGTCACGGTCACCGTCGCCATCATCGCGTTCGGCTTCGCCATGGGCCCGCTGCTGGGCGGTGGTGGCACCTTCGGCGTGATGGCCTTCCTGATCATCGGGCTGTCCCTGATGGGTCTGACCTTCGGCCCCATGGCCGCGGTCCTGCCCGAGCTGTTCCCGACCAAGGTGCGCTACACCGGCGCCTCGGCCGCCTACAATCTGGCCAGCCTGCTGGGCGCCTCCTTCGCGCCCTACATCGCGACCTGGCTGGCCGGCACCTTCGGTCTGGCGTGGGTCGGCGGTTACCTGGTCCTGGTCGGGTGCATCACGCTGGGCGCCCTGCTGGTCGGCAAGGAGACCAGCGACGCCGACCTGGACGAGATCTCCGCGAAGGTCACCCGGTAGGCCCTCGAAGACCCCCACTCCCCCACCCCTCAGCGGGCCGGGCGGCGTCGCCGCCCGGCCCGCTTCTTCGTGGCTCAGGTTCGGGCGGGCCCCTTGAAACACCCGGTTCGGCGGGCCCCGCGTCCCCGAGTACCGTTCCGTCAACGGTGGTCGACTCCCGAGCGTCCAACCCACGACCCATCCGCCCCGTCGGAAGAGCCCGATGAAGTACCGAACCCCCCTCCCTCCACTGCTGACCTTCCTCCTGCTCGCCGTCGTCGGTTGCGGCAACACCATCACCGACCTGTCCGAGGCCGCCCCCACCCGGAGCGAGGACGGACCCGCCATCGACGACACCGGCGGACTTCCCGTCCTGCCCGTCCACGGATACCGGGGTGGTGGTTTCGCCGGCGAACCGTACGTCGGGGTCCTGCTCGGAGGTGAGGGCGGCCTCGACCCCGAACGCTCGGTGGTCCTCACCCGCTCCGAGCTGGGACTGTCCGAGGAGCAGGAACACCTACTGGTCATGGACAGCGGCGACCTGGACGGCGATGGCCACACCGACCTCATCGTCGACGCCCAGGACGGCGGTCACGTCGTCTGGGGCGGCCCGGAGGGCCCCGTCGGCCCCGCGGTCCCCCTGCCCTGGCTCTCGGTGGACCACCCCTCGGGCATGAGCGCGATCTCCCTGGCCGTGGGCGACATGAACGGCGACGGCGAAACCGACGTCGCGGTCCTGGACGGCCTCATGGGCTCCTCCATGTACGAGTGGGAGAGCGCCTTCCACCTCGGCCCCTTCGACCGTGAGGGCGTACCCGCCGCCACCGACGACCTGCCGCTGCCCGAAGACGCCCACGACGCGACGATCAGGGCGTTCGACGCCGACGGCGACACCTACGAGGACCTGCTGCTGGTCCGCGGCTCCGACGAGTCGCCCGTACGACACGTGGTGCTGCGTTCGGGCCCGGACGGCCCCGCACAGGAGATCGTGGGCGACACCGCGCCAGGGCATGAACACGTGCCCGCCGACGTCGACGGCGACGGCGTGAGCGACCTGCTCGTCGGGGTGAGCGGGATCCCCAACAACGAGCCCGGCCACGACCACGAACCGCGCTCCGGGTACGTGGACGCCTACCTCGGTGACCAGGGATACCTGGACGCCGACCCGGTACGCATCGACCGTGACACCGAGGGTGTGCCCGGCACGGCCGAGGACGGCGACGGGTTCGGCAACGGGTTGCTGGTGGGCGACGTCGACGGCGACGGTGTCGACGACGTGGTCGCCATGACCGGACCGTTCTTCGGCCACTCGGAGGCCACCCTGCTCCGAGGCGGGGCCGAGGGGCCGACCGGTGAGGGCGCGCTCACCGTACGGGTGCCCTCCTCGGACCTGGGAAACCTGCGCCACCACACCTTGGCCGACTACGACGGTGACGGGCACGCCGACCTGGTACTGAGCACCGCCGAGCCGTCCATCTATCGTGAGGCCGACGCGTACGCGGTGTTCCTGGGCGGCCCCGACGGATTCGCCGCCGAACCGGACACGGTCTTCACCAACGAGGGGCTTTGAAGCGAGCGGGCGCACCGGCGCGGGGCCGGTGCCCCGAGGGCTCGGGCCGGTTCGGGCTGTGGCCGGGTGGCTGATCCTCAACGGCGGCTCTGACGCCCCGATCACCACCGCCAAGCGTCGGATCGGCAGGCTCCTGACCGGCGCGATGCACCACATCCAGGGCCCGGAGGAGGGCGGTCTCGCGCCGCTGATCAAGCACGCCCATGACGACCAGTGGTACGAGGTCGTGGTCATGGCCGCCGGGCACGCCCCCGTCCAGCGCGAGGAACCGGTCACCGGACTACTGGAACGCGTGAGTACGTGGACCAGGTTCGGTGTACCTGACCGATCTGGCCGGGGCGACCGACCCCACCGTCGAGGTCGCCGGATCCTGGCGCCGTGAGGTCATCGGGGCCGAGACTCTCGGTCCCGGTTCTCGAGTGGTTCACGAACGTCCACCCGAATTGTTCAGAAATTCTCAATGGAAGAGGCCACAACCGTCTCGGCAGGGTCGGGCCAACGGTCGACGGAGCACTGTCCGGGCGGGGTTCGTGGAGACGGGCAACGCGGCCGATACCACTGTGAACGATGGCCTGAAGACCCCTTTGCGGAAGGGCCTTCGGCACTTGCGCGCGACGGAGCGGCAGCTCCGGAAAGCGGCAGGTCAGGATGGGTGACTTGGCGCACGTCGTAGTTCGTGGGGGCGAGTCGAACCCGTACAGATCGCCCATAGACTCGGTTGTGGAACCTCGGACAGCAGCCGGAAAAGAGTCCCCATGAGCGAGACGGTCGGCGACCACTTCGATCCTCACGAACACGACCGGCTGTCCCTGCCCCAGGTTCGGCTGGACGACCTGCTCGACGAGGTCCGGTCCCGGTTGACCGAGATCTCCCGCAAGCAGGAGCGCATCCACACCCTCCTGGAAGCCGTCATCTCCATCGGTGAGGGTCTCGAACTGGACCCCCTCCTGCTACGAATCGCCGAGACCGCGACCCGGCTGGTCAACGCCCGCTACGGGGCTCTGGGCGTGATCGGCCCCGACGGGAACATGAGTCGCTTCATCCCGGTGGGCCTGGAACCCCACGAGATCTCCTGCATCGACCACTGGCCCAGGGGCGAGGGCATCCTCGGACTGCTCATCAAGGAACCCCAGCCGTTGCGGCTCAAAGAGGTGAGCGACCACCCCGAATCGCGTGGGTTCCCCGAAGGGCACCCGCCGATGCACACCTTTTTGGGTGTGCCGATCCGCATCCGCGACAAGGTGTTCGGCAACCTCTACATGACCGACAAGCACGACGGCACGGAGTTCACCGGCGACGACGAACTCCTGATGCGCGCCCTGGCGACGGCCGCCGGCACCGCGATCGAGAACGCCCAGCTGTTCGCCCAGACCCAGAGCCGTGAGACCTGGCTGGACGCCTCCGGGCAGATCACCACCCGGTTGCTGTCCGGGGCGGCGCCCGAGGAGGTACTGCGCCTGGTGGCGCGCCGGGCCCGGGTGATGGCGCACTCCGACATCGCGATCATCGCCATGCCCGGCGAGGACCCCGAGACCCTCACGGTGCGGGTGTGGGACGGTCCCGAGGACCAGTGCGAATCCCTGGCGGCGGGGGCGCGCGGGGCGACCCTGACCCGGGCCGAGGACACTTTGTTGGGCCGGGTCTACCTGAGCGGCACCCCGTTGCAGACGAACGTGTCCGAGTTCGAGCACCTCGGGGTCGGTTTCCTCACCCGGATGGGGGTCGGCCCCGTGCTGGTGCTGCCGTTCGGTCCGCCCGACGGGGCCCGGGGCGTGCTGGTGTTGGCCCGTGACCGCGGTCGGGAGGACTTCCAGGGCAGCTGGTTGAACATGCTGTCGTCGTTCGCGAACCAGGCGGCGGTCGCCCTGGAGTTGGCCGAGGCCCGTCTGGACTCGGAACGGTTGAGCGTGTTGGAGGACCGGGACCGGATCGCCCGCGACCTGCACGACACGGTCATCCAACGGCTGTACGCCACCGCCATCACGTTGATGGGCACGGTGCGGCGGATCGACGACGCGACCTCCGCCAAACGGGTGCAGGGCGCGGTGGACGACCTGGACGACACCATCCGACAGATCCGGTCGACCATCTTCGCCCTGCAGAGTTCGGCCGAGGACGACTCCTCGTGGTTGCGCTCCCGGGTACTGGAGTTGGTCAACACCGCCGCGGAGACGTTGGGCTTCGCGCCCAGACTGCTCACCCAGGGGCCGGTGGACAACGCCGTGGACGAACGGGTGGGCGAGCACCTGGTTCCGGTGCTGCGTGAGCTGCTGTCCAACGTGGCCCGGCACTCGGGGGCGACCACGGTGGACGTGGAGCTGTCGGTGGACAACGGTGAGGTGGTGTTGCGGGTCTCCGACAACGGCCGTGGCATCCCCGAGGGGTCGGCGCGCAGCGGTCTGCGCAACCTGGCCTCGCGCGCCGAGGAACTGGGCGGTGCGATGGCGGTGGCCTCCGGTCCCGGCGAGGGCACGGTGGTGGAGTGGTCCGCGCCCGTCCAGCGTGAGGAACAGACCCTGGGGGGTTGATCGGGTCCGGGGGCGGAGCCGACGCGTTCCCGGGCACCGACGCCTCGACGGCCCTGAGAACGAGAGGGAGCCGGGCCGCCCCTTTCGGGGTGGCCCGGCTCCCTCTCGTTCCGCGCGGATCAGGCGGTCTGGTCCATGGACAGGCGCACCGCGTAGGCGGCCGCCTGGGTACGGCGGGCCATGCCGAGCTTGGCCAGGACACGGGACACGTAGTTCTTCACGGTCTTCTCCGCCAGGTACATCCTGGCGCCGATCTCCCGGTTGGTGAGTCCCTCACCGATGAGCTCCAGGACACGGCGCTCCTGTTCGGTGAGCTCGCTGAGCGGGTCCTTGCGGCCGGCCTCGTCGCGCAGTCGCTTGAGCATGCGCGCGGTCGACTCCGGGTCCAGCAGGGACCGCCCCTGGGCGACCGTGCGAACGGCGCCGACGAGGTCGGTTCCGTGGATCTGCTTGAGGATGTAGCCGGAGGCACCCGCCATGACCGCCCCGTAGAGGGCCTCATCGTCGGAGTAGGACGTGAGCATGAGCATGTGGGTGTCGGGGAGCATCGACCGGATCTCCCGGCAGACGGTGACACCGTCGCCATCGGGGAGTCGAACGTCGAGTACGACCACGTCGGGTCGGAGCGCGGGCACCCTGGCCAGGGCCTGCGCGGCGGTGCCGGCCTCGCCGACCACCTCGATGCCCTCCTCGTCGTCGAGGAGTGACCCCACGCCTCTCCGGACGATCTCGTGGTCGTCGACCAGGAACACCCGGATCGATCTGTCGCCGCCCATCAGGTGCGCACCTCCATAGCACTGGTGACCCGAGGCGGCGGTGCCGCCTTGGGTTGTGGGCTTTTCACCGTCCGTTGTGGTGCACCGTCGGGCGGTTCCCAGCCGTGTGTTCGCCCTCGGCCCGAGAGCTCGGACCAGGCGTGACCACCCTATCCGGGGGCGTCCGTCACCAGAGGGGGCGAACGTCCCTTTCTGTTTGAGGCCTGTGTCCCGACGGGTAGTGCGCGAAGGAGGACCTTCGCCGTGGATCAGGGGGATCCCGGCCCCTTTTCCGGTGTTCGTGGACAGGCGACGATGAAGAGGGCGGGTATATACGGAAGGCATCGGATTTCGGGGGGCTTGTGATGGTTGGAACAAGCGATGCCGGGGCGTCCGCGAGCGGGCGGGGTGGTTCGGTCACGGGACCCGGATCGCCACCGGAACAACGCACGGCGTCGGAGGAGTTCGCGGGCACCGAACGTCTGCAGGAGGGCGAGCGGCGGTCACTGGGCGCGGACCTGGCCACCGGAGGTCAGGTCTCGTTCACCACCCTGGAGCGTCAGACCTGCCTGAACCTGTTGGCCACACGGGACATCGGGCGGGTGGCCTTCACCATCGACGGGGACGCCGCACCGACGGTGCTGCCCGTCAACTACTCGCTGGTCAACGACACGATCGTGTTCCGCTCGACGTTGGCGGGCACCATCATGCGTTACGCGCGCGGGTACGCGGCCTTCCAGGTCGACCACCTCGACGAGGAACGTCGTGAGGGGTGGAGCGTGCTGTGTTCGGGGCGTTGTCGTTGGGTTCGTGACGATGGGGAGCTGGAACGCATCCCGCAGGGCCGTATGCCGCAGCCATGGGCGGCCGGTCCGCGGGACCAGGTCCTGAAGATCGTCCCGGCCCGGATCAGCGGTCGAGAGATCCACCGCTCCTGATCCTCCGAACACGCACGTGGGCCGGGTGTCCGGTTCCGGACGGATCCGACCACCCGGCCTCTTTGTTCGTTCTGTCGGCTTTCCGGGTATCGATGGCGGCATGGGAGTGCAAAGCCGGTTCCCACCGCGGTGCGCCCCCCTGCCACGGGGGCGCGGCGCGGAGACCATGCCGGCATGTGCCATCGACCGGTTCGTTCCTCTTCGACCCCCGGCCCTCGCCGCCGCCCCACCGTGCCCGGGGCCGTCGTGATGAGGTCGACCTGGCGACGCGTGGCCCTGGGCGCGGGTGCGGCCGGTGTCGCGACGTTGTGCACCGTCTCCGGCGCCGCGGTGCCCGAACACGCCACCGCGCTGAACACACCCCTCTCGGCGGCGCCGCTGGAGCGCCCCCCGAAGACCTCGCGGGACGGGTTCGCCGTCGAGGTGCTGTCCTCTCGGCCCGACACCGTCATGGGCGACACCGTGCTGGTTCGGGTGACGCCGCCCCGCCCCCACCAACCCCACCGGGTGCGGCTGGAAGCGGATGGCGAGGACGTCACCGAGGAGCTGGGGCGGGTGCATCTGCCCGGGGTGGGCCCGGTGTTGGAGGGGACGGTGTCCGACCTGTCCGAGGGGGCCAACTCCCTGGTGGCCTCCGTCGAGGCCACTGAGGAGGAGACGGCGCGGGACGGTGGCACCGCACCCGAGCCGGTGGAACTGACCGTGACCGCCCACCCGCTGTCGGGACCGGTGTTCTCCGGACCGCACCAGGAACCGTTCGTGTGCCGGACCGAGGACTTCGCCCTGGCCTGGGGTGGGACGTTGGGCGCCGCCCTGGACGAGGACTGCTCGGCGACCACCCGCGTGGGATACGTGTACCGGTCCACCGACGGGGAGTTCAAGGCGTTGCCGGAGCTGGACCGGTTGCCGTCCGACGTGGCCACCACGACCACCTCCACCGGGGCGGAGGTGCCCTACACGGTGCGGGTGGAGACGGGGACGGCCAATCGTTCCGTGTACGAGACGGCCATGCTGCACGATCCCCGCGACCCCGAACCCGACCCGTGGGCCTCCCCCGAGGGCTGGAACCGGCGCCTGGTGTACAAGTTCGGCGGCGGCTGTCCCGGGGGTTGGTACACACAGGGCGACCACACCGCCGGGGTGGTGGACCACGGCATGCTCTCCCGGGGGTACGCGGTGGCCTCGGCGTCCTTGAACGTGTTCGGCAACAACTGCAACGATCTCCTCGCCGCCGAGACCATGGCGGCCACCAAGGAGCGCTTCGTCCTCGCCTACGGGTCCCCCGACCACACCCTGGGTTGGGGATCCTCCGGGGGTTCGTACCAGGCCCACCAGATCGCCGACAACCAGCCCGGTCTGTTGGACGGGATCCTGGTCTCGCAGAGCTATCCGGACGTGGGTTTTGCGACCACTCCGGCGGCGACCGACGCCCTGTTGCTGCGTTCCTACGCCGAGAGGCATCCCGAGGCGCTCACCGCCGAGCAGGTGGGCGCGGTCTCCGGGTTCGGTGGCCCGGAGGGTGTGGAGGCGATGGCCGGGGCCGCGTCCCGGATCGATCCACGGGGTGTGTGCCCGGACGCGCTGCCCGAGTCCGAGCGCTACCACCCCGAGGGCGAACCCGACGGGGCACGCTGCGACCTGTACTCGCACACCGTGAACGTCTACGGGACCGGCCCCGGCACCGGACCACCCCGGCGGCCGTTGGACAACGTCGGCGTCCAGTACGGCCTGTCGGCGCTGATGGCCGGGGACATCGACGTGGACGCCTTCCTACACCTGAACGAGCACATCGGGGGGCTCGACCCGGACGGACGGGTGGTGACCGAACGTACCGAGGGCGACCCGGAGGCCATCGCGGCGGCCTACGACAGCGGCCGGTTGTTGTACGGGGGCGGCGGGCTGGCCGACATCCCCGTGGTGGACCACCGTCCCTACCAGGACGACGCACCGGGCGGCGACATCCACATGCGCTACCACTCCTTCTCCACCCGGGAACGGTTGGTCCAGGCCAACGGCACCGACGCCAACCACGTGATGCTGGTCGAGCCGCACCGGGCGGGGGTCTTCGACTCGCAAAGCCCGGTCGCCGGGCGCGCCCTGGTGGAACTGGACTCCTGGGTGAGCTCGGCCGCCCACGACGCGCGGGTGCGCCCGCGCTCCACCGCCATCGAGCGGGTGGAGCGGACCCGTCCGGAGTGGCTGACCGATTCCTGTTGGATCGAGGGAGAACGTGTGGTCTCACCTCAACTGCCCCTACCCGCCGGCCAGGGCGACCGGTGCGCGGACGCGTTCCCCGTGCACGGTTCGCCTCGGACGGTGGCGGGCGGCCCTCTCGCTTCGGACGTGGTCAAGTGCCGGCTCACCCCTTTCGACGAGGGCGGGCATCCGGCGGAGTTCGACGCCGAGCAGGCCGAGCGTGCCGGGGAGGTCTTCGCGGCGGGGGTGTGCGACTGGTCGGTTCCGGGGGTGGATCAGCGACCGCCGAAGGGGCCCTGGCAGTTCTTCTGAGCGTGACCACGACCGTGACCTGGGCCGGGGCAACCGGCCGGGGCTTGGGCGCGTCCTAGCCGGTGTATCGCTCCCTTCCCTTCTGTCCCCGGAGCCCCCTTGTCCGACATCCCCCGGGCCGTGATCCCGTTCGTGCTCGACCGTGTCGCCGCCGAGGCGGCCCTGTCCCGTTGGGTCGAAGGGCTGTGGTTCGTGCCCCGCGGGATCCGGCGTCCGGGCGCCTTCGAGAACCTGCGCCCGGTGTTCGTTCCCTACCGGGTGTTCGAGGCCGACACCGTCTCCCACTACGAGGGGTGGCACGGAGAGCACCACTGGGTGGAGCGGGGCGTCCATGACGCCGACGGACGACCGGACCTGACCGGTTCGCACGAGACGCGGGAGACCTCCTGGCGTCGAGTACGGGGCACGTTGGAACGCCACTACGGTGACGTGGTGGTGTGCGCGGCCACTCGACCCGAGGGGGCCGACAGGCTGGACTCCTGGCTGTTGAACAAGGTCGTGGCCCACACACCCGAGGCGGTCCAGGGGGTCGAGGTCGCCGCGGTGGACGCCTCCGCAGAGGCCGGGTGGGAGCGGGCCGAACAGGTGATGCGCCGGTCCATCGAGTGGGCGTGCGCCGAGGAGATCGGCGGGGACGAACAGCGGGTGGAGACGGTGGAGACCACACTGTCGAACCCGGTCCACACCCTGGCCTTGATGCCGGTCTGGGCGGCCTCCTACCGGTTCCGGGGCCGGGAGTGGCCGGTGGTGGTGAACGGACGCACCGGGCGCGTGGAGGGCCAGCACCCCTACAGCAGGGTCAGGCTCGCGGCGGCCTTCGCGGGGCTGGTCGCGCTGGCGGAGCTGACCAGACAGGTGTTCTTCGGCTGAGGCACGGGACCGGACGGATGACCGTGGAGGTCAGTCCGCGGGGCGATGCAGGACGAAGATGCCACCGTAGGCGGGCTGGTCGAGGCGCTCGTCGTCGGTGGCCACGTACTCGTCCAGGACGGCCACGATGCGCCGGTCCAGTTCCTGGATCTGGTCGTCGCTCAGGTGTAGGACGAAGCGGGCGTAGGTGCGCAGCGACTCGGGTCCGGCCTGGGCGAGTTCCTCCTGAAACGCCTGAACCGGTGCGCCGCGCACGACGGGTTCCTCCTGCGCGAGCGGACCGTCCAGCCACCAGGTCACGGCGGTGGCCCGGTAGGGCTTCTCCAGGGCGCCCCCGCTGCCGGTGCGGACCGGAGCCGCCACCAGGAGTCCCGCCTCCACCAGCCGCCGGACGTGGTAGAGGACCGTGCCGGGTGAGGTCTCCAAGCGGTCGGCGAGCTCCTTGTTGGTGAGTTCGCGCAATCGGCACTCGCGGAGGATGCGCAGGCGCAGGGGATGCCCGAGGGCCTTGGCCTCCTGAGCGGTGGCGGGGCGGCGCTTCCCGGGCTCGGATGCGGGGGGCGGGGTCGGCTCCGACTCACTCATGTGGACAACGCTAGTGGATCGATAGACTCAAGCCAATCGATTGAGTTTGATCAATCGATCTGTCATCGTCGATTCATGGCCGAGAACGACGGGAACACGCCCTCCACCCCTCCGTCCGGCACCACCGCACCCGCCCCCGGACCACTGGGCGGCCCCTTCTGGCGTCTGTGGACCTCCTCGGGACTGTCCAACCTCGCCGACGGCGCACTCAAGGCCGCCCTGCCCCTGGTGGCCCTGCGCCTGACCGACTCCCCCGTGCTCATCGCCGGTGTGGCCACCGCGTCGACCCTGCCCTGGCTGCTGTGCGCCCTGCCCGCCGGCGCGCTGGCCGACCGGTTCGATCGTCGCCTGGCCATGGTCGGCGCCAACGTCGTGCGCGTCATCCTGCTGCTGGTCCTGGCGCTCTGTCTGACCCTGGGGTTCGGTTCGATCTGGCTGCTGTACGCGGTCGCCTTCGCCATCGGCGTCACCGAGACCCTCTACGACACCTCCGCCCAGTCGATCCTCCCGCAGGTCGTACCTCGCAGCAGTCTGTCACGGGCCAACGGCCGCCTGTACGCGGCCGAACTGACCGGACAGGAGTTCATCGGCCCACCACTCGGCAGCGCCCTGGTGGCGGCAGGTGTCGCCCTGGCCTTCCTCACTCCGGCAGGACTGTGGGCCGCCGCCGTGGGGATGCTGTTGCTGGTCAAGGGCCGTTTCCGGGTGAAGAGGACCGGGCCGTCCACCACCCTGCGCTCCGAGATCGCCGAGGGGGTGCGGTTCCTGTGGGCCAACCGGCTGCTGCGCCGGTTCGCGCTCATGGTCGGGGCGGCCAACTTCGCCTCCCAGGCGGCCTTCTCGGTGTTCGTGCTCTACGCGGTGGGCGCCGGTTCGTACCTGGGTCTGCACGAGGCCGCCTTCGGCCTGCTGCTGATCTCGACCGCGGTGGGCAGCCTGATCGGATCCTTCCTGGTCGAGCGGATCGAACGGTGGTGTGGTCGCACCCGGGCCCTGCGCGTCTCCGTGATCGGGTTCGCCCTGCTGGTGGGGGTCCCCGGGCTGAGCACGAACCTGTGGGTGGTGACGGTGGGCCTGGGCGCGGGCGGGGCCGCCATCATGGTCTGGAACGTGATCGTGGTGTCGCTGCGCCAGCGCCTGACCCCCGACCGCCTGCTGGGCCGGGTGAACAGCGTTTTCCGTCTGCTGGCCTGGGGGACCATGCCGCTGGGCGCGATCACGGGCGGGGTGTTGGCCTCCCTCATCGGGCTCAGGCCGATGTACCTGCTGCTCGGCGGATCGATGTTGCTGATGTTGCTGCCGTTGATCCGCCTGAGCGACGCGCGGTTCGACGCCGCCGAAGCGGAGGTCGTCGACCGGGAGGCCCGCTGAATCCGATGGACCCGCGCTCGCCCTCACCGCCAGGATGGGGCGCATGAGTTCCACCGAACCCGCTCCGGACGACGTCGAGGTGCTCGAGGGCGGCAACGTGGCCGAGAGCGTGCTGCGTGTGGGCGCCACGGTGCGCAAACCGTGGTCGCCCTCCTCCCCCGCCGTCACCGCACTCCTGCGTCACCTGAACCGGCACGGCTATCCGGCCGCACCCGTCGCGCACGGGCGCCACCCCGAGGGTTCCCAGTGCCTGGAGTACGTGCCCGGCACCCTGGCCGACCGGATGGCGCCGATGTCCACGGCCGGGTTGCGGAGGGTGGGTGCGCTGATCCGACGCCTGCACGACCTCACCGCCGACTTCCGGCCACCGAGAGAACCCGTGTGGGGGTCGGTCTTCCCAGCGGAGGAGGGCGAGGTGATCTGCCACTACGACCTGGCCCCGTGGAACCTGGTCGTGTGCGACGAGGCCGCGCAGGGACCGGAGCCGCGCTGGTGCTTCATCGACTGGGACGGTGCCGCCCCGGGCACGCGGATGGGCGATCTGGGCTACGCGGCGCACGGGTTCGCGCCCCTGCACCCGGGAGGCGACCCCGACACCGACGGCCGGCGCCTGCTGGCGCTGGCAGACGGATACGGCTGCGACCCCGAACAGCGTGCACGGCTGCCCCGGGCGGCGCTGCACCGGGTGCGCGGCATGTTCGAACTGTTGGAGGAGGGCGCGCGGAGCGGCACGCAGCCCTGGGCACGGTTGCACGCCGAGGGCCACGCCGACCACTGGGGCCCGGCCGCCGACCACATCGAACGTCACGCGGACCTGTGGGCGCGGATGCTCACCGCGTCCTGACCGCCTCTCGGTCGGGGCGGGTCCAGACGAAGGCGGCCGAGATGGGGTGACCGCGGAACCTCTCCCACTTGGGCTTGGCCGCCACCCAGTCGTCGTCCACCACGGCCTCCTCCAGCGCCGCCAGTCGCCATCCGGCGGCCAGGGCTGCGCGCACGTGGTCGCCGATGTGGTGGACGTGCGTGGTGATGGCGACGTCCTCACCGGAGGCGTCGGTGAAGTGGGTGGGCATTCCGGAGACCATCATGAACTGCGGATGGTAGGCGACCAGGACGAAGTGCCCTCCGGGTCGGGTGAGCCGCCACGCCTCGGCGTAGAGCGGTTCGAGCCCGGGCAGGTGCTCGTCGATGAGCGAGGCGATGGCCAGGTCGTAGGAGCCACCGGGTAGTCCACTGGCCCGCACGTCGCCTCGGGTCAGGGTGGTGTGGGCGCCGCGCTTCTCGGCCAGCGCGAGCATTCCGGCGCTCAGGTCCACACCGTCCACGTGCGAGACCCCGCGTTCTCGGAGCCAGGCGCCGGTGCGCCCGGTTCCACATCCCAGGTCGACGGCGCGGTCGACCGTGGCCCGGTCGGGGACGGTGAGCCCGTCGAGCAGGTCCAGATCCATCGCGTCCAGGACGGAGTCCTCGTAGGTGGTGGACCAGCCGTCGTAGCCGGTGGCCACGTCCACGATGCGGTAGTGGCGGGTGTCGAAGGTGGAGAAGTCGGCCATGGCGACGAGTATCCCGTGTTCGGGGCGGGTACGGCCACCCGTTTTCCGGAGTATGGCCCTTGCGGAAAATGCGTTGCCCGCGCGGATGGCCCTCCCCTACCGTGGGCGTCATGGCAGCATTCCACGCGATCTTCCAGGGTCCGCAGGCCTGGCCCGCGGACGCCTGCGCACGACTCCGGTCCGCTCAGCCGGCCCCGTAGCCGAACCCCTCTGAGCGCACCGCCGTTCCCGCGTCCTCATCGGCGCGACGTCGGCGGTGCCGGGTTCGTCCTTCGTCGCACCCGCGTCTTCGCCGGTCCGGTCTCAGCCGACGCCCCTTTTCCCTTTCGGGCGGTCGGCCGGCGGACCCTGTCCCTTTTCTGACGCGCCCTGGCCGGGCGTGGGTCCCGTCGTGCCGTTCGCGCCCTCATCGGCCACCCCCGGTGGCGGAACGGACCACGCACGCATGGCACGCGCCAGGAACAACGACCGTCGACGTCTGTCCCAGAACTTCCTCGCCGATCCGGCGACCGCCCGTTGGGTGGTGCGCACCGCGCGAGTGGGACCCGAGGACGTCTCGGCCTTGGGATCCGTCCCGATCGACGTGAACCGAACCGGGGGCGTCCCGTGAACGGCCGGGGCTCCCCCTCACAGCGGTCGGTCGGGCCACGTCGGTGACGGCGGCGAAGACCACGAGTGGGGGCGCGGGTGGCACCGGCGTGAAAACCCGTTGTCGGGAGAGTCTTGGCTCCGATAGACCGGCGCCATGGATCTGACACGCGTACCCCCTCTCCTGGACCTCGACACCGCCCGCGCCACCCTCGCGCGAAGGCTGTCCACCCTGCACGAACGCACCTTCGACCTTCCCGAGGACGCGGTGGTCGAGTCGGTCCCGGCCCGAGAGGGAGCGTGTGAGGGCACGTGGATCAGCACGAGTGACGCCCCCGCTCGGGCCGGAGCGATCCTGTACCTGCACGGCGGCGGGTTCCACCACCGCATGCCCGACCTGATGAACCTGTTCGCCTCGCACGTGTCCCGGGCCACCGGCCTGCCGGTGTTCGTGGCGCACTACCGCCTGGCGCCCGCGCACACCTTCCCCGCGCCCCTGCACGACGCGGTCGCCGCCTACCGCTGCCTGCTGGACCAGGGGGTGCCCGCGGGACGGGTGGTGGTGCTCAGCGAGTCGTCCGGGGGCACCCTGGCCCTGTCGATGCTGCTCGAACTGAAGGCCGCGGGTGTGTCTTTGCCGGCCTCGGTGATCTCCTATTCCCCGCCCACCGACCTGACCCTGTCCAGCCCGTCGGTGGACACCAACACCGCGCACGACCCGGGCGTGGATCGCGAGATGCTCACCGCGCTGATCGGCGGTTACCTGGACGGCGCACGCCCCGACCAGGCCCCGCAGTCCCCCCTGTTCGGCGACCTGACCGGGCTGCCGCCCCTGCTGTTGGCCGTGGGTGAGGACGAGGCCCTGCTGGACGACACCCTGCGTCTGGCCAAGGCCGCCGACGAAGCCGGCGGCCCGGTGACCGTGCGGGTGTACGAGGCCATGTCGCACGCCTTCCAGGCCGCCGTCATCGACCGGACCGAGGACCCCACCGGGCAGATGGTGTTGGAGCACCTGGCCGAGTGGGTGCGGGCCTCGCTACCGCGAACGGTCGGAACGGGCGGGTCGGACACGTAGGACGGCGAAGGACTCGCCCGGCACCTCGACGCGGGCGCCTTCGACCCTCGTGTGTCCGGTGGCCAGCAACGGTTCCCCCGGTGGGGCGTCCAACTCGACCCCGGCCTTCTCGGCGGACAGGTTGCACACCAGACGCAGGGACCCTCGGTGCAGGACGAGCACCCGACCGTCCTCACTCGCGGTGACCTCGAAGCGGTCCAGGCGCGGGTCCGCCGCCTCGGGTTCGGCGCGGCGCAGGGCGATGAGCGCCCGGTAGGCCTCCAGGACCGACGCCCCTGGTTCGCGTTCGGGCTCGGACCAGTCCAGGACGGCACTCTCGCGGGTGGCCGGGTCCATGGGGTCGGGGATGTCCTCCTCGGCCCACCCCAGGGCGGCGAACTCGCGGCGGCGCCCGGCGCGCACCCCCTCGGCCAGGTCCGGATCGGTGAAGGACGCGAAGAACGGCCAGGGGGTGGTGGCGCCCCACTCCTCTCCCATGAAGATCATCGGGGTGTAGGGCGACAACAACACCAGCGCGGCACCGCAGGTGAGCAGACCGGGCGAGAGGCGTTCGCCCTTGCGGTCGCCACGGGCGCGGTTGCCGATCTGGTCGTGGGTGGACAGGTAACCCAGGAACCGGCTGCCGGGGACGCGGTGGGTGTCGACCGGGGCACCATGGCTTCGTCCTCGGAAGGAGGAGGGCCCTCCCTGGTGTCGGAACACGTTCCGCAGCACGTCGGCGAGCACCCGGGGGCCGGCGAAGTCGGCGTAGTAGCCGTGGGTCTCCCCCGTGAGCGCCACGTGCAGGGCGTGGTGCAGGTCGTCGGACCACTGGGCGGTCATACCCGGTCCACCGGCCTCACGGGCCAGGACGGTGCGCGGGTCGTTGCGGTCGGACTCCGCGATCAGGGACAGGGGGCGGCCGAGCCCGGTGGCCAGGGCCTCGACGGCGTCGGAGAGTTCGACCAGGATCGGCACGGCGCGGTCGTCCCTCATCGCGTGCACCGCGTCCAGGCGCAACCCGTCCAGGTGGTAGTGGCGCAGCCAGTCCAGGGCGCCCTCGACGACCAGGTCGCGGACGGGGTCGGAGTGGGGGCCGTCCAGGTTCAGGGAGGGCCCCCAGGCGTTCTCACCGAGGAAGTAGGGGCCGAAGCGCGGCAGGTAGGCGCCGGAGGGGCCCAGGTGGTTGTAGACCACGTCGAGCAGCACGGCGAGGCCGCGTCGATGGCAGGCGTCGACGAACCCCTTGAGGGCGTCGGGCCCGCCGTAGGGTTGGTGGACCGCGGACCACAGGACCCCGTCGTAACCCCAGCCGTGGGCGCCGTCGAAGGCGTTGAGCGGCATGAGTTCGACGTGGGTGACGCCGAGCCCGACCAGGTGGTCGAGGTGGTCGATGGCGCCGGTGAGGGTGCCTTCGGGGGTGAAGGTGCCCACGTGGAGTTCGTAGATCACGGCCCCGGCGAGGGGGCGTCCGGTCCAGCCCCCGTCGGCCCACACGTGGGCGTCGTGGTCGTAGACGCGGGTGGGGGCGTGGACGCCCTCGGGTTGCCACAGTGACCGTGGGTCCGGCAGGGCCTGTTCGTCCTCGTCCAGCAGGTAGGCGTAGTCGGATCCGGGTCCGGCCCCGGAGACCGTGGCGTGCCACCATCCGTGGTCGTCGCGGTCCATGGTGTGGTCGGTGCCGTCGACGCGCACGCGCACACGGTGGGCTGCGGGGGCCCAGACCGAGAAATCGCCGTGGACGCCGCGTCCGGGGGTGGCGGGATGGTTCGGTTCGTTCACGCACGGTGATCTACCCAGGTGCGGGGAAGGTCGAACCGCCCCCACGCGACACCCTCGCCGGGCGGTTCGGGCCACAGACCGGGTTGACGACCACGAGCCCGAGCAACGGGCCGCCGTGCCGGGCGTCGAAGGCCTCCGGGTTCAGCCGCGCGGCGACGGGCTCCTCGTGCTCCCGGGACAAGCGGGCCCTCCTCGGTGGTGGGGACGGATCGCACCGGGGTCCGTCAGGCCCGGACCCCGGAAACCGGGGTGTTCGGACCGGAGCGACGTGAGACGGTGGGGCGATGGAAGAACGTCCGGTGCTGGGAATCTGCGGGAGCCTTCGGCGGGGTTCGCTCAACGCGGCCCTGTTGAGACTGGTGCCACGGGTGGGTACGGCCCTCACCGTGTTCGGCGAGGATCTGGCCGGTCGGCTGCCGTTGTTCAACCCGGACGTCGAGAACGACGAGGACTCCTGGCCGGATTCGGTGCGTGAGCTGCGGGACCTGGCCTCGCGCGCCCAGGGGCTGGTGATCGCCACGCCCGAGTACGCTCACGGCCCCGCGGGGGTGACCAAGAACGCCATCGACTGGTTGGTGGGCTCGGGTGGTCTGGTGGGCAAACCGACCCTGTTGATGAGCGCCTCCCCCGGTCAGGCGGGTGGCATGCGGGCCCATGCGCCGCTGATGCCGACGTTGACCCTGTTGGGGGCCGTGTTGGTCGACTGCGTGGTGGTCTCCCGGGCCGGGTCGCGCGTGGACGAGCGGGGCGAGTACGACGACCCGGCTGTGGTGGAGCGGATGCGGTTGGCCGTGACCGAACTGGAGGACGCGCTGTCCTACGCCGAGGGCCGGCGATCGGGCCTGCCCCTGGGCCGGCTCGTCTGACCGGCCGGCCCGACCGTTTCGGGAACGGTCGTACCGGCGGGCGAAAGGACGACCCGGACAACCGCGGCACCCGAAGACGTACACCCCTCCCATGTCACCCGGCAAGGACGGCCGGGCACGGGTACGACGATCCGGCTCAGGTTCCCTGAGGCAGTGGCCGATAGGCGCCCAGGCGGATCGAGGCGGTGACGCGCACCGGGTCGGGCAGGGCGGACACGCGTTCGGCCAGGTCCTCGGGGGTGATGTGGCGGGCGCTGGGCCCCATCCCCACGACGGTGAGCGCGTCCGGGTGGGGAAGATCCAGGTCGAAGCGCACCGACCGGGCCTGGACCGGGGCGAAGTGGGCGTGCAGGCTGTGGGCCAGGCGTTCGTCCTTGCGGGGATCCACCTCCAACAGCCCCAGGGCGGAACGCAGTTCGGTGAGGTGATCGGTCTCGGGGGTGACCACCAGCAGCGTCCCGGTGGGCGCCAGGACGCGGTGGAACTCGGCGGCGTTGCGGGGGGCGAACACGTTCAGCAGAACGTCGGCGACCCCGTCGGCCAGGGGCAGAACGCGCCAGGAGTCGGCGGTGACCGCACCGGCGCGGGGATGGACCCTGGCCGCCTTGCGGGCGGCGAACTTGGACACGTCGGTGGTCAGCCCCACCGCGCCGGGTGTCGCCTCCAGAACCTGGGCCAGGTAGTGGCCGGTGCCACCGCCCACGTCCACGATCAGCGGGTCCGCGCCGACACCCGTCAGGGCCTCGGCCAGGGCCCGGCCGATGTGGTCGTAGTGCCCGGCCGCCTGGAAGCGCAGCCGATCGGCGACCATCTCCTTGCTGTCCCCCGTCCCGGGCGGGGTGGCACCGGTGAGCAGTCCGGCGTAACCCTCGCGGGCGACGTTGAAGCCGTGCCGTGCGGAGCAGGTGAGCCCGCGGGGGTCCCGGGACAGTGCCCGCCCGCAGACGGGGCAGGCCAGGGCGGACGCCACGCGTTCGGGCATGCGCAGGCGGGGGCCGGTGTGGGTGTTCGTCATGATCGCGGTCAGCCTACCGGTGTCCACCCTCTGGCCAGCACCGCGACCGGGTAGCGGTCCAGGACC
>NZ_DYZD01000061.1 GCF_020741345.1 Nocardiopsis listeri
TTGATCGGGCTCACTCCCTTGAACAGGAAGTAGTGCTCACCGACCTCCGCCAACCTTTCGCGGGGGATGTTGCGCCCGCGGGTGACGTTCTCCAGGAACGGGATGACCTCGTCCTCGCCCTCCGGTCCACCGAAGGAGATCAGCAAAAACGCGTCGTAAGGCCTCATGCTGTTCATGTAACCAGCTCCCGTGGCCCGTCCGGTTCCACCCCCGCCCCTTGTCGTGGGACTTCGGGTCCGAAAGTGACCGGCTCCACTCGGGGCTCTGGTCACATAAGTGACCGGTCGGTAATGTCAGCGCATGACTGATGTGTTGTGGCACACCTGGGCCGACACCTACCAGGCCCGCCCCCGTCGGACGACGGCCCCCGGCAGCACCGAGGAGGTCGCGGCGGCGGTGATGGCGGCGGCGGCCGAGGACCTGCGGGTCCGCATGGTCGGCACGGGACATTCCTTCACGGACGTGGCCATCACCGACGGGCTGCTTCTCTCCCCCACCTCCCTGACCGGGTTGCGCTCGGTCGACCCCGTGGCCGGTACCGCCACCGTCGCCGCGGGCACACCCCTGTGCGACTTCAACGACGCCCTGGCCGAGCAGGGGCTGGCGCTGGCCAACATGGGCGACATCGCCGTGCAGACCGTCTCGGGCGCGGTCCAGACGGGGACGCACGGCACCGGGCGGGACGCGGGCGGTCTGGCGAGCCAGGTGGTCGGCATGGAACTGGTCCTGGCCGACGGTTCGGTGGTGGAGTGCTCGGCCGAACACGAACCGGACCTGTTCCACGCGGCCCGGGTGGGGTTGGGCGCGTTCGGCGTCGTCACGGCGTTGACCTTCGCGGTGCGCCCGGCCTTCCTGTTGCGGGCCCGAGAAGCGCCCATGCCCTTGGACGAGGTGTTGGAGCGGTTGCCCGAGCTGCGCGCCGACAACGACCACTTCGAGTTCTTCTGGTTCCCGCACACGGGCAACACCAACACCAAGCGCAACAACATCAGTGAGGGGCCCGCCCGACCCCTGCCGCCGTTCAAGGCGTGGCTGGACGACGACTTCCTGTCCAACCGGGTCTTCGAACGGGTCAACCGGATGTGTCGTCGCTTCCCGGCGACGGTCCCCACGGTCAACCAGATCAGCTCCCGCGCGCTGTCGGCGCGCTCCTACACCGACGTCTCGCACAAGGTGTTCGCCTCGGTGCGGGATGTGCGCTTCGTCGAGATGGAGTACGCGATCCCCGTCGAACACGTGGCGGACGTCCTGCGCGAGACGCGTTCGATCGTGGACCGCGGCGACCACCGGGTGAGCTTTCCCGTGGAGGTGCGCTTCGCTCCCGCCGACGACGTGTGGTTGTCGACCGCCCACGAGCGCGAGAGCGCCTATGTCGCCGTGCACATGTACCAGGGGACTCCCTATCGGGAGTACTTCGCGGACTTGGAGGCGCTGTTCACGTCGGTGGGCGGACGCCCGCACTGGGGCAAGCTGCACACCCGGGATCGCTCCTACCTGGAGGAGGTCTACCCACGACTGGGCGACGCCCTGGCGGTGCGGGAACGGGTGGACCCGCACCGCCGTTTCGGCAACGCCTACCTGGACCGGGTGTTCGGCTGACCCGTGGTCAGCCGGTGGGCACCGATCCGCCCTGGGTGCCGTTCTGGGTCCCGCCCTGGGGAGCCCCGTCCTGCGGGGCGTCCCCTCCCTGTTCGCCGTCACCGGGTTCGGGTTCGACCGGATCCTGGGGCAGTTGCGGCTCGGGGTCCTCCGCCGGCGGTTCGGCCGGTTCGGTGGGCACGGACGGGGTGTCGGTGTCCTGCTCGCCCGGGCTCGTGCCGGGTTCGGCGGGGTCCTCCGTCCCCGTCCCGGGAGCGGTGTCCGTCCCCTCCTCCTGCGGCTCCCGGTCGTTCCCCGAGGTGTCGGCGTCCTCGTCCTCGCCGGTGTGGGCCGGGGCGGACTGGCCGCCCAACAGGGAGGGCGAGGTCGGCTCCTGCTGCCCCTGGGTCCAGGCGGTCAGGGAACGCCCGGTGAGCAACTCGAAGGCCAAGATGACCAGCATGACGAGGACGAACACCACTCCGGCGGGGATGAGGACGGCACGCCATCCACGCTCGGGCCGTGTTCCCTCCTCCCCGGTCGCGTCCGAAGCCGCGGTGTCGGAGTCGTCGTCGGGCCCTACCGAAGGCAGGAGTTCGGTCGGCTCGCCCGGGACCGGGTCGTGGGGCCGGGTGGGGTCGGCCGGGTTTCCGAATCCGTGCGCCAGGGTCTGACCGGGCAGGTCGCGTCCCAGGGAGGGCATGGCCATGGTCCGGGTGGCGTCTTCAGGATCCTGGAGGACCTCGGGGGCCTGGAAGGCGGTCGTGGCGTCGAGGTCGTCCTTCTCGGTGGCCGGTTCCGGCCGTTCCGTGAAAGGGGCGGCGTGGGAGTGCTTGGCCTTCTCCGCCAGCCCCTTGGCCCGCTCTCCGCTGCGGGTGATCCAGTGTTGGATCACCGGGGTGGCGCTGGTGCTGAGCACGGCCATGACGGCGGTACCGATGACGGTTCCGTAGACGTTCAGGTAGGAGGCCGCGGTCGCCGCGGTCAGGGTGGCCACGCCGGCCCCCACGACCTGCGTCACGCTCAGGTCGATGCGTTTGCCCTTGTCGTCCTTGTCGCCGTTGTCGTCCCGGTCGTCCCGGTCGTCATCGGTGTCATGATCGGCCCGCTGGGCCCGTCCGGTCGATCGATCCCGCTCGTTCGGACCGCCCCCGTACTCAGGTCTGGGCATGGTGTGGTCCCCCCTCCGTCGGCCGCGCGCGAGCGCGGCGGGACACTCGTCATGTCATGGGATGGGCGTGTGGTGGGGCAGATATCCCCGTAGGCCCCAACTCTCACATAACGCCCATGGGTGGATACCTAACACTAAGGGGGACAGGACTCTGATAACGCCATCAAATAAGAAGCGTCACCATCTGGCGTCCATCGGCGTGTCGAGTTGCGAATCATAAGGTGGATGATGTCGCCACTTCGCCCGAGATCGGAGTTTTTCCCGACTCTGGGGTGATTCGAGGTGCGCGGGATACCATCACCGCGGAGCCTTCGTGCGGAATCGGCGACATTCACCGACGATCGCTCCCGGTCGCGCAAGGCTCACCGTGTCAAGATTGGCAACGGAAGCGACCGTGAGGACCCCGAACAGCCGGGGTCGACTCCCACCGTGGTGACCACCACGGACCGGGAGGCGGGCACAGTTCGGACATGCCGGGCGCGGTACTGGCCGAACAGTTGTCGGCCGACCAGACTTGGAGAACGCGAGGGACGGTCCATACCGACCCTCGACGGGACGTGAAAGGGAGGGCGATGCACGAGCTTCGCCTCGTGGCCGTGAGCGAGGACGGCACCTATCTGGTGCTGGCCAGCACCGGCCGTGGAACCCGGTTCATGCTGCCCGTCGACGACCGTCTGCGAGCCGCCGTACGCGGCCAGTTCTCCCGGCTCGGCCAGTACGAGATCGAAGTGGAGAATCCGTTGCGCCCCAAGGAAATCCAGGCCCGCATCCGGTCCGGCGAGACCGCGGAGGCCATCTCCGAGATCTCCGGGATACCCATCGAACGGGTGCGTTGGTTCGAAGGACCCGTACTCCAGGAGCGCGAGTACATCGCGCAACAGGCCCAGCGCGCCACCGTACGCGCCCAGGGCGACGCCGTACCCGGTCCCTCCCTGGAAGAGATCGTCACCAAGCGGATCGGCGCCCACCAACTGGAGACCGGCGACGCCGTGTGGGACTCCTGGAAGCGCGAGGACCGCACCTGGCAACTCAAGCTCGTCTTCCTGCACGGGGGCGACGAGCGCGTCGCCCACTGGCTGTACGAGCCCAGACACAACTCCGTCGCGCCGGCCGACGAGGAGGCCGCAAGGTTCTCCTTCGAGGAGCCCTTGTCCGCCTCGCCCCCGACCGCGGCCAACGTCACCCCGTTCGCTCCACGCCGTAACGAGGCCACCACCGACCTGCCCCGCCTGGACGCACAGTCCGCCGCCGAGCGCCGCCCGGACCACGTCGCTCCGCGTCGCCTGTCGTCCGCGCAGGACACGCCGTTGGACGAGCCACTGCGCCCGGCTCCGCAGACGGACCAGTTCGGGGTACCGATCCGTGAGGAGGCCGGGCATCCGACGCGCCGGCGGCCCGAGCGGGGATCTGAACGCCCTCCCGAGCGGGCCCCCGAACGCGGGCCGGAGCGCACGCCTCAGGAGGCACCGCCCGCCGCCCCGATGCCCGGCTTCTCTCGGAACGAGCCGCCACGGCACCGACACCCGGCGGAACCGCCCGCGCGCTCCGAGCCTCCGGCGGAACGATTCACGGAGCGACCCGCCGAACGTCCCGTGGAGCGCCGTTCCGAGCGCCCCATGGAGCGGATCGAACACCACGACGAGCCCGAACCGGCACGTCCCGCGGCAGTATTCGACGAACCCGGCTCCGAGCCCCGACACCTGTCCGAGACGCGTGGCCGTCCCGACTCTCCGGGAACCCCGGACTGGATGGACACGCGACCGGCGCCGGCGCCCGAACCCGAGCCGGCTCCGCCCGCGGCCGAACCGGAACGACCGCGTCGACGTCGCGCCACCATCGACCTCAACGACAAGGGCACCCCACGACGGGCCGCGGACGAGCAGCCCCCGATTCCGGCCGCCGCCGGTGGCACCAACGGAGCCAACGCCGGGAGCGCCGCCGCTCCCAAGCGCAAGGGGCGAGGACGCCGCGCCTCGGTGCCCTCCTGGGACGAGATCATGTTCGGTTCGAAGAAGAACGAGTAGGCGCGCCCGCCGAGGCGAGGGGGCGATCACCGGTCGGTGATCGCCCCCTCGCTCTTGTCCGGTGTCCCCCGCTTGCGGGGAGCGTGCCTCAGGTGGTGTCGGCGCGCGGGCCTTCGTCGTCCATCAGGAAGGGCCGCACCATCTCCGGGGTGATCCGCCCGGCGAAGTCGACCGACTCCCCCAACGAGGCGTCCTGGGCCGTGTAACCGCCGGCTCCGGCGCCCACTGTCACCTGGAGGTCGGCCAACCCCGAGCGACGCTGGAACAGCGTCTGGGTCCAGGTCCAGCCGATCACCGCCGACCGCTCCACCGTGGCCTGGCCGCGTTGCAGCGAACCCGAGCGCACGCTCACCCGTTCCCCGTCGTAGCCGTGCCCCAGGGACCGGTACCGGTCCACCGCCAAGGGCACCCCGAGGAGTGCGAGCGCCCCGGCCACGATCGCCGGCCAGGTCAGGTCCAGGTACAGGGCCGCCCCCGCCACCACGACGAACGGCAGCACCGCTCGGGTGAGGCGCCGGTACAGGGCCGCCCGCGGGTGACGGGTGAGCCGGCCTCGGAACAGGTCCAGGGCGCGGTCGACCACCTCCTCCACCTTGGGACGGGGCCCGATCGGCAGCAGGACCGCACGGTTGGCGGTGTCCCCCAGGCCGGTGACGATGGCACGCAGTCGCACCGCCCTCCGGGTGCGTTCGAGGGGGTTGTCCCGCAGCTCGTACCCGCGGATGCGGCGCCGTTCCAGGGTGACGCTGCGGCGGGTGAACAGACCGCGTTCGGCCACCAGGGAACCGTCCCGACCCCGCAGCGCGAACCCCCAGTGGGTGAGGGCGTAGGAGACCACCGCGAAGACCGGCATCAGCAACACCAGAACGCCCACGGACACCGCGGCGAACACCACCAGGAAGCCTCGATCGGTGCTGGTCACCCAATCCACGAGGAAGTCGGTGGCCATCTGCCCCGCCGACTGTTGGACCATCCCGAACAGGGTGGCCAGGAGAACGAACGGGGTCACCAGGTGACCCACGCTGAGCGCCCCGAACAGATACCAGGTCCGAGGCATCCGGAAGTAGGTGACCGTGTCGTCCTCCGGCGCGGTCACGGATCCGGAGGTGTCCGTTCCGGCGGAGGTGGTGGCGGCGACGGAGGTGGCGCCCTCCTCCCCCGTCGTGGTCGCCTCCTCGCTCCGCCCGCTGAGCACGGCCTTGCGGTGCAGCAGGACCGTGCGCAGACGCTCGGCCTCGGCGGCGTCCACCGCGTCGAGCTTGCCGTCCTCGGTGGCACCCGCGGCCCCCGACGCGGCCTCGATGCGCACCACGGCCACACCCAGCACGCGGTGCAGCAGGGTGCTGGTGACGTCGACCCCGCGCACCCGTTCCAGGGGAATGGTGCGCCGAGAGCGCCTGATCAGGCCGCTGCGGATCTCCAGGCGTTCCTCGCCGATCTCGTAGCGGAAGGTCTTCCACGTGACGAACCCGCCGATGAGCAGGCCCAGGACCGCGAACAGGGTGGCGGTGAGGATCCAGGGGTTGAACCCGCCGACCACCAGACCGGCGGCGATCGGCAACAGCAGGCCCCGGATCTGGATGATGGGGCCGACGACCAGGGTGCGCGGGCTGAGTCTGCGCGCGGTCTCCACCCCGAAGGGCGGGCCTGGGCCGGCGGGGTCCTCGCCCCACCAGGAACGGAAGGCCCCTCCCTCTGGTTCGGCGGGTTCGGCGAAGGTGGGAGATCCAGGGGGCGCGGGGGTCGTGGGCCACCAGTGGCCCGGCCCCGCGGCGGGGCCGTGGTGGCCCGGAGGAGGTGTCGCTGGACCCGGCGCTTCGGGGGTGTCCGGGGTGCTGCCGGGCGCGACCCAGCCGCCGGACCCGTTCCCGGAGGGCTCGGACGGAGGGCTCTGAGGGTTCTGGTGGGGTTCGGGGAGCTCGTGGGGGTCCTGTCGTGGGTCCATCAGGTGGCGTCGTCCCGGAGCGTCCCGGCGCGCACGGCGAGTTCCTCACTGAGCCGACGCGCCTCCTCGGCGTCCAGACCCTCGATGGTCGAGGACCCCGCGTAGGAGGCGGTCCGCACCTGGAGCGTGGCCACGTCGAAGATCCGCTCCAACCAGCCCTGGGTGTGGTCGACCGTCTGCAACCGGTTGACCGGTACCAACTGCCAGGCCCGGCTGATCCAGCCGGCGCGGGTGTAGATGACGTCCTCGTTGACCTCCCACCGGTGCACCCGGTAGCGCCATGAGGGCACGATGGCGATCTTGAGCAGGGCGTAGACGACGTAGACGGAGGGGAGGATCCAGGCGTTCTCGTGCGCCCACGTCGGCACCAGGCTCCAGGAGAAATTCCCCAGGGCCCAGGCCGCGGCGCTGACCAGGGCCAGGTTGAACAGCGCGCCGAAGGCCATGCGCAACGTCCACACCCCGATCGATCGGCTGCTCACCCTCCGCAGCGGCGGGCGTAGTCGGGCCACGCCCGTCCCCGGGTCCGCTGAGTGGGGTGTCTCCCCCGGCTGGGGCACGGCGTCGTGGGGCGGGATGTTCGTCACCCACCCGAGTCTAGGCCGTATCTTCAAGGCCTCCGCTGGCCCCCGGGCCCGGCGGCGCCCGAGAGCCCCGTGGGCCCCGTGGCGGAATCGGAGACCGCACGCCCCGACCGGGGCGGTCGCGAGAAATCGGGGGGCGTGGGGAAGGGCTCGTTCCGGTCGGGTGTTCCTTTCAAAACGGGACACCTGCGCCCCCTGATTCCCGGGGCTGACATTTCGGGATGAGGGCGGCGACTGCACATATCAGCGTTCTGTCAGCGCCGGTCGGCACACTGAGGACAGACGCCGAAACGGAGGAACCTGATGACCGACGCCATCCGCGCGGAAGGTCTGGTCAAGGAGTTCAAGGGCGAACGCGCCCTGGACGGGGTGGACCTGATCGCCAGGACGGGGGCCGTGCTGGGCGTCCTGGGACCCAACGGATCCGGGAAGACCACGACCGTACGCATCCTGTCGACCCTGTTGCGCCCCGACGGCGGGCACGCCACCGTCGGCGGATTCGACGTGGTGCGCCAACCCCACGAGGTGCGCCGACAGATCGGCCTGACCGGCCAGTACGCCGCCGTGGACGCCGAGCTGACGGGTACCCAGAACCTGGTGCTCATCGCCCGCCTGTTGGGATTCGACCGGGCCCGGGCACGTGCCCGGTCCGCCGAACTACTGGAGCGCTTCGGGCTAGCCGACGCCGGCGGACGCCCGGCCAAGACCTACTCCGGGGGCATGCGCCGCCGCCTGGACCTGGCCGCGAGCCTGGTCGGCCGCCCGGCGCTGCTGTACCTGGACGAGCCGACCACCGGCCTGGACCCGCACAGCCGCAACGGCCTGTGGTCCGTGGTCCGCGACCTGGTGAGCGACGGGGTGACCGTGCTGCTCACCACCCAGTACCTGGAGGAGGCCGATCAACTGGCCGACGACATCATGGTGCTGGACCACGGCAAGGTGATCGGCCAGGGCACCCCCGAGGAACTCAAGAACCAGGCCGGAGACCAGGTCCTGGAGCTGCGCACGGTGGACGACGGTCGGCTGCCCCTGGCCACCAAGATCATCGAGGCGGTCACGAGCACCCCCGTCAACAGCGACGGACTGGTGGCCAGTGTGCCGGTCAACGACGCAGCCGTCCTGCCCGAGGTGGTCCGCCGCCTGGACGAACAGGGGGTGGCCGTGGGCGAGCTGTCCCTGCGCAAACCCAGTCTGGACGAGGTGTTCCTGGCCCTGACCGGACACTCGGCCCAGGCCACGGACACCGACAACGACCCCGAGGGAGCTCGCTCGTGAGCACCGTGACCACCCGGCCGTCGGCCGCCTCCTCCGGGCCCGTGCCGCATATCCCGCAGCGGATCAGTCCGCTGGTGACCGTGCAGAACGGGCTACAGCTCACCTGGCGCAGCGTGCTGAAGATCAAGGCCAACCCCGAAGAGGTCTTCGGGCTGATGCTGCAGCCGGTCATGTTCGTGACCCTGTTCGTCTTCGTCTTCGGTCAGGCGATGATGGGCGACTGGCAGACCTACCGGGACTTCCTGATGCCCGGCATCATCGCGCAGTCGGTCATCTTCGCGACCATGGGCACCGGTTTCAGCCTGAGCCAGGACGTGGAGAAGGGCATCTTCGACCGCTTCCGTTCACTGCCCATCGCCCGTTCGGCACCGCTGATCGGCGCGATCCTGGGCGACCTGGTCCGTTACGCCATCACCGTCGTCATGGTGCTTCTGGTCGGGCTGGCCATCGGGTTCCGACCAGAGGGCGGGGTGGTCGGTGTGCTGTCCGCCGCGGCCCTGATCCTGCTGTTCGCCTTCGCGCTGTGCTGGATGTCGGCCTTCGTGGGGATGCTCGCACGCACCCCCATGGCCGTGCAGTCCTTCGCGATGATCCTGTTGTTCCCGCTGACCTTCGGTAGTTCGGCCTTCGTCGCACCCGACGACATGCCGGGCTGGCTCGCGCCCATCGCCGCGAACAACCCGGTCACCCACGTGGTGGACGCCATGCGCGCGCTGATGATCGGTGGTGACGTCGCCGCACCGGTGACCTGGACCCTGGTGTGGTCGGTCATCATCACGGCGATCTTCTTCCCGCTGGCGGTGTGGGCCTACCGGCGCCGCACCTGAGGGACCACGGTGTGCACCCGAACGTCCCGCAGGGCGCCGCCGCACCGGAACGTTCGGGGGTTCCGGGCCGGGCTCGGGCTCAGCGGCGCCAGTCTCCGGCCTCGACGTCGTCGGGCACGATCGGCTCCAGCCACCGCACCATGTTCTCCAGGATCCGTGCCCTGGGCGTCTCGCTCCCTCGGGTGATCAGCCGCTCCGCCTCGACCCCTCCCAACGTGCGGGCCAGACGCGATCGCAGGGCCCCGATCCTGGCGGAGGCGGTGTTGAGGACCCCGCGCAGCCCGGCGCTGTACCCCGACAACTCGGCGGCCCACCGGGGATCGGTGTCCTCGGTCAGCCGGGAGAGGATCTCCAGCGCACCCAGACCGGACATGTCGGACCCGCTGCGGGAGAGCCACCACGCCCGGCCCGCCTCGGCCCAGGCCCGCTCCACGTCCCCCTCGGCCCACGCGAGTTCGGCGGCCAGGGTGCGCCAGGTGGGTTCGATGTAGACCTGCGCGAACCCGCCCAGGTCACGGACCAGGGGCTCGGTACGTTCCGGCAGCCGACGCGCCCCCTCCAGGTCTCCGGTGGCCTGCATCCAGTGGATCCTGGTCATGTGGTGGGTGACCCGGTATTCGTGCTCGGCCGTTTCGGCCCGGAGTCCTTCGAGTTCGAGGGCGGCACCCTCCGTGTCGCCGAGTTCCACCAGGATCTGGGCCATGAGGGTGCGAAAGAGCCCGCCGAGCCTGTTCAGCCCGGCACCCTCGGCCAGGTCGATGCCCTCTTGGAGCAGGTCCCGGGAGCGTTCCAGGTCGGTGGCCACCGTCGCCTCCACAAGCTGGGCCAGGGCGTTGCCCACCGCAGGAGCAGCGCCGGCAGGACCCGCAGCCGGGCACCGCCCACGGCGACGGGTTCGCCCGAGGGGCCGAGCACCTGGAGGGGACCGAGAATGGAGAACCACACGGCTTCATGATGACCGATCCCCCGGACCCACGCCTTCGGTTATCCACAGGCCCAGGCTTCCCCGCCGACCGACTCGGCGCCCGCTCCCGGGAGTCACAGGAGCTCGTCGGACCACAGTAGGGTTCGCTCAGGACCGTGTGACGGCGCCGGAGACGGCCCTCGCGCGCACGGTTCCACCGTGACGGGCGCCGGGGCTTGCCTCCCGTGTGCCGGGTCCGGTGCACAGCGATTCTCGCCTTATGGCCCGAAAGTCCAGCAGGAGCCCCATTTTGTTCCCGGTCTTGCCTTCCACCCGGACCGTCGCCGATCGCGGCGTCCCCCGCACCCATCCCGGTGTCCGTGCGGGTGCCGTCGTGGCGGGGGCCGCCCTGCTCGCGTCCACCGGTTGTGGCGTGCTCAACTCCGAACTGAGCGGCGAAATGCCCACCGACATCAACGTGATCAGTCCGATGATGCAGGAGGGGCAGCCTCTGCCCTCCGGCTACACCTGCGAAGCCGAGGGGGAGCCGGTCTCCCCGCCGTTGAGCTGGTCGGGTCTGCCCGACGACGTGGGTTCGATCGCTCTGGTGGTGGACGACCCGGAGGCCGCCCTCGTGTTCTGGGTCGTCACCGACCTGGACCCGCAACTGGTGGAGCTGCGACAGAACACCGTTCCGGCCGACGCCAAGATCGGTCAGAACAGTTCGGGGGAGGCCGCCTACGGAGCGCCCTGCCCAGAGGAGGACGACACCCACTCCTACCGCTTCACGGTGTACGCGCTCAACGAACCCCTCGATCTGCCCGAGGGCGCGGCACTGGACCTGACACTCGAGAACATCGCCGCGCAGGCCGTGGCCAGGGGCTCTCTCATCACCAACAGCGAGTGAAATAGCTCATAACGGGTGTTTCACACCCGGAGCCACCCTCCCACCAGGGGCCCGGGAACGAACCGAGGAAGCTCCCGTTGCCCTCTGCACACAGCGCACGACAGCACATACAGTAGGGCTGTGTCCCTCGCCCCTTTTCAGATGACCGATTTCAGCCCACCCGCCGCGCGGTACCCCGGCACGAGACCGCAGCGGGGCTTCGGCACCCACTTCGCGAAGGCGGAGTGGGTCCGGTACCCCGTGGTCGGCCGGAACCAGTGCGCCGCCCTCCCCCGGCCGGTCCTCATCCGACCGACACCCGGTGCGCCCAGGGCGCGGCAGACCTCCCCAAGGTAGTGCGTACACCATGACCGTCACCATCATCATCATCGCCGTCATCGTCGTGCTCGCCGTGCTGGTGCTCCTCCTACTGGGGATGCGGGCGCTCAGTCTCGGCTCGAACGACGACTATGACGACGACTACGACGACGACGTCCAGGACGATCGCGACGACCGACCCGACCGGGGCCGGGGCCGAGGGCGGGCCGATCTCGACGGCGATGACGAGGGGGACCGTGGCCGCCGCTCGGGTCGGTCGGAGCGACGGCCCAAGGGACGGCGGCAGCGCGGAGTCGACTGGGAGGACGACTCCGACGGGCTCTCCGACAACGACTTCTGGTCGAGCCTGAACGACGAGGGACCGGCGCAGACGAGCCCCCGTGATCGGGACGACGCCTACGGCGCGGGGGACGTCGGCGGTCACGAGGACGACGAGGACTACGACGACGAGCCCGTGCGCGGCGGCCACCCGGACCAGGGCCCGCCCACGCTGATCGACGCTCCGTCGGAGGAGCGGGCCCCGCGCGGAAGCGCCTCGGACCTGGCCATGTTGGCGGGCCTCGGGCACAGCGAGTCCCCGGGCGCCCCACCGCCCCAGCGCCCCGAGCCCCAGTACCCGGAGCAGCCGCATCGTCCCGCCGCCCTGGACTCGGGCCCCGCTCCTTCGGCGCTTCCCCCCACGCAGGGGTTGCCACCGTCGCAGCCGCCCATGCCCACCGGTTCGGGGATGCGCGACGACGACCCACTGGGGACGGGTTGGACCCCACCTCCGCCCTCGACGGGTGACCCCTTCGAGGGTCGTGAGCCCCTCACCCCGTCCGAGCGACTCGGGCTGAGCGAGGGGGGCGACCCTCCCGGCTCCTACGGTTCGGACCACACCCCCCTGGGAGCGGGGACGGGTTCCCCCGACCCGCTCGACCCGGGTTTCCGGCCGAGCCCCGGCGGTGACTTCAGGTCGCCGATCTGGTCCAGCCTGGACACCGGCGCCCACCAGCGCTCGGACCTGAACGGCTACGGCATGCCCGGCGCGCCGGGCGGTTCCGGGCTCGGCGGCCCCTCGGGCGCCATGCCCTCGCCCGGTCAGCCCATGGGCGGCCCGAGCGTGCCCGGTCACCCGACCCCCGGGTTGGGGTCGGGTCCGCTGACCGGCGGTTACCCGTCCGGGTCCTACCAGGGCGGGTCCTACGACCCCGACCTCGCCTCCACCGACTCCTTCGGTCGGCCGGAGTTCGACACCGGAACCCACCAACGCAACCCCTACGACAGCGGCACCCACACCCGGCCGGGCCACCAAGGCGGACTCACACCACCCCGACCCGAATACGACACCGGCCAACACAGCCGCCCCACCTACGACACCGACTCCTTCACCCGACCCGAGTACGACACCGGAACCCACCAACGCAACCCCTACGACAGCGGCACCCACACCCGATCGGACCACCTGGGCGGTCTGACCGGTCAGGGCGACCCCGGACGGTTCGACACTCCGGGCGCGACGGGTGCCCTGGGCGTGCCCGGTGGTCCCGGGGGTCCGGGCGGTCCGGTGGCACCGGGCGGACCGGCGATGCCCGGGGTTCCCGGTGCGGGCCACGGCGGCAACGTCCCCCTGTGGGATTCCCCGGAGGGAGCCGGATACGGAGGGCCGAGTAGGCCCACGCAGATGCCGGATGGACCCGGCGGGTCGGGTCGGACCACCCCGTACCCGACCGGTGGGTACCCCACCGATCCCGGATACGGGGCCGGCACCTACCAGAGCGGCCGGTTCGGCGGCCTGCCCTACAGCGATCACCTGCCGCAGCAGACCGATCGGTTCGGACGGCCGTTGGGCCAGGGCGGCCCCCCGCAGAGCCCCGGCGGTCAGGCTGGACCGGGTGGGCCCGGTGTTCCCGGCGGTCAGGGCATGCCGGGCGGCCAGGGCGGTTACTCGGACATGCTGGGCGGGAGCCTCCCGCCCTCGGACTACGGCTACCCGCAGGTGGAGGACTGGCGTCCCGAAGGAGAGCGGCCCGGCGCGGGCCCGCAGTACGGTGGTCCCGCCCCGCGGCCGGGTCAGGGTCCCTACGACGAGGAGCCCCGTCCCGGTTACGGCCAGGACTACTACGAGGGCGGTTACGAGGACGGGCGCTTCCGGTGACCGCGTAACCGGGTCCGGCCGCGCGCGACCGAGCGTGACACCGGCCCCCGTCCCCGAGAACGACGTCAGGTCCATCGCTTCACCCCACCGAGGTGGCGGCAACCCCGCCACCTCGGTTTTCTTATGTCCTGTTCGGTCCCCGGCGCCCCGAGCGACGAGAACGGTTACCAGAACCGCGATGGTTCGTCACTCGGTGTCATGAATATTGACTACAATGAGTGATTGAACATGTACCCATCGGGGTGTCCCCGCCGTCAGGCGCGCCGTCGCACACCCCCGTCGACGGACACCCCCGTCCATGTGCGCCCCCGCGCGCACCCGCCCGGTTCGACCCGAACGGAGCAACCATGCGCAACGACGCCCAGGGAGCACTACCCGGGCGGCGAGGAGACACCTCCCCGCCGCCGGGAACCCACACGGACCGCAAGGGACTCGCCGCCGACGTCGGCGCCTCCCTCGTGGTCTTCCTGGTCGCCGTCCCCTTGTCCCTGGGGATCGCCGTCGCCTCCGGCGCGCCCCTCGTCGCGGGCATCATCGCCGCCGTCGTGGGCGGCATCGTCGCCGGTCTGGTCGGCGGTTCGGTGGTCCAGGTCAGCGGCCCCGCCGCCGGACTCACCATCATCGTCGCCGACCTGATCTCGACCTACGGCTGGCGGGTCACCTGCCTCATCACGCTGGCGGCGGGACTCGTCCAACTGGCCCTGGGCGCGTTCCGCATCGCCCGCGCCGCCCTGGCCGTCTCCCCCGCCGTCGTCCACGGCATGCTCGCCGGGGTGGGCGTGACCATCGCCCTGGCCCAACTCCACGTGGTCCTCGGCGGCGCACCCCAAAGCTCCGCCCTGGCCAACATCGCCGACCTGCCCCGACAGGTCGCGCAGAACCACACCGCGGCGGTCATGGTCGGGGCCGTCACCATCGCCATCATGTTCGGCTGGAACCGGCTGCCCGCCATCGCCGGGGTACGGCCGGGCGTGATCCCGGCCGCGCTGGTCGCGGTCGGCACCGCCACCGTCATCGCGACCCTGGGACGTTGGGAGGTCGAGACCGTCGCACTGCCCGCCTCCCTGGCCGAGGCCTGGAGCGGACCCGCCCTGCCCGAGCCCGGTCAGTGGCACGGAATCGCCCTGGCGGTGGTGGCCGTGGCCATGGTCGCCAGTGTCGAGTCGCTCCTGGCCGCCATCGCCGTGGACCGCCTGCACAGTGGCCGTCGTGTTCGACTCAACCGCGAACTGTGCGGCCAGGGCGCCGCCAACACGGTCAGCGGCGCCCTCGGTGGACTGCCCATCGCCGGGGTGATCGTGCGCAGTACCGCCAACGTGCGCGCCGGGGCCCGAAGCCCGCTCTCCACGATCCTGCACGGGGTGTGGATCCTGCTGTTCGTGGCGTTCTTCGCACACGTGGTCGAACTGATCCCGATGGCGGCACTGGCCGCGCTGCTGGTGTTCATCGGCACACAGATGGTGTCCCTGGCACACCTGCGCGACCTGCGCCGCCACCACGAGGCCGCCGTCTACCTGGTCACCCTGTCCACCGTGGTGTTCCTGGGGTTGTTGGAAGGGGTGTGCATCGGGTTCGCGCTCGCCATGGTCATGTCCCTGCGACGGCTGACCAGGCTCACCGTGACCACCGAGGAACGTGACGGTCGCGTGCACGTCACGGTGGACGGATCACTCACGTTCCTGGGGGTGCCCCGACTCACCCACGTGCTGCGCACCATCCCGGTGGGAACCCGCGTGGACCTGGACCTGCACGTGGACTTCATGGACCACGCCGCCTTCGAGGCCATCCACGCCTGGCGGGTGGACCACGAACGTACCGGCGGAAACGTGGACATCGACGAGGTCCACGAGCAGTGGTACGCACGCAGCTCCACCCGTTCCGCTCCGGCCGCCAAGACCGTTCCCAGGGGACGCTGGTGGGCACCGTGGAACATGCGCGACCGCACCCGACCCGAGGAGGAGACCCACCCGCTCGGTCTGCTCACCGCCGGAGCCCGGGAGTACCACGCGAGCACCGCCGACCGGATGCGCTCGGTGATGAGCCGACTGGAAAACGGCCACCGCCCCACCGCGCTGTTCATCACCTGCGCCGACGCCCGGGTGGTACCCAATCTGATCACCGCCAGCGGCCCCGGCGACCTGTACACGGTGCGCAACGTGGGCAATCTGGTACCCGCCCCCGACGACCCGGACGGTTCCGTGGGCGCGGCGATCGAGTACGCGATCAACGTGTTGCGGGTGCCCTCCATCGTGGTGTGCGGCCACTCCCGCTGCGGAGCCATGCAGGCCCTGCTGGACCGGACCCATCGGGAGCCCGAGGAGGTGGAGACCACGCACATCCGCCACTGGTTGGCCAAGGGCGACGCCAGCCTGCGCCGGGCCCACGCCGAACACGCGGAACTCACCGCGCTGCCCACAGCCGAGGCGCTACGTCGCCTGGCGCAGGCCAACGTTGTCGAGCAGCTCGACAACCTCGAAAAGCACCCGACGGTCCGCGAGAAGGTGGAGTCGGGTGAACTGACCCTTTCGGGCATGTACTACGACCTGGAGTCGGCGAGGGTGCACTTGTTGAACCCCGTGACCGGCGACTTCGGACCGGTCCAGGGTGTCCGGGGCGAGCCCGAACCGGTACCGCCGCCTCAGCCGGCGGAGTCGTCGTCCGGAGCGTCGTCGCGTCCGTCCTGCTGAACGCCTGATGCCTGGTACATGGCGAGCAGGATGATCGCCACGATCGCCAGGATCGGCAGGCCGAAGAGGACCACCCAGACGGCGGTGGAGTCCAACGAGAGTCACCCATTCCCATGAACGCGGATGCCCGTCGGCCCGACCCCGTCGGGCCCACGGGCGTTCGTGCCCCGGGGACCGGAGCGCATGGGTCAATCTACCGGTGCCACAGGGGTTCGGACCATCACCACAGAGCGGTATCCCCGTATCCCCGGTATATCCGGTCCCACGCCGATACGCTCCACGGGACGGGGTTCTCGAGACACCGGGGGCCATCGGTGCGGGAGATCGAGACGAAGTACGGGGGCGCGGGCTCCGACGCCGTACCGACGGCGTCGGAGCCGGCTGGGCAACGCGATGGAGTGCGCCGAGCATGAGACCGCGCTCTCCGATCGAGAACAGATGCACGGCGCCCTGGCGGCCCTCGGCTACGAACCCACGGTCCGCATCGTCAAGGAACGTCGCACCGGCCGCCGGGAAACGATGGGGGTGTGCGTCGACATCGTCGAGGTCGCCGGCGGGTTCCTGGAACCGGAGTTGGTCGTCGACGACGATCGGGACGGCGTACAGGCCCAATCGGAACCAGGCGCCCGGGCCCACCGGCTCGGGGTCGAACTGGAGCGCACGAGTCGGACCCACGACACACTCGTCCGCCCGCCCTCGCCCTGAGGGACCACCGCGCCTGAGCGATTCGAGGAGTCCTCACGGCCCGAAGAGGTTGAAGAGGAGGGAGTCGGCCGGTAAGCCGGATTCTGTCGGGTCCTGACGGACCGGACGGTCATCCATCTGGGGCCGTCGTTACCGACGACCTCGGTGCGGTCTACCCGCGGACTCGGGCGGGCCGCCCTCGAACATCCGCGCGAGAACCCGAAGGTTCTCTTTTTGACCTTGCTCCGGGTGGGGTTTACCTAGCCGTCCGGATCACTCCGGCCGCTGGTGGTCTCTTACACCACCGTTTCACCCTTACCACCGCGATCGGTGGCGGTCTGCTTTCTGTGGCACTGTCCCGCGGGTCGCCCCGGGTCGGTGTTACCGACCACCCTGCCCTGTGGAGTCCGGACTTTCCTCGAACCCGCGCCGCGCGCGGGTCCGCGACCGTCTGGCCGACTCCCCCTCTGAAGGTCAGTCTAGCCCCTTCGAATGGGCGATGTCGTTGAAGGAGCGCACCACCTGGGGGCCGTCCGCGTAACAGTCCACCTCGGTCAGGCTCGCGGTGTCCAGGTGCATGCGATACAGCGCCTCGATGGGAGCGAGCATCGCCTGCTGGACGGTGACCTTGATCGGGGTGACATGGCTGACCAGCAGCACCCGACGGCCCCGGTGACGTTCCAGCAGGGCGTCACGGGCCTTCGCGACGCGTTCGGCCACCTGGGCGAAGCTCTCTCCCCCGGGCGGACCCGTCTCGGGGTCGGACAACCAACGGTCGACGTGCTCGGGGTCGCGTTCACGCGCCTCGGCGAAGGTCAGCCCCTCCCAGATCCCGAAGTCGGTCTCCACGAACCCCTCGTCCGACTCCACCGGAAGTCCCAGCAGGTCGGCCGCGTACCCGGCGGTCAGCCGGGTACGCGCCAGCGGCGAGGAGACGATCGCGTCGACACCGATCTCGGCCACACGGCGCGCGGCCGCCTCGGCCTGGGCGTGGCCCGCCTCCGTGAGGGGGATGTCACCACGTCCGGCGAAGCGCCGTTCGACGGACAGCGGCGTCCGCCCGTGCCGGAGCAGCAGCAGCCGGGTCGGCTCGGTGTCGGGCGCGCCCCAAACGCGGCTCATTCGGCGGCGGGGGCGTTCAACCCCGATTCCTCGGTGCGCACCAGGATGCGCCTGCAGTCCTCACAGCGAACGACCTCGTCGGCCGCCGCGGCCCGGATCTCATTGAGTTCCATGGTGCTCAGCGCCAGCTTGCAACCGTTGCAACGGCCGTAGCGCAGCGGAGCGACGGCCACACCGTCGTACTGGCCGCGCAGCTTGTCGTAGAACTTCATCAGGTCGTCGGGGATCTCGCCCGCCACCCGTTCACGGTCCTGGGCGAGGCGGGTGCGGTCCCACTGGATCTCCGCGGCGGCGGTGTCGCGGCGGGCAGTGACCTCGGTGACCTTGGCCACCGCGGCCTCACGCTCCTCACCCAGACGGACGACATCGGCGTTGATCGTCTCGGCCTCCTCCATGACCTCCAGGACGATCTCCTCCAGTTCGGACTGGCGACGCCCCAACGACTCGATCTCCGACTGCAGGTTCTGCAGGTCCTTGGCGTTGGTGATCGCACCCGACTCCAAACGCTTGGCGTTACGATCGGCGCGGGCGCGCACCTGCTCGACGTCGCTCTCGGCCTTGCGCTGGTGGCGTTGGATGTCGGTGGCCTTGGTCTGCGCCGTCATCAGATCGGCTTCCAGGGCGTCGGCCCGCTGCTTGAGCCGGGCCGCCTCGGCGATCTCGGGCAGGGTGTGCAGACGGTGTTCCAGAAGCTGGAGTTCGGAGTCCAGGCTCTGAAGGTCGAGAAGTCTGGCCTGCGCGGCGGGTTCGGCTTTCACTTGGGGTCTCCTGAGGATCGCGGTTGGGAGGCCTGCGAGGGCCGCCCGCGCTCTGTGCAGTTGTGGTCTTCGGTACTGCGGGTTCTACACGTGTTGGAAGGTCTGTGACCAGGCGTCCGTCACGGTGGTCGACACGTGGATCTCCACGTTAGCCCCATTCGGGCCGACCGAACGCCCGAGCGCGTCGCCCAGGTGGCTCGCACCGTCGGCCAGCCACGGCCATTCACCGGCGAAGTGCGCGGTGTCGATCAGGGCGGGGGCACCGGGCTGTTCGACGAACTCCGAGGCCGGGTGGTGACGCAGGTCGGAGGTGACGTAGACGTCCACCTCGGCGGCGCGGGCCGCGCCCAGCAGGGAGTCCCCGGCACCACCGGAGACGGCCACGGTGTTGATCTGGCGGTCCGGGTCCCCGGCGACCCGGATCCCGGCGGCGGTGGCCGGCAACGCTTGGGCTACCTGGTCGGCGAAGTCGCGCAGCAGGAGCGGAGCGGGCAGTTCACCGATTCGCCCGATACCGCGCCGTCCCTCGGGGTCGGTGGTGTCGGGGTCCAGCGGACGCAACTGTCCGGTGAGCCCGACGGCGCGCGCCAGGGCGTCGGAGACCCCCGGTGAGGCGGTGTCGGCGTTGGTGTGGGCGGTGTAGAGGGCCACACCCGAACGGATGAGCCGGTGCACGATCCGGCCCTTGGGGGTGTCGGCGGCCACGCTGGTGACCCCGCGCAGCATCAGCGGGTGGTGCGTGATGATCAGGTCGGCGCCCCGGGTGAGGGCCTCGTCGACGACGGCGTCCACCGGGTCGACCGCGAACAGGATCTTCTCCACCGGTTGTTCCGGGTCTCCGCAGACCAGACCGACCGCGTCCCAGGAGGCGGCCCACGATGGCGGGTAGACCTCCTCGAAGGCGGTGACGACGTCGAAAAGGGTGGCCGGATGCGTGGTAGAGGTGCTCACGGGCACGAGACTAACGCTCCGTGGCGCCGCGCACGTACTCGGACGCCTCATCGGTCGAGCCGGGTACCCGGAGCGCGAAGACGGTCGGTGACCACCCGGCCGCGTCCACACCGACCGGCGCCTGTTTGCCGCCGAAGAGGGCGCCGCCTAGAGTGCGGGCAGCGGCGAGCGGGAGGCGGAAAACCACATGCGGGACAGCACGGTCGAACTCCACGGGCGTCAGGTCGCCTACACCGACATCGGCGACCCCGACGGCACCCCCGTCCTGTTCTTCCACGGCGCCCCGATGAGTCGACGGAACCTGGGCGACCAGCACACCGAGTTCAGGGCGGCCGGTCTGCGAGTACTCACCCCGGACCGGCCCGGCTACGGCGGTTCGGCCCCCGCACCGGGTCGTACCCTCACCGACTGGGCCGATGACATGTCCGCCTTCGCCGACGCCCTCGGCCTGGACCGGTTCCTGGTGGCCGCGCACTCCTCCGGCGGCCCCTACGGCGTGGTCACCGCCGCCCTGCTGCCCGAACGGGTGCACGGCACGGTCGTCCTGGGCGGGGTCACCGACTTCGCCTGGGAACCGGCCTGGGAGGGCTACCCGCCGGAGGAGTGCGCCATGATGCGGCTGCCCGACGAGAAGGCCGCCCTGGAATGGGGCGAGCGCAACCTCGGCGAACGCTCCGCCGAGTGGCCCGAACCGGACCGGAAGCTGTTCGCCACCCGCCACCTCCCGCACCTGGCCGCCTCGGCCAAGGAGGCCTTCGCCCAAGGGGTCGGCGGCTACACCCAGGACGCCTGGGTCCAGGGCCGCCCCTGGACCTTCGACCCCTCGGCCGTCGCCTCCTCGTTCCTGGTGGCCCACGGCGACCAGGACACCGTGGTGCCCCTGGCGCACGCGACGCACACCGCCGCGCTCGTGCCCGGGACCGAACTGCGCATGCTGCCCGACCACGGCCACGTCACCGTGCTGTGGGAACTTCCCGGGATGCTCACCGAACTGCGCGAACGCCGCTGAGGACCGCCGCCCGTGTGAGCGGCCGCACGGCCCATCGGCCCACCGCCCGGCCTAAGGTGGTTCGACGATGAACAACACCGAACAAAGACCTCAGTCCCCGATCGGCGCGCACGTTCCGGTCGCGGGCGGCATGGCCACCAAGGGCCTGGCCTACGCGGAGAAGATCGGCGCCGAGACCGTCCAGGTGTTCGTGTCCAACCCCCGCGGGTGGGCCACCAACGACGGCGACCCGACGCAGGACGCGATGATGCGCGAGCGCACCGACCTGCCCGTGTTCGTGCACGCCCCCTACCTGATCAACCCCGGTACCCCCAACGAGGAGACCGCCGCCAAGTCCATCGTCTCGATGGAGCACGCGCTGCGGCGAAGCGCGCGGATCGGCGCGCTGGGCGCGGTCATGCACACCGGTTCGGCCGTCTCGGGCACCCGTGAGGACGGGCTGGCCCGTGCCCGCGAGCGCCTGCTGCCGATGCTGGAGCGACTGGGCGAGGACGTGCCCCCGCTGCTGCTGGAGCCCATGGCCGGGCAGGGCCAGGTGCTGTGCGCCACCGTCGACGACCTGGTCCCCTACTTCGAGGCCCTGGACTGGCACCCCAACGTGGGTGTGTGCCTGGACACCGCGCACCTGTTCGCGGCCGGTCACGACATCTCCACGGTGGAGGGCATGCGCGAGGCACTGGACCGTTTCGGCGAGGTGGTGGGCGCCGATCGGCTCAAGCTCGTCCACTGCAACGACTCCAAGGCGCCGTGCGGGAGCAACAAGGACCGGCACGAGAACATCGGTAAGGGCCACATCGGCGCCGAACCGTTCGCCGAGCTGTTCCGCCACCCGGTGACCGCGGGGGTCCCCATCACCCTGGAGACCCCGGGCCCGGAGGGGCCGCACGCCGAGGACGTGGACACCCTCAAGAAACTGCGCGAGCAGGCCTGAGACGGCACTCGCCCCTCTGGCCCGCCGGATCACACCCGGTCCGGCGGGCCTTCGTCGGAGGCTTGGTCGTTCGACCGTCCCCGAGCCTCCTCGGACAGCGCCAGGTCCACGCGGCGGGCGGTCTCGGCGATGACCCGCCCGGCCAGGAGCGCGGTGACGGCCATGATCACCCCACCGACCAGGAACGGCAGCGCCAGGTCGACGCGTCCGAGGGTCCCGCCCAACAGCGCGCCGATCGGGGTGATGCCCCAACCGATCATCTTGCTCGCCCCGTTGACCCGTCCGCGCACGCGGTCGGGGACCACGGTCTGGTAGTAGGGGCTCGCCGCGATGTTGGAGGCCACGATGCAAAATCCGAGTCCGACCAGGAAGACGAAGGCCGTGTAGGCGCCGGGGGCCAGAGCCACCGCCACCGACGCCGCGGCCACCCCCAGGTAACCGCCGAGGACGACCGTGCGCCGCCCCAGGCGAACGATCAGTCGATCCGTGACCAGGGTGGCGAACACGCCTCCGATCGCCGACGACATGGTGAAGGCTCCGAAGTAGACGGCCCGGACCCCCAGGTCGCCCTGGGCGTAGAGCACCAGTACGGCGCCGCCCATGTTCGCGCCGATCATCATCCCGGCGTTGCAGAACATGTTCCCGCGCAGGATCCGGTCGCCGAAGACCTGACGGAACCCTTCCCCGGTCGAGCGCCAGAACCCCTCGGGTCCGGCGTGCGCGTCCTCTTCCTTCGCCGGGGCGGAGCGGCGCCACACCATCGGGATGGCGCACAGCAGAACCACGCACAGGGCGTAGGAACCGGCGATGCCCAGCAGGGGCGCCACCGCTCCGGCGACGAA
>NZ_DYZD01000062.1 GCF_020741345.1 Nocardiopsis listeri
CCCCGGTCGGCGACCGCCGACCGGGGTTTTCTCCTGTCCCGGAGTGAGCGCTAACACCCGGCATTGCCCCCATAAAGGCGGTGCAGTATGTTAACGCCCACCGACCCCGGCAAGGAGTTTTGGGTGGACCACACTTCCCCGTCCGTCCGGGTGAACCGCGACCCCGCGATGACGGACGTCGCGCGGCTCGCCGGCGTCTCCCACCAAACGGTGTCCCGTGTGCTCAACGGGCACCCCAACGTGCGCGAACAGACCCGGCTGCGCGTGCGCGCCGCCATCGAACAGCTCGGTTACCGTCCCAACCGGGCCGCACGCACCCTGGCGACCGGAAAATCCCAGCTCCTGGGGGTGGTGGCGCAGAACTCCACGCTTTTCGGTCCCTCGTCGCTGCTGGCCGCCTTCGAGTTGGCCGCGGCCGCGCAGGGGTTCGTGGTCAGCGTGCGTCGGGTGCGGGACCTGGACCATGGCTCCATCGCCGCCGCCGTCGAGCACCACCGCGAGCAGAGGGCCGCCGGGATCGTGGTGATCGCACCCACCGGTGCGGCGGACGAGGCTCTGGCCGAGGTGCCCACCGACGTTCCCGTGGTGGCGGTGGACGGTGACCCCGAACGTGACGACACGCTGGTGACCGTGGATCAGGAGGCCGGGGCGCGGCTGGCCACACGGTGTCTGCTGGACGCCGGACACGAGACGGTCTGGCACGTGTCGGGCCCGGCGGACTGGTTCGACGCCGCCGGACGCATGCGCGGTTGGCAACAGGCCTTGGAGGAGGCGGGCGCGGAGGTCCCCCCGGTCGGTCAAGCGGACTGGAGCGCCGCCTCGGGGTATCGGGCCGGGCTGATGCTGGCCCGGATGCCGGAGGTCACGGCGGTGTTCGCCGCCAACGACCACCTGGCCCTGGGGCTCCTGCGGGCGATGCACGAACGCGGCCGTTCGGTGCCCGGCGACGTCAGCGTGGTGGGTTTCGACGACGTGCCCGAGGCCGCCTACTTCATTCCGCCGTTGACCACGGTGCGACCCGACTTCGACACCGTGGCCACCGAGGCGTTGGACGTGTTGTTGTCCCGTATCTCCGGCGAGGGGACCGGTTCCACACGACGCGTCATCACCCCCACCCTGGTCGAACGCGACAGTGTGGCGCCACCGCCGACCTCCTGAAAGGCGTCCGGGCCCACCGGCGAAGCACACGGGGCCGGTGGCCCGCCCTCGTGCCGGCTAAACTGAGCGCCGTCGAACGCAGGAGGCGGCCGGGGACGACGCCGCCAGGGGCACGGAGGCGTGGGGATGGTCGAGCGCACGGAGGCCGTGGCGGGGGCAGGCCGTCGCGGAGCCCGGGTCTCCATGGCCGACGTCGCCAGGCTGGCCGGGGTCTCCTCACAGACCGTCTCCCGGGTCTCCAATGGCAGCCCCAGCGTGGTGCCCCGGACCCGTGAACGGGTGCTGGCCGCCATGGAGGAGCTCGGTTACCGGCCCAACAGCGCCGCACGCGCCCTCAAGCGCGGCGAGTTCCGCACGCTCGGGGTCATCGTGTTCACCCTGTCGACCACGGGCACGCTGCGCACCCTGGAGGCGATCGCGGGCTCCGCCGCCCAGGAGGGGTACGCGATCACGCTCATCCCGGTGGCCGTGCCCACCCAGGACGGGGTGCTGGGTGCCTTCACCCGGCTGGGCGAGCTGACCGTGGACGCCGTCATCGTCATCATGGAGGTCCACCTGTTGGACGCCGTGGACGTCCGGCTGCCGCAGGGGTTGCACGTGGTCGTGGCCGACTCCGAGGCCGACGAGCGGTACGGCATGGTCGACACCGACCAGAGGGGCGGAACGCGTACGGCGGTCTCGCACCTGCTCGACCTGGGACATCGGACGGTGCACCATCTGGCCGGTCCGAAGGAGTCCTTCTGCGCCGAACGCCGGGCCCGCGCCTGGCGGGAGAGGCTCCGGGAAGGCGGGTGCCCCGTCCCCGAGCCGGTCCACGGTGACTGGTCGGCCGAGGGCGGCTACCGGGCGGGTCTGGAGCTGGCGGCCGACCCCGAGTGCACGGCGGTGTTCGCGGCCAACGACCAGATGGCGTTGGGTCTGCTGCGCGCGTTGCACGAGCGGGGCCGTTCGGTGCCCGAGGA
Source organism: Nocardiopsis listeri (assembly GCF_020741345.1). Lineage (GTDB taxonomy): Bacteria > Actinomycetota > Actinomycetes > Streptosporangiales > Streptosporangiaceae > Nocardiopsis > Nocardiopsis listeri_A. The sequence continues at coordinate 2,121 of NZ_DYZD01000062.1, forward strand.
CGTGAGCGTGGTGGGGTTCGACGACATCGCGGAGGCGGCGTCGTTCCTGCCGCCGCTGACGACCGTCCGACAGGACTTCCACGAGGTGGGGCGTCGGCTCGTGGCCGGGGCGCTGCGTCGGCTGCGCGGAGAGTCGGACGGGCCCGGAGCCTCGCTGGTGCCCACAGAACTGGTGGTGCGCGCCAGTACCGCGCCGCCCCCGGCGTGATTCTCCAAGGTTTCCCGCGCCCGACCCCTTGACCTTCGGGCGACCCCGGTGCAACACTCCCGACACCGAAATGTTTGCGTAAACATCGCTCGGTGCCCGCCCCCTACCCCGCTCACCGGGGCCTGGCCGCGGTCGACACGGAGTGCACGACGAGGACCCCCCCATGACGCCGACGACCGCACCCACCGCACCCTCACCGGACAGGCCACCGGCGCGGGGCCGACCTCGAAGACGCTGGACCGGGTGGGGTTTCCTCGCCCCGTTCATGACCGTCTTCACGTTGGTCTTCGTGGCACCGATCCTGTACTCGCTCCATCTGAGCGTGTACCGCGACCAACTGGTCGGCGGCACCTCCTTCGTGGGCCTGGAGAACTACAGCGGCGCCCTCACCGACCCGGTGTTCTGGGACTCGGTGTCCAGGGTGACGCTCTTCCTCGCCGTCCAGGTGCCGATCATGCTGTCCCTGGCGCTGCTCCTGGCCCTGGCCCTGGACAGCGGTCGACTCTACGGGCGCGACTTCTTCCGCATCTCGATCTTCCTGCCCTACGCGGTCCCCGCCGTGGTGGCCACCCTGATGTGGGGCTTCATGTACGGCACCCGGTTCGGGCTCGTCGGCAACGTCAACGACCTGCTGGGCGTGACCCTGCCCGATCCGCTCGCCCCCGGCGTCATCCTCGCCTCGATCGGCAACATCGTCACCTGGCAGTTCGTCGGCTACAACATGCTCATCCTGTACTCGGCACTGCGCACGGTTCCGCACAACCTGTACGAGGCGGCCGAGGTCGACGGAGCAGGCCAGCTGCGGGTGATCGCCGCGATCAAGCTCCCCGCCCTGCGCGGGGCCCTGGTGATCGCCGCGATCTTCTCCGTCATCGGCAGCTTCCAGCTGTTCAACGAACCCAGCATCCTGCAGAGTCTGGCGCCCAACGCCATCACCTCCGGCTACACGCCCAACCTCTACACCTACTCGTTGGCCTTCTCCGGCCAACAACAGAACTACGCCGCGGCGGTGGCGATCATCATGGGGCTGTTGACCATGGTCATCGCCTACGCGGTCCAGCTGTTCGGCATGCGAAAGGCCGCGTGAACCATGGGCACCCCCACCCCCCTCCGCTCACCCCGGCCCCGCCGCCGCTCCGCCCCCGGCCCACCGCGACCGCTCCGCCCGCGCCACAGCGTCGCCCTGACCCTGGTCACCGCACTGGCCCTGCTGTACTCCCTGGTGCCCCTGGTCTGGTTGCTCGTCAACGCCACCAAGGGCCAAGAATCGCTCCTGAACAGCTTCGGGTTGTGGTTCGGCTCCGACTTCGCGCTGCTGGACAACATCGCCGCCACGCTCACCTACGACGACGGGGTGTTCGTGCGCTGGCTGCTCAACACCGTGCTCTACGTGGTGCTGGGCGCGGGCGGAGCCACCCTGTTGGCGATGCTCGGCGGCTACGCCCTGGCCAAGTTCGACTTCCCCGGGCGGCGCGCCGTCTTCGCCGTGGTGCTGGGCGCGGCCGCCGTACCCGGCACCGCCCTGGCCGTGCCCACGTTCTTGATGTTCAGCCAGATGGGCCTGACCAACACCCCCTGGTCGGTCATCGCCCCCTCCCTGATCTCGCCCTTCGGCCTGTACCTGATGTGGATCTTCGCGACCCAGGCGGTCCCCACCGAGCTGATGGAGGCGGCGCGCATCGACGGCTCGGGGGAGATCCGCACCTTCTTCACCGTGGCGTTGCCACTGCTGGCCCCCGGAACCGCCACGGTCCTGCTCTTCACCATGGTGGCGACCTGGAACAACTACTTCCTGCCGCTGATCATGATCCGCGACCCCGACTGGTTCCCTCTCACGGTCGGTCTCAACTCCTGGAACGCCCAGGCCGAGACCGTGGGAGGCGAACCCGTCTTCCACCTGGTCATCACCGGATCACTGTTGACCATCGTGCCGCTGATCGCCGCGTTCCTGATGCTGCAGCGCTACTGGAGGTCCGGTCTGACCGCCGGAAGCCTCAAGGGCTGAACACACCACCACGACCGAGGAGACCCCCATGAACAGCAGAGCACCCCGTGCCGCCGCGGTCGGCGCCCTGTGCCTGGCGCTGACCGCCTGCGGCTCCGGAGACGACACCGCCCCCGACATCACCGCCGAGGACGTCGCGACCGCCCTGGAAGAGGGTGGTGAGATCACCGTCTGGGCCTGGGAACCCACCCTGGAACAGGTCTCCGAGGACTTCGAGGAGGCCCACCCCGGCGTCACCGTCAACGTGGAGAACGTCGGTACCGGTGACGAGCAGTACACCGCGCTGCAGAACGCGCTTTCCGCCGGGTCGGGGCTGCCCGACGTCGCCCACATCGAGTACTTCGCGTTGGGCCAGTTCACCATCGCCGGACACCTGGTCGACCTGGCCCCACTGGGGGCCGAGGAACTGGAGGGGTCCTACACACCCGGACCGTGGGGCGCGGTCCAGGGCGAGGAGGGTGCGATCCACGCCCTGCCCATGGACTCAGGGCCGATCGCCCTGTTCTACAACCAGGACGTCTTCGACGAACTCGACGTGGAGGTCCCCACCACCTGGGAGGAGTACGTCGAGGCGGCCCGGGAGATCAACGAGGCCGATCCCGACGTGTACATCGCCGCCGACAACGGTGACGCCGGCAGTACCACCACCGGGATCTGGCACGCGGGCGGACAGCCCTACTCGGTGGAGGGTGAGGAGGTCACCATCGACTTCACCGACGAGGGCACCGCCCGCTACGTCGACACCTGGCAGCGGCTCATCGACGAGGACCTGCTCCTGCCGGTGACCTCCTGGAGCGACGAGTGGTACCAGGCGTTGGGCGACGGCAGTGTCGCCACCCTGGTCACCGGCGCGTGGATGGGGCTGAACCTGGAGTCCGGGGTCCCCGACGGGGCCGGATCCTGGAGGGTGGCCCCGCCACCGGCCTGGGAGGAGGGCGACACCTCCAGCGCCGAGAGCGGCGGCAGTGCCCTGGCCGTGCCCGTGGGGGCGAAGAACCAGGCGCTCGCCTACGCCTTCATCGAGTACGCCAACGCCGGTGACGGGATCCAGGCCAGGATCGACCAGGGCGCCTTCCCGGCCACCGTCGCCGACCTGGAGTCGGAGGAGTTCCTGGCGACCGAATCCGAGTACTTCGGTGGCCGGCAGGTCAACCGGGTCTACGCCGACTCCGCGGCCAACGTGCGCCAGGGGTGGGCCTACCTGCCCTACCAGGCCCACGCCAACTCGCTGTTCAACGACACCGTGGGCCAGGCCTACGTCTCCGACACCACCCTCGCCGAGGGGTTGGCCGACTGGCAGGACGTCTCGGCCCGTTACGGCGAGGACCAGGGATTCACCGTCCACACCGGTGACTGACCGGGGCTCGCCCCGCACGGGGGCGGCCCCGACCGCCCCCACCCGCCCGTACGTCCTTCGAAGGGAAACACCATGACCGACGCCGGTTGGCGTGACTGGCCGCGTTGGCCCGACCGTCCCACCCGTCCCCGTTTCGGCTACGGCGCCGACTACAACCCCGAACAGTGGCCCCGCCGGGTGTGGGAGGAGGACCTGCGCCTGATGCGCAGCGCCGGGGTCAACATCGTCACCCTCGGGGTGTTCTCCTGGTCGCGGTTGCGTCCGGGGCCCGACACCTGGGACTTCGACTGGCTGGACGAGATCATGGACCGGTTGCACGAGAACGGCATCGCCGTCGATCTGGCCACCGCCACCGCCTCACCGCCCGCCTGGCTCACCACCGCCCACCCCGAGATCCTGCCGGTCACCCGCACCGGCGAGACCGTCTGGCCCGGCGCCCGTCAGCACTGGCGCCCCACATCGCCGGTGTTCCGCCGCCACGCGCTGGAGGTGACCACCGCCCTGGCCGAACGCTACGGTCACCACCCCGCACTGGCCGCCTGGCACGTGTCCAACGAGCTGGGCTGCCACAACGTCCACGACTACTCCGAGGACGCCGCGACCGCCTTCCGCACCTGGCTGCGCGAGCGTTACACCACGGTCGACGGGCTCAACCACGCCTGGGCCACCGACTTCTGGTCCCAGCGCTACACCGACTGGGACCAGGTCCTGCCGCCCCGGCTGGCAGCCTCGCACGTCAACCCCACCCAACAGCTCGACTTCGCGCGTTTCTCCTCCGATGCCCTGCGCGACCACCTACGCGCGGAAAGCGCCGTCCTGCGCCGTCTCACACCCGACGTCCCCATCACCACCAACTTCATGGTCATGGGCCACGTCGCGGAGATGAACTACGCGGACTGGGCGCACGAGGTCGACTTCGTCTCCAACGACCATTACGTGCGCCCCGACCCCGGCGGCGCCGACGAACTCTCCTTTTGCGCCAACCTCACCGGAGGCCTGGCACGTGGACGCCCCTGGTATTTGATGGAGCACTCCACCAGCGCGGTCAACTGGCGCTCGGTCAACCCGCCCAAGGCCCCCGGCGAGATGGTGCGCGACTCCCTGCTGCACGTGGCGCACGGAGCCGACGCCGTGTGCTATTTCCAGTGGCGCCAGTCGGCGGCCGGTGCGGAAAAGTACCACTCGGCGATGGTGCCGCACACCGGAGCGGAGAGCCCGGTCTTTCGGGAGGTGACCGAACTGGGGCGGGTGCTGGCCGAGGACCTGGCCGAGGTCGCCGGGTCACGGCGCCTGCCCGCCTGGGCCGCCATCGTCTTCGACTGGGAGTCCAGGTGGGCGGTGAGTCGCGACTCACTGCCCAGTTCACTGCTGGACGTGCACCGCGAGGCCCTGGACTGGTACACCGCGTTCCTGGGGGCGGGCGTGCGCGTGGACGTGCTGCCCACCGACGCCGACTGGGAGGCGTACGACTTCGTGGTCGCGCCTTTGCTGCACGTGTTGCCCCAGGCCACGGCCGAGCGCCTGAACGACTACGCCATGGGCGGCGGACACCTGGTCACCACCTACTTCTCCGGGATCGTCGACGAGAACGACCACGTTCACCTGGGCGGCTATCCGGGGCCGTTGCGCGACCTGCTGGGTATTCGGATCGAGGAGTTCGCACCCCTGCCCGAGGGCGCGAGCGTGGGCTTGGACGATGGTTCCTCGGGAACGGTGTGGTCGGACCGGATCACCGTCACCTCGACCGAGACCGAGGTCCTGGCCCGTTACGCCGACGGGCACCTGGCGGGTGGAGCGGCGCTGACCCGGCGTGCGCTGCCCGGCGGCGGTGGTGCCGCCTACGTCTCGACCCGTCTGGACGAGGCCCACCGTGTCGCTCTGCTCGGTCGACTGCTGGCCGACGCCGGGATCTTCGGTGAACTCCCCGAGGAGTTGCGCGGCCGGGTGGAACTGACCGTGCGCGCCGGCGACGACGCCGAGTACCACTTCCTGACCAACCGCACCGACGAGCCCGTCGAGCTCCGTGGTCTGCCGGGCACCCCGTTGACGGGGGTCGGCGCGTCCGGTGTGGGGGCCCACGTCCTTGCGCCGCGCGGTATCACCGCCTGGCGCCTGCCCACGACATGAGAAAGCGCTGTCCACGGGAGACGCTCCCGTGGACAGCGGTTCGAGGGGCGGTTTCAGTAGGAGATGTCGGGCACGAGCAGGTTGAAGGACACGGCGAACCAGGCGCAGCCCGCCAACGCGGCCAGGACCAGTACGCCGCCCGCGCACCGGAGCCATCCGGCCCGGCGGCGCACGTCGTCGAAGACCACCACCGCGGCGGGGACGACGCCGATCACGCCCACGGCCTGGGCGACCTGGACGGCTCTCAGCATCAGCGGGGACACCTCCCGCAGGTCCATGATCGCCATGACGGCCAGGACCCAGCCGGCGCAGGCGACCAACGTCGCCCCCACCGTGATCCGCGTGAGCACACGCGCCAGGCGTCCGGGCCGGTCCCGCCCGGGCAGGGACAGACGCCACCGTGTCAGGGCACCGATCGGCCAGGACAGGACGACCAGGATCAGCACACCGATGGAGGGGACCAACACCGGCAGGGCGGTCGCCGCGGACCGCTCCGGTTCGACCGGCAGCAGACTGAACGCCGAACCGTGGCCGAGGGCCTCGACGTGGCCGTCCTCCACCCGCGCGGTCAGGAGACGTTGCCCCTCGACCTCGCGCCACACCCAGGGATCGATCTCCTCGTAGGCGATGGGCCGTCCGGTCTCGGGACCGGGTGAGACGAGCAGGGTCAGGTCCGGGCGGACCGCCACCCGAGTCTCCTGGAACACGTCGAGGGACTTCATGAAGGTGCTGTGCATCGACCGTGAAGTGATGTAGGAACCCTCCACCGCGTGGGCGCGTCTCTCCGGCCCCTCGGAGACCTCGCCGCCGTCCGGCGGGGGTTCCTCCTGTTCCTGCTCTGGGAAGTAGCGGTCGGCGAAGCCGAACATGACGGCCTCGCGCAGTTGCAGAGTGGAGGTCCTCTCGTGTCCGCTGCTGTTGAGGCCGATGAAGATCCCGGTGTCGTCCTCCGGGTAGATCTGCATGTGGACGTGGAAGAAGGACGTGTCCCCACCGTGGCCGATGATCCGGTGCCCGTTTCGATCCTCCTCGAAGAAGCCCAGTGTCATCCGGGGACCCTCGGCCAGGCCTCCCAACGCGTCCTCGTCCAGAGCCGGGGCGTGCATGAGGTCGAGGGTCTCCCGCGACAGCACGGAGGGCCCGTCGTCGCCTCCCGCGTCCAGGTGGGCGAGCATGAAGCGGGCCATGTCGGTGGCCGTGGTGGACAGTGAGCCGGCGGGTGCACCCGCCACGATCTCGAAGTCCTGGGGCCTGCCGTCGTCGGTGGCGTAGCCGTTGGAGAGCGATAACGACGGGTCGTCGGGAAGCGGTTGCCTGGTGGTGGAGGAGTTCATTCCCAGTGGGGCGAGCACGTTCTCGTCGACGTACTCCTCGTAGGACACACCGACGGCCCGTTCGACCACGTATCCGGCCAGGGCGTACCCGTAGTCGGAGTGGGCGGGGACGGTCCCGGGCTCGTAGACCTGTTCGGGAGGAGCGTCGGCGACGGCGGCGCGCAGGTCCGGTTCGGTCCCGTAGGGCAGGACCAGGTCCGCGATGACCTCCTCGTACCCGGCCGTGTGCGTGAGCAGGTGGCGCAGGGTGACGGGTTCGTCGAAGGAGGTGTTCAGGGTGAAGTCGACGTACTCGGCGACGTCGGTGTCCAGGTCGAGCTCACCGGCCTCGACCAGCTGCATCACCGCGGTGGCGGTGAGGAGTTCGGTGACCGATCCCGCCCGGAAGAGGTCCAGGTCGGGGTCGACCGGTGTGGTGACGATGTCGCCGGCCGCCGTCTCCTCGTACTCGTAGCCCACCCCGGTGTCGGCGTTGCCGTAACCGCGGCTGGTGAGGATCTCGCCGTCGTGGACCACGCTCACAGTGGCCCCCGCGATGCCGGACGTCTCCAGTGCGGCGGGCACGAGCCCGTCGAGCCAGGCGTTGACGTCCGCCTCGGTGGGTTCACCGTCGGCGGCGGGTCCGGTGACCGGGGGAGCGGGGGCGGTCGAGGGCATGGTGGGGCCGCAACCGGTGGTGAGGGCGATGACCGCGCCGGCGGCCAGGAGACGAAGGGGCGCCCGCCCCGCCCATGAACATCCGGGGGCGGTGCGGGAGGTCGTGTCGCTGGAGATCAAAGAGGTCCTAATCAGGTTCTTTCAGGATCGAGACTGTCAGGCCTGGACATTCTCTCCGGGGTCCCGGTCGCTCTGGGACGAGGCCGGGTCCTTCGGAGCCGGGACCTCGACCGCGGGCACGTACCCGAGCCCGCCCTTGGCGGTGACGAGTGGAACGATGGAGGCCACACCGAACGCCGGGAGCATGACGTGGGCGGCCGTGTCCCGGGCGTCGATCGAGGGGAACATGGGGCCGTAGGCCATCGACATGAAGTTGTTGACGCCGGCGTGCACCAGGATCGGGCCGGGCGGGAACACGACGAACAGCATGCTCGGCGGCGCCTGGACGGCCCCACCGGTGAACACGAGGCCGCCACAGGATCAGGGTGGCCGGGACGCCGAGCGGGGCCGGCACGTACCGGCGCAGGCCGACCCGCCACTTGAACAGGCGGCCCACCCACTTGCGGGCCCCTCCCGTCCGTCGGCCTCGGCGGTGATGAGGAAGGTGGAGAAGACCGGTCCGAGGTAGGCTCCGGGCGGCGTCGGCAGGAGCCGGCCCGGCATCATGTCGGCCCTCGACGTCCTCGATCCCCAGCCCGTGGTCACCGACGATGTAGGCGTCTCAGGCGACCCGGCCCAGGACGCCACCTCCTCGCACCTCGCTCACGAACCCCGACACGTTATGGCTCTCGTGGGGGTCTGCGGCGTGAGCGCAGCCCCGGCATGATCGGAGCCGAACCACCGACGCGGCGCTTGTTGTAGATGTCGAAGGCCACGGCCAGCAACAACACCAGGCCCTTGATGAGCTGTTGCCAGTCCACGCCCAGCCCGATCAGTGACATGCCGTTGTTGAGCACGCCCATGACCAGGGCGCCGATCACCGCGCCGACGACACTGCCCACCCCACCGGCCGCGGAGGCGCCGCCGATGAAGGCGGCCGCGATGGCGTCCAGTTCGAACATGGTGCCCGCGCCGGGGGTCGCGGCGTTCAGGCGCCCGGTGAAGACCAGCCCGGCCAGCGCCGAGAGCACCCCCATGTTCACGAACACCCAGAACGTGGTCCGTTTGGTGCGGATCCCGGAGAGGGCGGCGGCCCGCTCGCTGCCGCCCACGGCGTACACACGTCGGCCCATGGTGGTGGAGCGCATCACGAACGCGTAGCCCACGATGAGCGCGATCAACAGCACGCCCACCAGTGGGAGCCCGTTGTGGTCGGCCAGCACGTAGGTGAACGTCATGATGGCGGCGACCACCAGCACCGACCCGGCGGCGGTGACCGCGACCGGTGCGACCGGCAGGTCGCGGGCGCGTGAACGGGCCCGCGAACGCCACTGGATCCACACGATCACGGTGGCCCCGGCCAGCCCGAGCAGGAGGGTGGGAAGGTGCGGTCCGTCGCTCCGGCCGGGCAGGAAGCCGCCGGCGATCACCCGCAGCGACTGCGGCAACGGGGCGATGGACTCTCCGCCCAGTACCGCGAGCGTGGCACCGCGGAACACCAGCATTCCGGCCAGGGTGACGATGAACGCCGGCACCCCCACGTAGGCGATCCAGAACCCCTGCCAGGCACCGATGAGGGCGCCCAGCAGCAGCGCGGCCGGCACCACCACGACGGTAGGCAGTCCCCACGAGTTGAGCATGATCGCGGCCATCGCCCCGGTGAACGCCACCACCGAGCCGACCGACAGGTCGATGTGTCCGGTGATGATCACCAGCATCATCCCGATCGCCAGGATCAGGATGTAGGAGTTCTGCATGATCAGGTTGGTGACGTTGAGCGGGGTGAGCAGGAGCCCACCGGTGAGGATCTGGAACAGGATGATGATGGCCACCAGGGCGATGGCCATCCCGTACTGGCGGGTGCGTCCCCGCAGCATCTCCCGCAGACGGGGGAGCGAGGAGGTCGGTCGGTTCACTTCGTCTCCCCGGTTCGGGTCATGAGTCTCATCAGGGTCTCCTGGTCGGCGTCGGCCCCGGGCACCTCGCCGGTGATCCGCCCCTCGCACATGGCGTAGACGCGGTCGCACATGCCGAGGATCTCCGGCAGCTCCGAGGAGATGAGCAGCACGCAGGCCCCCTCGGCCGCCAGGCGGCGCACGATCAGGTAGATCTCGTACTTGGCCCCCACGTCGATGCCGCGGGTGGGCTCGTCGAGGATCAGCAGTTCAGGCCGGGTGAACATCCACTTGCCCAGCACGACCTTTTGCTGGTTGCCGCCGCTGAGGGTGCGCACCGTCTGGTCGGCCCCGCGGCCGCGCACACGCATGCGTTCGCTCATCCTTTGGGCCTCCACCGTCTCCAGGCCGGAGTCGATGACGCCCCGAGTGGAGATCCGTCCGAGCGCGGCCATGGTGGTGTTGTGTCGGATGTCGTCGTCCAGGACCAGCCCCAGGGACTTGCGGTCCTCGGGCACGTAGGCGACCCCGGCGGCGATCGCGTCGGCGACGTCGCCCACGCGCAGTTCCTCGCCGTCGCGCAGCAGAAAACCTCGAACGTAGCGGCCGTAGGAGCGTCCGAACAGGTTCATGGCGAACTCGGTGCGCCCGGCGCCCATCAGGCCGGCCAGCCCCACGACCTCACCGGTCCTGATATCGAGATCCGCCCCGTCCACGACGCGTCGTCCGGCCTGGGTGGGGTGGTCCACGGTCCAGTCGCGCACCTCGAAGCGGACCGGTCCGATGCCGCCCTCGCCCGGCGGATAACGCTGGTCCAGGTCGCGGCCGACCATGCCGCGGATGACACGGTCCTCGTCGATCGAGGGCCGTCCTTCGGCGTCGCGTTCCACCGTCAGCGTCTCCACGGTGCGGCCATCGCGCAGGATGGTGATCTCGTCGCTGACCCGCATCACCTCACCGAGCTTGTGCGAGATCAGCACGCAGGCCACACCCTGGTCGCGCAGGTCCAGTAACAGCTCCAACAGGCGGTCGCTCTCGGTCTCGTTGAGCGCCGAGGTCGGCTCGTCCAGCACCAGCAGCCGTACGTTCTTGGCCAGGGCCTTGGCGATCTCCACCAGTTGCTGTCCGCCGATGCTCAGCGCGGAGACGGGCAGGGCCGGGTTCTCGTCCAGGCCCACACGCAGCAGCAGCTCACGGGCACGGGCGTGGGTGGCGCCCCAGTCGATGACGCCGAACCGGGTCTCCTCGTGACCGAGCAGGACGTTCTCGCTGATGGAGAGTTGGGGTATCAGCGCCAGTTCCTGATGGATGATGGCGATCCCGGATCGTTCGGCGGCGGCCACGTCGACGAACGCCCGCGGCTCGTCGTCGATCTCCACCGACCCGGTGTAGGAACCGGCCGGGTGGACCCCGCTGAGCACCTTCATCAACGTGGACTTGCCCGCTCCGTTCTCGCCCATCAGAGCGTGGACGCTGCCGTGGGCCACCTCCAGGGAGACCCCGTCCAGGGCCCGCACCCCGGGGAACTCCTTTCGGATGTCGCTCATCCGCAGCAGGGGCCCCGGGGCGTGGGGGGTGGTGCGCGCGGTGCTCATTCGAGCTCGGACTCCTCGTAGTAGCCGCTCTCGACCAGGACCTCGTGGTAGTTGTCCAGGTCCACCGAGACCGGTTCCAACAGGAAGGAGGGCACGACCCCGACCCCGTTGTCGTAGGACTCGGTGTCGTTGACCGGCACCTCCTCGCCGTTGAGGAGGGCCTCGGTCATGTCCACGGTCTGGGCGGCCAGGGCGCGGGTGTCCTTGAAGACCGTCTGGGTCTGCTCCCCGGCGACGATGGAGCGCACCGACGACAGGTCGGCGTCCTGGCCCGTGGTGACGGGAAGCGGCCGCTCCTCGGTGCCGTAGCCCACCGCGCGCAGGGACTCGATCACCCCCAGACTGATGCCGTCGAAGGGCGACAGGACCGCGTGCACCTCCTCGTCGGAGTAGTTGGCGCTGAGCAGGTTGTCCATGCGGGACTGGGCGATGGAGCCGTCCCAGCGGGTGGTGGCGATCTGCTCCATGGAGGTCTGGCCGCTCGGGACCTGCAACGTGCCGTCGTCGATGTGGGGCTGCAGGACCGACATCGCGCCGTCGTTGAAGAAGTAGGCGTTGTTGTCGTCGGGGGAGCCGCCGAACAGCTCGATGTTGAACGGGCCGCCCTCGTTCTCCAGGTCCAGGGTGTCGACGATGTAGCGCCCCTGGAGGACACCGACCTCGAAGTTGTCGAAGGTGGCGTAGTAGTCGACGTGCTCGCTGCCCATGATGAGCCGGTCATAGGCGATCACCGGGATGTCGCCGTCGGCGGCCATGTCCAGGACGTCGCCCAGGGCCTCACCGTCGATGGAGGCGATGACCAGGGCGTCCACGCCTCGGGTGATCATGTTCTCGATCTGGGCGACCTGGTCCTCGACGATGTCCTCGGCGTACTGCAGGTCGGTTCCGTAACCGCGCTCCTCGAACTCGGCGACCATGTTGTCGCCGTCGTCGATCCAGCGTTCGGAGGACTGGGTGGGCATGGCGATGCCGATGACGCCGTTCTCACCGTCGGTGCGGGTGGCGTCGCCGACACCGCCGCAGGCGGACAGCAGCGCGGCGCCGGAGAGGGCGGCGACGGACAGGAGTGATGGTCGGGGCATCGGGGGCCTTCTTCCGTACTCGGTAGGGGGTGTGGGTCAGACCCGGCCGGGGGCCAGGGTGATGACGGACAGGCTCACGTCCTCGATCGGTCGAGGGACGACCCGGTCGGGGGCGGCCGTGCTGTTGGCGGCGTAAGGGTCCTCGTCGGTCAGGGTGCGGGCGCCGAATGGTGTCTGGCCGGTCGCTCAGACCGGGACGTACTCGATACCGGCCAGTTCGCACAGGACACGCCAGTCCTGGGCGATGTGACCGGAGTTCATGACCATGTGGTGGGTGCCGCCGGCGCGCAGCCAGGCGTCCATGCAGCCGCGCACACCCGTGGCGGGGCGGAACTGTCCGTAGGGCATCTCCAGGGCGGGCAGCTCGGGGGAGTCCAGGACCTCGCCCTGGGCCACCACCAGGCGGAACCGCTCCCCGCCCAGGGAGACCAGGGACGCCAGCGTCGCCGGCCCCGGACGGTAACGGAACACCAGGGTGGGCGGGTCGTCCAGACCTCCGATGCCCAGGGAGCGTTTGATCAGCCGTACCGGTTCGTCCTCGCGGGCCAGCCGCCAGTTGCCCTCGCCCATGTGGCTCATCAGGATGGAGTCGCTGGGAAAGTCCATCGCGTACATCTCGGTGAAGTGACCGTCCCCGGCGAGCCGGTGCCCGGCGTAGACGACCGAGGCCGCCAGGACGTCCCCCTCCCCGGCGAAGCCGTACCCCTGGGCCATCAGGGTGGAGGCGGCGGCCATGGGCAGCCGGGAGAAACGCCCGTCCTCACCGATGGCGTCGAAGTGGGTGGAGTAGGCGCCGCACCCCGATTCCTCCAGGAGCCGTTCGATGCCCAACTGCATACGGACGTGGTCCTCGCGCTCCTCCTCGGACAGCCGGGCGTCCACGTCGAACACCTCGTCCTCCCAGGAGATGAGGCCGCGCACCGCCTGTTCGGGCAGGTCGGACATGGTGCGGTGCAGGGCGCCGGGCGCGATCACGTGCACCTCGGGTCCGAGCCTGCGCAGCAACGCCGACTCGTCCACACGGGCGTCGCCCATGCCGTTCATGGGATAGCCGAACACGCCCACCCGCAACCTGCGCAGTGAGCCGACCGTGTGGGCGGCCCGCGCCCAGCGGTCCACCCGCGCCACGAAGTCCGGGCTCTGCCACTCACCGGTGATGACGTCGAAGCCGACCCCGGCCCGGACCATCGCGTTGGCGGTGTCCTGTGCCCCGTGGATGCCCTGGTTGTAGGTCATGTCGTCCATGTCCCAGGCGGCGCTGACGGCGGGGTCGGGCTGGATGTTGGCCAGGGCGACCGGCAGCCGCAGCTCGGACAGGGCCCGGGTGACGCGCAGAGAGGGTCCGTAGGTGAGCATGACGACCAGGACCCCGTCGAGCCCGTCGGCCTCGAAGGAGCGCAGGGCGCGCTCGGCGTCCTCACGACCACGGACCGGCGGAGCGACCGTCCACTCGGCGACGTCGGACAGGCGCTCGGCGACCCGGCCGGCGTAGGCGGCCTGGTGTCCGGTGATCCCGGGGATCATGTCGTCGTAGAGCGGCTGCATGATGCCGAGCAGCCCGACACGGGGCCGGTGGGCGCGCACCGCCGGGTTGTCGGTCGCGGGGGGCGTGGGTAGGGGCACGTCGCTTCCTCACTGTCCGTAGGCGTTCTGGTAGCGGTGGTAGAGGGCGTCGACGTCCTCTTGCGGCAGGCGTTCGACGGGTCCGCCCTGGCGGGCGATGTGGATGGTGCGCGCCACGTCCTCGCACATCACCGCGGCCTTGACCGCGGCCTTGGCGGTGGCGCCGATGGTGAACACCCCGTGGCCGCGCATGAGGACGGCCGGGGACCGGTGCCCCTCCAGGGTTCGGACGATGCCGCGCCCGATGGAGTCGTCGCCGATGCGCGCGAAGGGGCCCACCGGGATGTCGCCGCCGAACTCGTCGGCCATCGCGGTGATGGCGCAGGGAACGGGCTCCCCGCGGGCGGCCCAGGCCGTGGCGTAGGGGCTGTGGGTGTGCACGACCCCGCCGACGTCGGGGCGGGCCCGGTAGACGTGGGCGTGGGCGTCGGTGTCGCTGGAGGGTTTGTGCCGGCCCTCGACCAGGGCGCCGTGCAGGTCGCACACGACCATGTCCCGGGGGGTGAGGTCGTCGTAGGACACCCCGCTGGGTTTGATCACCATCAGGTCGGTGTGGGGTACCCGGGCCGAGACGTTGCCGCTGGTCCAGGTGACCAGGTCCCATCGGGTCAGTTCGGCGTGCAGGTCGCACACGTGTTCGCGCGCACGTTCCACCTCGGTGCGGTGGCGCGTCAACAGGTCTTGGAGGTCGTCGGTGGAGGTCATCGTGCCCCCGCGGTGGTGTGGTCGGCGGTGAGCGCGTCCTGTCGCAGGGCCCGCAACCGGTGCAGGCTGTCGGTGCCGCCCCGCCCGAAGTGGTCGTGGAGTTCGGTGTAGACCTCGAACAGTGCGTCGTAGGCCGCCGCGCGTCGCGCGTCGGGGTCGACGGTGCCGGGACGGACCCGGCCCATGGCCGCGGATGCGGTGTGGACGTCGGGGTGGGCACCGGCGGCCACGGCGGCGTGGATGGCCGACCCCACGGCGCAGCTGTGCTCGGTGTCCACCACGCGCAGGGGGCGGTTCAGCACGTCGGCGTAGACCTGAAGGACGAAGGGGTTGCGGACCATGCCGCCGCCGATGGTCAGGTCCTGGACCGGGACCCCCGCGGTGGTGAAGGCCTCGATGATGGTGCGGGTGCCGAAGGCGGTGGCCTCCACCAGTGCCCGGTAGACCTCCTCGGGGCGGGTGGCCAGTGTCATGCCCACCAGTACGCCGCTCAGGGAGTGGTCGACCAGGACCGACCGGTTGCCGCTGTGCCAGTCCAGCGCCACCAGACCGTGCGCGCCCACCGAGGAGTCGGCCGCCTTGGCCGACAGCAGGTCGTGGACGGACACCCCGCGTTCGGCGGCCTCCTGGTGGTAGGCCGGGGGCACGTGGGTGTCGACGAACCAACCGAAGATGTCGCCCACGCCGCTCTGGCCGGCCTCGTAGCCCCACATGCCCGGGGTGATGCCGCCCAGGGCCATGCCGCACATCCCCGGCACCTCTGCCAGGACCTCGGAGTTCATCACGTGGCAGGTGCTGGTGCCCATGATGGCGAGCATCCGACCGGGCGCCGTGGTCTGCGCGGCGGCCGCGGTGACGTGGGCGTCGATGTTGCCGACGGCCACGGGGGTGCCCTCGACCAGGCCGGTCCAGGCGGCGGCCTGGGCGGTGAGGCCGCCGGCCCGTTCGCCCAGCTGGGACAGGGGGTGATCGAGCTTTTCGGTGGCGAAGTCGGCGAAGCGGGGGTCCAGCGCGGCCAGGAAGCCCCTGGTGGGCCAGGCGCCGTCCTGGTGGATCCCCTTGTACCCGGCGGTGGCCACGTTGCGTGTCTCGTGTCCGCACAGTTGCCACACGATCCAGTCGGCCCCCTCGATCCAGCGGTCGGTGCGACGGTAGACCTCGGGGTCGTCGCGCAGTACCTGCAGGGCCTTGGCGAACTGCCATTCGGAGGAGATCCGCCCGCCGTAGCGGCCCAGCCAGGGTTCGCCGCGTTCGGCGGCCAAGGCGTTGATCTCGTCGGCCTCGGGCTGGGCGGAGTGGTGACGCCACAGCTTGGGCCAGGAGTGCGGGCGATCGGTGAGGTCGGCGACCTCGCACAGGGGGGTTCCGTCGGCGGTCGTGGGCAGGACCGTGCAGGAGGTGAAGTCGACCCCGACGCCGATGACCCGTTCGGGGGTGACCCCGGCCGCGTGAAGGGCGGCGGGAACGGCTTCGCGCAGGACCCTGCGGTAGTCCTCGGGGTGTTGCAGGGCGGTCTCCGGTTCGAGGGGCTCCTCGTGGCCGGGCAGACGGTCGGCGATGACACCGTGAGGGTAGGCGTGTTCGGCGGTGCCGAGTTCGGTGCCGTCGAGGACCCGGACCACGACGGCGCGTCCGGAGAGGGTTCCGAAGTCGATACCGACCACCACGGGGCCGGAGGGAGGTTCGGCGGAACCAGAATTGTGGGCGTTAACATTCGTGGCCAAGGAGAGGTCCCTTCTCGGCTGCGCTCACTGAATAGATCCCTTACGCCACGTGAGGGTCGAGGCTATGAGGGGGCTGCTGTGACCTGGCCAACATTGTTGGCGTTAACAAAGGATGAAGTCAACCCCCCGGGGAAAACGGTTGCCAACAGCGAAGCGCCCGTGCCCCGAACCGGGACACGGGCGCTTGGCCGAGGTGTCAGTGGCCGAGCGCGGGTTCGCCGACCACCTCCTGCTCCGGTCGGGTGAAGCGGTCCGACAACCCCGCCGCCACCGCGATGCCCAGGCCGGCCACGGCCAGCACCGCGCCGATCGCCGCGGGGGAGGCGTAGCCCAGGCCCATCGCGATGCCCACGCCTCCGACCCAGGCGCCACCGGCGTTGGCCAGGTTGAACGCGGAGTGGTTGGAGGCCGAGGCCAGGCTGGGCGCTGCGCCCGCCCGGCTCATCACCAGTACCTGCAACGGGGCGGTCACCCCGAACCCGACGGCTCCCAGGACCACCACGCCGATCGCGGCGGTCCAGGGGTTGTGCACGGCCAGGGTGAACAGCGCCAACACGGCCGCGAGGCTCGCCAGGGAGCCGTAGATGGTGGGACGCAGCCAGCGGTCGGCCAGCGGGCCCACCAGGAGCGAACCCAGGGTCATGCCCACACCGAACAGGGCCAACACGACCGGCACCCCGGAGGCGGGCATGCCCGCCAACTCGGTCATCATCGGGGAGATGTAGCTGTAGACCGCGAAGACCCCCGCGAACCCGAACACCGCGGTGAGCAGACCGAGGATCACCTGTGGCCGGGCCAGGGCGGCGAACTCCCCGCGCAGGCCACCGCTGCGGCCGATCGGCACGTGCGGCACCCAGCGGGCCACCCCGAGAACGGTCAGGCCGGCGATGGCCGCCACCACGAGGAAGGCGGTGCGCCAGCCGGTGAGCTGGCCCAGCAGGGTGCCGACGGGCACCCCGACGATGTTGGCGATGGTCAGCCCGAGCATCACCCGCGCGACCGCGGTGGCCTGCCGGCCGGGACCGGCCAGGTGAGCCGCCACCAGCGCGGCCACACCCAGGTAGGCGCCGTGCGGAACGCCCGCCAGGAAGCGGGAGACCAACACGGTCTCGTGCGAGGGCGCGAACA
>NZ_DYZD01000063.1 GCF_020741345.1 Nocardiopsis listeri
TGTGCAGCACGGTGATGCCCTGGCCGATCTCGGTCAGCAACCGCAGGGCCTCGTCCAAGGGGAGTTGACCTCGTCGGATGAGGTCGGCGACACTGCCTTGGTCGGCGTAGGTCATCACCATGTACGGACGACCGTCCGGCAACACGTCCACGTCGTGCACCGCCACCAGCCAGGTGGAGTCGGTCTGACGCAGGATGCGCGCCTCCTCCAGGAACCGGTGCTGGATGTCCATCTGATGTGCCCAGTTCTCGGCCAATACCGTGATGGCCACCGGGTAGTTCAGAAGGTCGTCCTGGGCCAGCCAGACGGTGGCGAACGAACCGGACCCCAAGCGCCGTATGACGCGGTAACGTCCAAAGGCCTCCGGTTGGCTCATTTCCGCCTCGGTCTGTAGGGGGTGAATACGCGTTCGTTGCCCACTAATACACCATCTGCGCCTTGGCGATGGCTTCCGCGGATATGATCCCCTTCCCGGGTAGCGCCGACGCCGTCGGGGCATGGAAACTGGAGGAGCCCCTTCGGGTTCTCCCGTTTCGTGAGAAAACGGGATCGGCACGTGAAGTCGAGCGAGGTATACGGAGCCGAACGGGGTTCGTGGACGTCCGATAGACGTGTGACCTCACGAACGGACGTCCGTCGTCAGCCAGGAAGAGACGAACCATGCGTAGTAGTGACCGACCGGACCACGAGGAGCGCCCCACCCCCCGTCGCCGGGTGGCGAGCAACGTCGACGAGGAACTCGAGGATCTCGCGCGTCGGGCCAAGGAGGGTGACTCCGTGGCCCTGGACGACCTGCTCCGTCGCATCCAGCCCGAGGTACTGCGCCGCTGCGCCCGGTTCCTGCCCTACCGCCAGGACGCCGAGGAGGCCTGCCAGGACGCGCTCCTGCGGGTGGCGCGCAAGATCGACAGCTTCAAGGGCGACTCCCTCTTCACCACGTGGCTCTACACCGTGGTGTCCAACTCCGCGCGTCAGACCTACCGGTCCATGAAGCGTCGCTCCGCCGAGTTCCCCACCGAGGCCGAGCGCATGCCGCACCAGCGCGACCCCCGGACCACCAGTGTGATCGCCGGTTCCCGGATCGACCTGCTGGAGGCCTTGGACCAGTTGGAGAAGGAACGCCCCAACCTGGTGGCGCCTCTGGTCCTGCGCGACCTGTGCCAAATGGACTACAACGAGATCGCCTCCGAACTGAATCTGGCCCTGGGAACGGTCAAGTCCCGTATCCACCAGGGCCGCAAGCACGTGCGAAAGTCGCTCGCCGTGACGTGAGTGCTCCGGGCGAACTACTCTGGACCCATCCCCGTCGGCACATCCGTCGCCGGAGTGCGCCGTCCTTTGATCCAGCTCTGAGAGGTTTCGCCAATGGGGCTCCGTGACCCCCTGTACTGGCTGTACGAGCGGCGGCTGGAACGCCGTCTGACCAGCCAGGAGATCCCCCGGCACGTCGGTGTCGCCATGGACGGGAACCGGCGTTGGGCCAAGAGCAGCGGTCTCCCGGGTGCCGAGCAGGGCCACCAGGCCGGGGCGAACAAGATCTTCGAGGTGCTCGGGTGGTGCAACGAGATCGGTGTGCAGGTCGTCACTCTGTGGATGTTGTCCACGGACAACCTCACCCGTGACGAGGCCGAGCTCGGCCCGCTCGTGCGCATCATCGAGCAGACCATCGCCCGTCTACGTGAGGAGGGGTGGAACACCCGCCCCGTCGGCGCCCTCGACGTCCTGCCCGATTCGACCGCTCGTGCCCTGAAAGAGGCGGAAGAGGCCACATCCGGAAACCCGGGTCTGGTTGTCAACGTCGCCGTCGGGTATGGGGGTAGACGTGAGATCGCCGATGCGGTTCGGTCCCTCCTCCATGAGGAGGCGGCCAAGGGCACCGATATCCAGGAGCTGGCAGAGCGCCTGGACATCGAGGACATCGCACGGCACATCTACACGCGCGGACAACCCGACCCCGACCTGCTCATCCGCACCTCGGGTGAACAACGTCTGTCGGGTTTCATGCTGTGGCAGAGCGTTCACTCGGAGTTCTACTTCTGCGAGGTCTTCTGGCCTGCCTTCCGCAGAGTGGACTTCTTGCGTGCCCTGCGCTCCTACGGCGCGCGCAATCGGCGCTTCGGCTCCTGACCCCCATCACCGTTCCCACCGACCTCTCGTAACGAGGAGTTCATGGGGAGGTCGGCCCGGGCTCTGGAAAACGGGCTCTCGGGCGCGTAGCGTCGATGACAGCGGATGGCGTTCGCCCATCCGTTCGGGAGGCCCCGGCTCATTGATCTTCTCCGCCCTGGCGGGATGTCGACGAGGAGGGCCGGACCCGGCCCTCGTGGGCCTGGTCCCGGTCCTCCATGATCCCGTGACAGTAGGGCGCCCTCGCGGTGCCCAAGGGGAGAACGAGTGGCTAGTTCCTCGACCGATCGCCGTGACACCCAGTCCCCCACCGCCCCTGAAGCGGCAGAGGGTACGCGCGTCTACGTGCTCGACACCAGTGTCCTGCTCGCCGATCCGTTGGCCATGAGCCGGTTCGCCGAGCACGAGGTCGTCATCCCCGTGGTGGTGATCACCGAGTTGGAGAGCAAGCGTCACCACCCGGAGCTCGGGTACTTCGCTCGCAGCGCGCTGCGCCGCCTGGACGACCTGCGGGTCGCCCACGGCCGTTTGGACGTCGCCGTCCCGGTGAACGACTACGGCGGCACGCTTCGGGTGGAGCTCAACCACAGCGATCCGGAGATCCTGCCGGCGGGCTTCAGGCTCGGCGACAACGACACCCGGATCCTGACGGTGGCGCGCAACCTCCAGGAGGAGCATGAGGAAGAGGACGCCGTCGTCCTGGTGAGCAAGGATCTGCCGATGCGGATCAAGGCCTCCTCGATCGGCCTGCAGGCCGACGAGTACCGGGCAGAGCTCGCCATCGAACACGGTTGGACCGGGATGGCGGAGCTGGACGTGCCCGCCGCCAACATCCAGGAGCTGTTCTCCCAGGGTGAGAGCGAGATCGAGGAGGCCAGGGAACTGCCCTGCCACACCGGTCTGGTGCTCGTCTCCGAGCAGGGCCGGGCGCTCGGTCGGGTCCAGGCGGACAAGTCGGTGAAGGTGGTGCGCGGCGACAAGGACGTGTTCGGTCTGAAGGGCCGTAGCGCCGAGCAGCGGATCGCCCTCGACCTGCTCACCGACCCCGACGTCGGCATCGTCTCGCTCGGTGGTCGCGCCGGTACCGGTAAGTCCGCGCTGGCGCTGTGCGCCGGTCTGGAGGCCGTCCTGGAACGCGGCCAGCACCGCAAGGTGATGGTGTTCCGTCCGCTGTACGCGGTGGGCGGCCAGGAACTGGGCTACCTGCCGGGTACCGAGAACGACAAGATGACGCCCTGGGGCCAGGCGGTGCACGACACGCTGTCCGCGGTGACCAGTGAGGACGTCATCGAGGAGATCGTGGACCGCGGGATGCTGGAGGTCCTGCCGCTCACCCACATCCGAGGTCGGTCGCTGCACGACGCGTTCGTGATCGTGGACGAGGCGCAGTCCCTCGAACGCGGGGTCCTGTTGACGGTGCTGTCCCGGCTGGGGGAGAACTCGCGGGTGGTGCTCACCCACGACATCGCCCAGCGCGACAACCTGCGGGTGGGCCGCCACGACGGTGTGGTCGCCGTCATCGAGAAGCTCAAGGGCCATCCGTTGTTCGCCCACGTGACCCTGAACCGGTCGGAGCGCTCCCCGATCGCCGCCCTGGTCACCGAGATGCTGGAGAACTGAGCCCTGTCCTTCAGGGCCCCCTCGGCGCTGTTCCCGGGCGCCGAATGAGTCGGGAACCCTGACGGCGCCCGAACGGGTGATCGCCGTGGTTCACGAAAGCCGGACCATCAGGCGAGTGCGGCCCCCGTCGAATCGGCGGGGGCCACACCCGTGGGTGGAGGTCAGCGCAGGGCGCCGACGTACCGACCGACCCGGCGCAGCCGATTCAGGTTCGCCTCGTAGCGCGCGCCGATCAGGAGCAGCAGCAGGCCGACCACCGCGAACGGCGCCCAGTTGGGCAGCAGCAGGGTCAGGTCCCACAGCGGCGGACCGAAGGCCCTGAGGGACACCACCGACAACGCCCCTCCGCCGAGCAGCAGCTGTGCCTGCAGGCGAGACCTCAAGCCCCACACGGCCACGGCCACACCCACCACCAGCACCGTCGGGACCCGCCACCCCAGGTCCTGGCCGTCGAGCGCGAGCCAGACCGTGGGGCCGAGCAGCAACAACAGTCCGCCGCCGTAGGAGAGCCGGCTGGAGGGCTTCACTTCGGCCCGGCGCTCCCACTCCCAGCCGATCACCAGGAAGGCGAGCGCGGGCGGCACCGTGTAGGCCTCGGGGACGGTGACGTCCCAGGCCACCAGCACCGTCCACATCGAGCAGAACATCAACAGCCCGCCGACCGGCGCCTGCCACCATCGGCCGGGTCGCACCGCACTGGCCAGACCGATCACCCCGACCACGGCCAAGGCGAGCGCGACCAGTTCCAGCCGGGATCCCGCGCTCATGGTGATGACCAGGGCGATCGCCGCCCACACGGCGGCCGGGATCTCGGTGGCCTCCAACAGGGGCGAACGCAGGCGCCGGGCCGCGGCCGCCACGGCGGCGACCACCAGCAGGGGGCCGAAGGCGGCGTACTCGGCCGGGGCCCCCAAGGACACGAGCAGTGCCAGGGCGAACCCTCCGGTGCCGAAGGTCGCCGCGGCGGTCGAGGCCACGACGATCGACCTGACACGGGCCAGAGAGGACGTCACGGACGCCGCGACCGCCCAGGCCAGCAGCACCCCTACGACGGAGTGGCGTTCCGACAGGGCCCAACTGAACGCCAGAGCGAAGGTGAACAGTCCCGCGGACCACACGACCCACGCGGTCCCCGCCCGGTTCGGTAGGGCGGAACCGGCCGTCAGGGCCGCTCCGACCAACACGGTGCACACCAGGGCGACCAGGAAGGGCAGGCCGAGCGCGAACGGCAACGGCACCAGTGTCACCGGCGCGAGCAGCGCCGCCGCGGGTACGAGCAGCCGTCGGTGGAACAGCCGTACCGCGCCCACCGCCAGCGCACCGACGATCAACGTCCCCAGCGCCACGGCGGGGCCCGCGAGGGTGGTGGCCTCGGGCAGACCGACGAACTCGTGAGCGGGTTCCAGCAGCGCCTCGGTCGGGAGCCGGCGTGGGGCGAAGAACGACAGGGCCGGCGATCCGGCCGGGCCCACCACCAACGGCTGGACGATGAGCAGGAGGAGTCCGCCGACCCCGAACGGGCCGAACTCCGAGGCCTCCTTCTCGGTCGCGCCGAGCACACGGGAGGCGACCCCGTCGAGCAGCAGGGCGGTCGTGCCGAGCAGCAGCCCCGTGGCGCCCGACAACCACCACGGTCCGTGGCCCTCGCCCGGGAAGGCGACGGCGGCGGTGGCC
>NZ_DYZD01000064.1 GCF_020741345.1 Nocardiopsis listeri
ATGTACACCTCGGGGTGACCGAAGAACCAGAACAGGTGCTGCCACAGGATGGCACCACCGTGCGCCGGGTCGAACACGTGGGTGCCGACCATGCGGTCGGCGCCCAGGGCGATCAGGGCACCGGTCAGGACCGGGAAGGCGATGAGCACCAGGACACTGGTCAGGACCACGTTCCAGGTGAAGATCGACATGCGGAACATCGTCATACCGGGTGCGCGCATGCACAGAGCGGTGGTGATGAAGTTGACCGCGCCGAGGATGGTGGCCAGACCGGAGACGATCAGGCCCAGGATCCACAGGTCGCCGCCCAGACCCGGTGAGCGCACCGCGTCCGACAGCGGTGCGTAGGCGAACCAGCCGAAGCTGGCCGCGCCGCCCGGGGTCAGGAAGCCGCTGATCGCGATGAGGCTACCGAAGAGGAACAGGTAGTAGCCGAACAGGTTCATCCTCGGGAACGCCACGTCGGGCGAACCGATCTGAATCGGCATCATGACGTTCGCGAACCCGACGAACAGCGGGGTCGCGAACATCAGCAGCATGATCGTGCCATGCATGGTGAACATCTGGTTGAACTGCTCGTTGGACATGAACTGCATGCCCGGCGAGAACAGCTCCAGACGCATCAGGACCGCCAGCACCCCGCCGAGGAGGAAGAAGGCGAAGGAGGTGATCAGGTACATGTACCCGATGATCTTGTGGTCGGTCGACGTCATCCAGTTGACGATGAGCGACCCCTTGCGCGACGGTGCCTGACCATCGTCGGTGCGAGGCTTGGTCGCCTCGGTTGCCGTCGTACTCATCACTCGTCATTCTCCTCGGTCGCCTCGGCGCCGGAACCTTCGGCCCCGGTGCCCTCGGCCCCGGAACCCTCGGCGGAGTCGGTGGAGTCCTCCACCAGACCCTCGGCGCCGGCCTCCTCGGAGGCCTGCTGTTCCTGTTCGGCGGCCCAGGCCTCGTACTCGTCCTGCGGCAGGACCTCGACGTTGAAGAGCATGCGGGTGTGGTCGACACCGCACAGCTCGGCACAACGACCGACGTACGTGCCCTCGCTGCCCTCGTTCATGTCGACCTGGAACGCGTTGTCACGTCCGGGGACGACGTCCATCTTGAAACCGAACGACGGGATCCAGAACGAGTGGATGACGTCGGGAGAGTGGAGGTCGAAGTGGACGATCGCGTTCTCGGGCAGTACGAGAGTGGGCTGGGTGGAGCGGTCGGCGGTGCCGTCCGGGTTGGGGATACCCACCTCGGAGTGGAGCACCTCCCCACCGTTCTCCTTGGTGTCGTCCATGTAGTTGAACTGCCAGGCCCATTGGAAGGCCACGACCTCAACATGGACGTCTGCGGGCTCTTCGGTCTCGAGCAGGTAGGCCTGGTCTCGCGCGGTGAAGAAGAAGAGCACCGAGATGACGACGATCGGCAGCACGGTGTACAGCGCTTCGATGGGCATGTTGTACCGCACCTGCGGCGGCAACTGCTCAGAGCGCTTGCGGTGGAAGAGGATCGTCCAGATGAACAGTCCCCATACGAGAATGCCGACCGCGAAAGCGGTGACCCACGAGCCCTGCCAGAGCGCGAGAACACGCTCGGCCTGCTCGGTGATCGGTTCCGGCATGCCCAAACGAGTGAGCTCGTTCGACGCGCAGCCGGTCGCGGCCAGCCCCAACACGGCGAGCGCGGCGCCGCGTGGTGCCCATCGGCGCAGTGTCGAGCGCCGATTTTTTTGGCGGGTCGGACTCACGGATTGCCTTCCCAGCGGTGAAGCCCGCGGATCCTCCACGGGCGGCCTAAGTATCCAAAGCTTTTCAGGGGGAAACATTATCGCGAACCGATCGAGGTGCCGTTCATGGGCTCACCTGGTCAGCGTGTTGTGCCAGGTGCGCCCTCCCGGAACGCTCGTCCGCTTCGCGGAGCCGGGCCAGGTCGCCCCCGAGGGACTTCCTCCCGGCTGGCTACGAGGCGCGGCCCGGCGTACCCCCGGACCCTCGGCCGGGTTCCCGCACATCACCGCCGCGGGCGATGGTGTGCGCGTTCTCGGCACGAGACTAAGGCGAGCGTATCGCTGGGTTTACGACACCCTTAACCGGGTGCGCCTTTTCGAGCGGCCCAGGTCAAGATAAGGACACAGGACGACGACCGACGGGGAGTGGACGTGCCCGAGCGACCGACCGAACAGCGACCCCTGGTCACCGTGGAGGCGGTGGGCCGCAAGTGCCCGATCCCGATCATCATGTTGGCCGCCCGATTGCACGAAGTGCCCATCGGGGCGGTCATCGCGGTCACCGCGGACGATCCCGCGGCGAGCGCGGACATACCGTCCTGGTGTCGGATGAAGATGCACGAGTTCGTCGGGGAGCGGCCTTTGGCGCGGGGTAGCGCTTTTCACATCCGACGGATGTACTGACCACCCGAAGACGTCCTCGGCACCGGAACGGGACTTTCGGTTCCGTTGCGATAACGATTGGCGCCGACCGGTATTTTCGATGCGGCGCGGAGCACCCGCCGGCCTCTTCCCATCGAGGACGAAGCGGCCGGCGGGCAACACGAAGGCCGCGCGGACCGGGGTCCGCGCGGCCTTTCCCGCGGGCGGGCCCACCCCGTCAGGGGCCGGTCCCGTCGGTGCGGGAGGTGCCTAGCGAGCGTAGAACTCGACGACGAGCTGCTCGTCGAAGGGAACCGGGATCTGCTCGCGCTTGGGGCGGTCGATGACCGCGACGCGCAGGTCCTTGTGGCTCACTGCCAGGTAGCCGGCGATCTTGTCGTCGGCGTGGACGCCCTCGGCGGCCTCGACGAACGGGACCATGGAGCGGGACTTCTCCCGAACGCTGATGATCTGGCCCGGCTTGACCTGGTACGACGGGATGTCGACCTTCTTGCCGTCCACGGTGATGTGGCCGTGGTTGACGAACTGACGCGCGGCGTAGATCGACGCGGCCAGACCCGAGCGCAGGACGACCGTGGCCAGACGCAGCTCGAGCTCGGTGAGCATCTCCTCACCGGTACGGGCGGCGCGCTTCTTGGCGTTCTCGTAGACGCGGAGCAGCTGCTTCTCGGTCAGGTCGTAGTACCAGCGCACCTTCTGCTTCTCCGCCTGACGGACGGCGAAGTCGGAGCTGTTGCGACGAACACGACGACCGTGCTCACCGGGCGGGTACGGACGCTTCTCGAAGTAGCTGACCGCCTTACGGGTCAGCGGAGTGCCGGCGCGCCGGGACAACCGCACCTTCGGTCCGGTGTAGCGCATGCATAGTCCTTTCAGGGTGAATCAGGGAATCCCAGGTAAGGCTGGCCTAGAACTGGGAGGCGCTGAACGCGCCCGAGCCCCGTGCCCGCGAATGCGAGGCGAACGGAAGGCGGGTTCCCCACCGTCGCGCGCGACCCCGCGCGAACGGCTTGGGCGAATGAACCGGCACGCGTTTCAGCGCACCGGGGCGGCACAGGTCTTCCTGTGCGGGTCGCGACCATCCACTTTACGGGGTCCGGAGCACCACCCCGACCAGAACCGCGGTTCCCGTGGCCGTGGGCGGCGCCCCGCACGTCGATACCGGCCCCGAGCGAGGTGGCGGGGCCGGCGCTGAAACCGTCTACAGGTGCGGCTTGACCTCGGCGGCGGCGTCCGCGCCGTAGGAGCGCTCGATCCGCTCCAGCAGGCTCTCGGAGGTGAGGCTGTACTCCTGCGGGCCGTCGGCCTCCAGGCAGTGCACGGCGGTGGCGTTGCCGACCTGGGCGGCGCGCTCCAGGGACAGGCCCCGGGAGTGGGCGGCCAGGAACCCGGCGCGGAAGGAGTCGCCCATGCCGGTGGGGTCGACCAGTTCGTCCACGGCCGCCGCCTCGACGTGGATGCTCTCCTCGCCCTGGCGGTCGATGCGGGCACCCTTGGCGCCCAGGGTCGTGATGCGGGTACCGACCTCGTTGAGGATCTGCTCGTCGGACCAGCCGGTCTTCTGCTCGGCCAGGGCCTTCTCGTACTCGTTGGAGAACAACAGGTCCGCGCCCTTGATGAGGGTGCGCACCTCGGGGCCCTCCATCCGGGCGAGCTGCTGGGAGGGGTCGGCCGCGAAGGGGATGCCGCGGGTACGGCACTCCTCGCTGTGGCGGACCATCGCGGCCGGGTCGTCCGCGCCGATGAGGACCAGGTCGAGTCCGCCGAGCCGGTCGGAGATCGGCTGGATCTCGATGTTGCGGGCCTCGGCCATGGCTCCGGCGTAGAACGAGGCGATCTGGTTCTGGTCGCGGTCGGTGGTGCACACGAAGCGCGCGGTGTGGCGCAGCTCGGAGATGAGCACGGAGGAGGTGTCGACTCCGTGGCGGTCCAACCAGGAGCGGTACTCCTCGAAGTCCTGTCCGGCCGCGCCGACCAGGACGGGGTTCAGGCCGAAGGCGCCCAGACCGAAGCAGATGTTGGCCGCGACGCCACCGCGGCGCACGTCCAGCTCGTCGATCAGGAAGGACAGGGACAACTGCTGGATCTGCTCGGGGATGATCTGCTCGGCGAACCGACCCTCGAAGGACATCAGGTGGTCGGTGGCGATGGATCCGGCAACCGCGATACGCACGGGAGGTGGGCTCCTTGGTAGGCAAGAGGGTTCGGCGCTCGGGGCGAGCCGACCGAGCCGCCACGGGCACGCGCCCGTTCGGACCTGCCAAGGGTACCCACCGCACGGGCCGAATAGCCTTCCCGACCCCTTTTCCGACTCCCGGAAACCGGAAAGGGAGGGTGGACGCGGACGCGCGTCCACCCTCCCCATCGACTTGGTTCCGGGCCACCGGGATGTCCGAAGGTAAGGAGGACCGTCGGCCGCCAGGCCGTCCGTTGAGGGCGGCGGGCGACGGGTGGGCCGAAGCGCCGGCGGGGGCGCTTAGTTGAACGAGTCGCCGCAGGCGCAGGAACCGGTGGCCATCGGGTTGTCGATGGTGAAGCCCTGCTTCTCGATCGTGTCGACGAAGTCGATGGTCGCCCCGGTGAGGTAGGCGGCGCTCTTGCGGTCGGTGACGACCTCGACCCCGCTGAAGTCGGTGATGATGTCACCGTCGAGGTCGCGCTCGTCGAAGTAGAGCTGGTAGCGCAGCCCCGAGCAACCACCGGGCTGCACACCCACGCGAAGGCGCAGGTCGTCGCGGCCCTCCTGGTCGAGCAGAGACCGCACCTTGTCGGCCGCCTCGTCGGTGAGGATGACTCCCTGCGCGGTGTCCTCGGTCTGAACCGTCATGTCGTAAAGCTCCTCTGAAAAGGGGTTGCGGCCGCCTGGCGACCCCGGTCGCTCGCGAGGCAGGGCCCGTGGGTCCTGTCCTCTTCAACGGGTCCAAACACCGGGGACCGATGAGGCATTCCACCGTTCGGCCGCTGTGTTCGCCCTGTCACCACCGGGCCCCACGATGTGCGTGTGACCTGGGCGACGTACGGGCCTGCCCGTAGGTACCAGGGTAAGCCGGACCGCGCTCCTATGCCATCTTCCGAAGGTCCCACCGGGCCGTCGTCGGCCGGGGTCAGAGCCCCGGCGCCCCGTACACGGGGAACCAGCGGGACCGGTCCTTCTCCATCGGCAGGTCGTCGCCGATCGCCGACTCCACTTGGAGTTCCAGGGCGTTGTCCCGGCGTTTGCCGCCCGCGGGCGCGAAGGGGTAGAAGGTGCCCCGCTTGTACAGGTACACCAGGCCCACCGAACGACCGGATCCGTCGGTGAAGCCCACCAGCGAGCAGAGCAACGAGGGACCGTAGCCGTTGACCTCCAGGGTGGAGTTGACCGCGTGCAGGTCGGTGACCAGCCCGGTGATGTCGGTTTCGGCGAGCGCGTCACCGCTCTCCCCCTCCGAGGTGGAGGCGCCGCGCACCACCAGCCACGTGTAGCCGTAGTCGTCGGTGGTCTGTTCCACGGGCGGACCGTCGTCGGCGTTGAGCAGGTCGGTGACGTCGCGTTCGACGTCGGCGAAGGCGGCGCCCTCCGCGGCCCGGAAGGCCACCGAACCGCTGCCGGTGGGTGTCAGGCCCACCCCGGCTCGTAGGGTCAGCGCCGCGGTGGGCAGACCGAAGAGCGCGTCGAGATCGGGTTCGGCCGGCTTCGACCGTCCCAGCAGTGCGCGCCAAAAACTCATGGGAGTCCTCTCTGTGTCCCGGCCCCGGTCCTCCGAACGAGGACCCCGTCTCAGGCGCCGCGGCCGAGTTGGCGGGAGATGTCGGAGAGTTGGGCCAGCCGCTGTTCGACCGGCGGGTGGGTGGCGATCAGCTGACTCATGCTGAATCCCTTCTTCGAGAAGGCCGGGGCGAAGAAGAAGGCGTTGAACGGCTCGACCTGACGCAGGTCCCGGGTGGGGATGGCGGCCATGTCGCCGGTGATCTTCGACAGCGCGCTGCCCAGCATCGAGGGACGTCCGGTGAGGTAGGCCGCGGCACGGTCGGCGGACAGTTCCCGGTAGCGGGACAGGGCACGGGTGAGCAGGAAACTCAGCGCCCAGGCGATGGCGCTGACCAGAACCACGAGCAGGGCGATGACGGCGGGCGCGGGACCGTTGTTGTTGCCCCGGCCGCCGCCCGCCCCGGCGAACATGGCGAAGCGCAGGCCGGCCTGGGTGAGGAACCCGGCGACGATGCCCAGGAATCCGGCGATGGTCATGACCATGACGTCGCGGTGCGCGATGTGGGAGAGCTCATGGGCGATGACGGCCTCCAGCTCGGGACCGTCGAGACGGCGCATCAACCCGGTGGTCACGCAGATGACCGCGGACTTCTCGCTGTGGCCGGTGGCGAAGGCGTTGGGCACGTCGGTGTCGGCGATGCCGACCCTGGGCTTGGACATGTCGGCCATGGCGCACAGTCGGTCGACCAGGGCGTGCAGGTCGGGGGCCTGCTCGGGGGTGACCTCCTTGGCGCCCATGGAGAACATGGCGATCTTGTCGGAGGAGAAGTAGGAGAACAGCGCGAACGCGCCGACCAGGATCAGCACCAGCCAGACGTTGAGTCCGGCCAACACCAGCCCCACGATGAACGCCACGTAGACCAGGATCAGGAGGAACATGGTCGTGACCATGCGGGCCGTCAGCCCCCGGTCCGGACGGAACTTCGAACCAGCCACGACTTTCCCCTCCACGGTGTGTGTTCCGGAGTGTAGTTCGGCCAGGTGAGAAAGGGGTTAAAGCGGAACCAGCGCGTGTTCGTCCCTCCGGTGTCGCCGAGAAACACCACGGCCGCCGTGACGGGTCACGGCGGCCGTGGTGGAGAACGCGCGCGAAGGCACTGGGCGCGGGCGGGACCGGAAGGGAACCGGTCCGATCCGCGTCGTCGGTGTGGGGCTCACCTGGACGGTGGTGGTGAATCCCCCGAGGACACACGTGCGCGTCCGTTATCCGGGGATGAGCCCGTCGTCCTGCAGCATCTTGCGGACCTCGTCCATGCTCGCGTCGGCGTGCGGCAGGATGAACTGGGAGGGCTCCAGGGAGTCCGCCGGCAGGGGCCTGCTGTCCTCCCGCACCTTCGTCAGGAGGTCGTTCAGGGCCTTGCGGAACTTCTTCTCGTCGCCCGACTCGATCGCGGCCTCCAGAGCGGCGTCGAAGGAGTTGAGCACGTCGAGGTCGGCGTCGGTGAGGTCCACCTGGCCCTCACCCATGATGCGGACGATCACTGGCCCTCCCGGCTACCGTTACCACCCTCGATCTGCTGCGGAGCGGAACCACCGCTGCCGCCGCCCAGTTCGAGCTTCATCCGCTCGAGCTCGGCGTCGACACCGCTGGTGCTGGCCATGCGGTCCAGCTCGCTCTGGATGTCGTCACGCGGACCGGTACCCGTGACGTCGTCGAGGGCACCGGATGCCAGCAGCTCGTCCACCGCACCGGCACGGGCCTGCATCTCGGCGGTCTTGTCCTCCGCGCGCTGCACGGCCATGCCGACGTCGCCCATCTCCTCGGAGATGCCCGAGAACGCCTCACTGATCTGCGTCTGGGCCTGGGCGGCGGTGTAGGTCGCCTTGATGGTCTCCTTGCGCGTGCGGAAGGCGTCGACCTTCGCCTGCAGGCGCTGGGCGGCCATCGTGAGCTTTTGCTCCTCGCCCTGAAGATTGGCGTGCTGCTCGCGCAGACCCTCGATCTGGCTGGTCAGACCGGAGCGGCGGGTGAGCGCTTCGCGAGCGAGGTCCTCACGGCCCTGACCCAGCGCCGCTTTGCCCTGGTTCTGCAGCTTGTCCGACTGCTGTTCGAGCTGCTGGATCTGGAGCTCGACGCGCTTGCGGGAGGTCGCGACGTCGGCGACGCCGCGGCGCACCTTCTGCAGGAGCTCGAGTTGTTTCTGGTACGAGTAGTCGAGGGTTTCCCTTGGGTCCTCGACAGAGTCCAAGGCCTTGTTGGCCTTCGACTTGAAGATCATCGAAAGTCGCTGAAACACGCTCATCGGCGTGGCCGTCCCCTTCTCGCTGCGTACATCGGCAGTTCCCAGCGGGCGCTTTGCCCAACCCTACGCGGTCTGGCCCGCGGTCGCCATAAAGCTATGACCGGCTACCCTGAGGGTGTGTTCCGACGTCGCTCCGCTTCCGCAGCCACGGATTCGGCCTCAGCCGAATCCGCCAGCCCTGAGGCCTCTGAGGCCACCCAACCTAAGGGATATACCCCCAAGAAGGGTGTGCCCACCCCCAAGCGCAGGGAATCCGAATCGGTCCCGCGCCGGCCGGTGAAGGCCCCCGAGACACGGAAGGAGGCCTACCGCGCCTACCGGGACCGTCTGGATCGCCAACGTTCCAAGGGCGTCACGCGTTCCGTTCCCGGCGCACCGAAGGGTGAGGACGCCCGGTACTACCGGCCGCAGGACCTGAGCCCGGCCCGTGCCTACGCGCGTGACTTCATCGATTCACGCCGCAGCGCCAGCGAGTTCTTCCTTCCGTTCTCCATCCTGGTCATCCTGCTGCTCTTCGTGAACAACCCCGCCTTCCAGGTGGGTGTGGCGTACGTGATCTGGCCGCTGATGATGGTCACGATCATCGCCGAGGGCGTCTTCGTGGGTCGCACCGTGAAGAAGCGCGCCGCTCAATACTTCCCCAACGACGACCTGCTTCGCGGCATCGGCATGTACGCCGCCATGCGTCAGTTGCAGTTCCGTCGGCTACGCCTGCCCAAGCCCAGGCTCAAGGTCGGCGAGGACCCCACCCCGAAGAGCGCACGCTGAGCGCCCACTCCATCCCCGTCATCCCGAAGACCCGAGGACCGGTGCGCGCACCGGTCCTCCTTCCTTTTCACCGCCCCTTCCCACGACCGCGCCCGGGAGCGTTCCCAGGCGCGGTGGGGCCGGTTGTGGCCACCCCCGGGCCGCACCACTAGAGTTCTGGCATGGAATTTCGGCATTTGGGCAACAGCGGTCTCATCATCAGCGAGATCGCGTACGGGAACTGGCTCACCCACGGATCCCAGGTCGAGGAGGACACCGCCACCTCCTGTGTCCGCGCCGCACTCGACGCGGGCATCACCACCTTCGACACCGCCGACGTCTACGCCCAGGGCAAGGCCGAAGAGGTGCTCGGGCGCGCCCTGAAGGGCGAGCGGCGCGACGGGTTGGAGATCTTCTCCAAGGTCTTCTGGCCCATGGGTGAGGGCAAGAACGACAAGGGCCTGTCCCGCAAGCACATCGTCCGCGGCTGCGAGGACTCCCTGCGCCGTCTGGGGACGGACTACCTGGACCTGTACCAGGCGCACCGGTTCGACTACACCACCCCGCTCGAAGAGACCATGCGGGCCTTCGAGGACCTGGTCCGTCAGGGCAAGGCCCTCTACGTCGGTGTCTCCGAGTGGCGTGCCGAGGAGATCGAGCGGGCCCTGAAGATCGCCGACGAGATGGGCTTCGACCGGATCGTCTCCAACCAGCCGCAGTACAACATGCTCTGGCGTCCCATCGAGGCCGAGATCGTGCCGCTCTCCGAGCGCGAGGGCCTCGGTCAGATCGTGTGGTCGCCGATCGCCGGCGGCATCCTCACCGGCAAGTACAAGCCGGGCCGGGAACTGCCGGCCGGTTCGCGCGCCGCCGACGACAAGGTCGGCGGGTCCCTCGCCGACAAGGTCTCCGACCAGGAGCTGTTGGAGCGGGTGCAGGGGCTGGAGCCGCTGGCCGCCGAGGCCGGTCTGTCCCTGTCGCAGCTGGCCGTGGCCTGGGTGCTGCAGAACCGGAACGTGTCCGCCGCGATCATCGGCGCCTCCCGCCCCGAGCAGGTGGAGAGCAACGTCAAGGCCGCCGGCGTGAAGCTCGACGCCTCGCTCATGACCCGTATCGACGAGGTCCTGGGTGACAGCGTCCAGACCGACCCCGCGCTCACCAAGAGCCCGGAGAACATCCGCGGCTAAGGGCGCGGAACACCACGAAGGGGCCCGGTCGCCGACGCGATCGGGCCCCTCTCGTCTCCTGGGGGTCAGTCCTCGTCGCCGGTGAGGGGCATCGTGTAGACCTCGCGATCGTCCTCCAGCAGGGCGACGGTGCCCACGCCCTCCTCCGCCAGCTCGGACCAGTTCTCGCCCAGCCAGCTCTCGGCGTCGCCACGCGAGGTGAACGTCTCGGCCGGCACGTCCCTCGCCTCCACCGGTGCGCCGTCCGCCCCGTGGTACCGCCACGTCCACTCCATGTTCGACCGCCCTTCGTCGCCGACACCACGGTGGTCGTCACCGCGATCCTGTGCCGAGCTTAACCAAGGCCCGGCCCGAGATGCGGTTTACTTTTCCAGGTGCGTATCCGATTTCTGGGGACAGCGGGACCCGCGGGCTGGCCCGCGCCTCAATGCACCTGTTCGTCCTGCAACAAGGCTCGTTCGGACCGTCGCCTTCCGCTGAGGGTGACCGTCGACGACCGGTTCCGCCTCCGTGAGTGCGGGACCGTCGGCCCGGTGCCGCCCGACTACACGGTCACGCCCACCCCCGAGGGGGTCCGGGTGGAGGCGCCCGACGGCGGTCGGCTTCTGTACGCCCGTTCCGGACCGGGGATACAACCCGGCGGGCCGCCGGCGGAGGAACTTCCGGACGGCGCTTCGGCCTACACCTCGGCCTCCGAGAACCAGGTGGACATGGTCATCGTCGACGCCGCGCAGCGCCCGGAGGTGATCGGCGAGCTGCGCCGCTCGGGTGTGATCGGGGTGACCACGGCGGTGGTTGCGGTCGGTGGCGACCATCGGATCCGTTCGCCCCGCGAGTTCACCCGCCGGGCCCGCTTGTGGGGCGCCCTGGTGCCGACCGACGGCACGACGATGACGTGCCCGCCGTCGGTGTGGCCCGAGCCCCGACCACGCGGTCCGCACCGGACCCTGGTGACCGGTGGTGCCCGGTCCGGCAAGTCGACCGAGGCCGAACTCCGGTTGCTGGCCGAACCGAAGGTCGTGTACGCCGCAACCGGTCCGATCCCCGACGCCGCGACCGACCCCGAATGGGCCGAGCGGATCGCCCTGCACATCAGCCGTCGGCCCTGGTGGTGGCGGACCGAGCAGACCACCGAACTGGCCGACCTGCTGCGCGAACGGCGGGGCGCGGTGCTGGTCGACTGTCTGGGGACCTGGCTGACGGCGGTGATGGACCGGAGCGGGCTATGGGAGGAGAACCCTCCCCCGGGCGCCGAGGCCCACGTGGACGCGGCCATCGAGGAGCTGTTGGAGGCCTGGCGCTCCACCCGGGCGTACGTGGTGGCGGTGACCAACGAGGTCGGCTCGGGCGTGGTTCCGGCGACCCGCTCCGGGCGACTCTTCCGAGACCGGCTGGGGCTGCTCAACCAGTGGGTCGGCGCCGAGTCCGAGGAGGTCGTCCTGGCCGCGGCCGGTCGTGTGGTGGAGCTCTGGTGAGCCGGATGGGCGACGGGGACACCGTGGCGGGGCTGCGCATGGCGGTGGGCACCTTCACCGTGTGGCCGGTGCGCGTCGATCGGGTGGACCGCGCGGTGGCCGGCCGGGCGATGTCGTGGGCCCCCGTCCTGGGCGCCCTGCTGGGCGCGGTGATCGGGACCGTGGCCGGTTTCGGTACGTGGCTGGGTTGGTCGGCTCCGCTGGCCGCGCTCCTGGCGGTGGGCGCCGGCGCCCTGCTCACCCGTGGGCTGCACCTGGACGGCCTCGCCGATTTGGCCGACGGTCTGGGCAGTGGTCGGCCCGCCGCGGAGGCCCTGGAGGTGATGCGGCGCTCCGACATCGGACCCTTCGGTGTGCTGACCCTGCTGGTGACGGTCGGCGCGCAGGCGCTGGCCCTGGCGCAGCTGGCGGAGGTCTCCGTCTGGGCGGCGGTGGTGGGCGCGACGACGGCCGGGGCCGTGGGACGGGCGGCCGCGACGCTCGCGTGCCTGCGTCGGGTTCCCTCGGCCCGCCCGGACGGGTTGGGCGCGTTCGTCGCGGGCACGGTCGGCGCTCCCATGGCGGTCGTGATCTCCACGGGTGTGCTCGCTCTGTGCGCCCTCGGGGTGGTCCACTCCCCCGGGTTCGCGCTCGCCTGTGCGGCCGGTGCCGCGGCGGGGGTCGTCGTGGCCGGCGGCTTGTTGTGGCACGCGGTGCGTCGGCTGGGCGGGATCACCGGTGACGTTCTGGGGGCCTTGGTGGAGACCGCGGCGACGACGGCGCTGCTGGTGGCGGCCGCTCTGGCCTGATCGGTGCACCCGCGAGGTGACCGATGTAGCCATGATCACATTTATTCACACGGAGTTTCGGCGGGACTTCACCGGGGCAACGAACCGCGGCGCCGCCGATCCCGTGCGACACCCCCGGAAAGTGACCAAAGGCGCCCACATCGCGCGGGAGGGATCCGGCCCACCGGGGGACGGCTCGCGACGCGCCGGGCCGCGGAACGCCGTGTCAGAGCCGCGGCGACGCGGGGCGCCACGTCGCCGCCGGGCCCGTGAGAGGACTAGCATCAAGGACGTGAGCACGACGTTGTCAGTAAACACGGAGTCCCCCAGTTCGCTCGACGCCGACGCGGTTGTCGTCGGTTATCACTCCGGAGGCGACGCCCCGGAGCCCGCGTCGGGCGCTCATTCCGTCGACGCCGCCTTCTCCGGCGGCCTCGGCACGACCCTGTCGCTCCTGGGAGCGAGCGGCGCCCCTGAGGAGGTGCACACTCTTGCCTCCCTCGGAGCCGTCAAGGCCCCGGTCGTCGTCGCGGTCGGTCTCGGCCCGGCGCCCACCGACGGTCCCGTCGACTCCGACGTACTGTCCCGCGCGGCCGGTGCCGCGCTGCGTTCTCTGAGCTCGCGCCCCGAAGGCGCGGGCCGTGTCGTGCTGGCCCTGCCCGCGACCACCGCCGACCAGGTCGGCGCCGTGGCCCTGGGCGCCCGGCTCGGCGCCTACGCCTTCGACCGTTACCGCACCACCGAGGCCGCCCAGAAGAAGGCGACCAAGAACGCCGAGGCCACACTGACCCTGGTCAGTGAGGCCTCCGGCGCCGAGGCCGCCATCGAGCGCGCCGCGGTCCTGGCCGAAGCCGTCTCCTACACCCGCGACCTCGTCAACACCGCCCCGGCCGACCTGGTCCCCGAGGACCTGGCCGCCGCGGCCCAGGACATCGCCCAGCAGGCGAACCTGGAGATCGAGGTCCTCGACGAGCAGGCCCTGTCCGAGGGCGGCTACGGCGG